>NZ_JBMMKT010000004.1:0-412561 GCF_057626615.1 Marinomonas sp. HM11-D | reverse complement strand
TGCCAGTCTGGACAGGGACGATACCTAATCATGAAGTTGTTGAGGGTCAATCATTTACAATTAATGCATCGGGGTCTCTGCTCAACAACTTTACGGATGAGGAAAATGACGCACTGACGGTGTCGGGTATTGCGTTAGATTCCGCTGGTTCAGGTGCGACAGATAAGTTTGTTGATGGCTTCTTAACCATTCAATCTGATAGTTTGGGAGTCATCAAAGTGGCTGCCGACGGTACTTACACCTATGAAGCGCCTGTTTTAGAGCATGGTGCTTCTAATGTTGAGAGCGTTTCGTTTACTTATAAAGTGTCAGATGGGAAAGATGACTCTGAATGGGCAACGGTCACTATTGATGTGAGCGATGTCGCGGTGAATGCTGTTGCTGATTCAGTTGATCTTGGTACTGATCTAACTGGTGCTGTGGTTGCTACGACTAGCTCAAATCAAGCTCAGGGGAATGTGTTAAGCAACGATACTTTCACCGATGCAACGGAACTCACTAAAGTAGTTTACGGTTCTGATGAGTATGTGTTTGGGGATGATCAAGATTCGCTAGTAATAGTTACTGACAGCGGTACGTTAACGATTGCTAAAAATGGAGAATACACATTTGCAGCCTTTGATTTAGCCGGCGATGCTTCGCCGGAATGGGGTGAAGGTGCTGGTTACCAATTGTATGGCTTTAATTATGGCGTTGCTTTCGTGAACGATAGTAACCAGCTTGATTTGTCCAAAGGTAGTGCTGACCTCGTGAATAGCATGCCGAAAGGCTATGGTGTTGGTGATGGAAATAACAACCCGATTGATAATTCGAAAGATGGTGGTGAGGCTCTGGTATTCAAGTTAGATACGGCAGCCACTTCAATAGAATTCAAAGCGCATAATTTGAATAGCCAGGATGATATTAAAGTTGTTGCTTTTGATAGCGATGGTAATCAGATCGATGGCGTTTCGTATTTCGTCGAAGGGAATGGCAATAATACTTCAGTCACTGTGACATCAAGCTCTTTAGCAATTGCAGCCGTAGCATTTACTTTCCCTGACGGAGCAGGTCATAACGATCAGTTCCGTATTGGTGAGATTGAATCTATTCAATATCCGAACGCTGAGGTGAATGAAGTCTTTACTTATCATGTTAAAGACCAAGATGGTGATACGGCATTTAGTACATTAACCATCGGGCAGGGCGATGTTTCACGTTTACAGGCTGATGTTCGTAGTATTAATGAAGATGAGTCAATTTCGGTGTCAGCTTCGGAAGGCCTTCTTGCCAACGATAGTGGTGCATCCTCTATCTATTCTATTGCCATTGATAGGACTGAAACTGTTTTAGATGCTAGCAATGGGGCAACAGTTAATTTTGAGGGCGGTCAGCTAACGATCCAAACAGATGGATCCTACAGCTTTGACCCTAAAGCTAACTGGTCGGGCACAATGCCTAGCGTGACTTACAAAGTGAATTCTGCTGAGGGTGAAACAAGTACATTTGAGATTAAAGTCAATGCTGTAGCTGATGCACCGTTGTTTACGGATATCGACAGTAACCCTATTGGTGGTAACGGTCTTACTATCCAACAGTGGACTAATGCTTACGCTAGCTCTGATTTATGGAGTGTACAAGGTTGGAGTGGCAGTGGTATCAGCGATGTTGCTGCATTGGAGAAATTTATTTCAGATTTCACTTCCAATAATACGGCCGCTACTGAGCCTACAACGATTCAAGGCCTAACTGGTACTTCTGCGTGGTCTTATTCAGAGCCTGAAGAAACCATAAATTTGATTAAGGGCTTTATGTTCCTTAACGCGGATACAGAGTATCAATTTAGCGGTGATGCTGATGATAGTTTGTATATCAAGTTAGGTAGCGAGATTGTTGCCGATGCGCATTGGGCAGACGCTGCTGGAATGGTTCGTAGTGGTACATTCACAGTTGAGACTACTGGTTATTATCCAATTGAAATAGCGCATCATAATCAGGATGGATCAGGTAGCTATGATATATATATCACTGAGGTGATTAGTGGTAAAACAACGTCAATTAATACCGAAAACTACTCTCTTTACAAAGATCTTGCTTCTATTGAAGAGTCAGGGGTGCGACTAGGTAGCCCCGTAATAGAGGATGGTAAAGTCGATCACTATGTTGCTTACTCAGTAAACGAAGGTGAGAAAAACAGTGATATACCACTTGAAAAGTTCTCTATATCTTTCGTAGATCAAGATGGATCTGAAGAGCATTTAGTAACTGTTTCTGGTGCACCAGTGGGAACTATTTTAACTGATGGTGTGCATGTAGTTACATTCACTGCTGCGAATCAGTCGATAGATGTGTCAGATTTTGACTATGCTGGACTAACGGTTAAAGCGCCTATTGATTATATTGGGGAGTTTTCTTTAAGTTTTACTGCCACTTCTACTGAGTTAAACGGTGATATCGCTTTAGCTGATAAGACTATCGATGTGTCTGTTCTAGAAAATGTGAATCATGCTCCAGTCGCAGCTGATGATTATGTGAATGGTGTATCCGGCCATACGTTAGTAATCGAAGCCGCAGCATTGTTAAGCAATGACCATGATATTGATGAAGATACTTTGCATATTGTATCTGTTGATGAAGCCGTTAATGGGTACGCGCTGATTGGTGCTGATGGTAAGGTTTACTTTACACCAACGACAGGTAGTGTCGGGGATGCTTCATTTAAGTACACGGTTAGTGATGGCAAGGGTGGTGTTGGTATCGCAACCGTCAATATTGACTTGGCAGCGGCATTAACTAATGACAAGGGCGCTAAAGTCACAGTTGAAGTTACATCATTTGATATGTTAGATGATTCTTCTAGCTCAGGATCAAGTTGGTCTGGCAGTAATTGGGCTGGTTTTGCTTCTAGTGTTTCGGGAAGTACTTTAGTGTCAGATGTTGTTTCGAATCCTAGTTATGAAGTTTGGAACTATTCTTGGAAGGAATTTGGTTCAGCAAATGATCGAGTAGTTGTCAATCACGATGTAAACGGCTATTTAAATGCCCAAAATGGTGATAACGATATATTTGTTGCTGGTAAAATCTCATCTGGCCAGAGTGTCGTCACAGGTAGCGGTAACGATGATATTTACATCGGTGACAGTGAATATGGATTAGGAACTGTACAAACGGGATCTGGAAATGATCGTCTTGCTTTTGGTGATGATAGTGGCTATGTGAATTTGGGAGAAGGTAACGATCTTCTATTTGTTGCTGATGATGCTAAGGGCACTATTCATGCAGGTAGTGGGGATGATTTTGTTGCTATTTCCGGTGATGCTGGAAGTTATTACTCATCTGTTCACTTAGATATGGGGCAAGGTGATGATGTGCTGCATCTAGGCGGAAGTCTAAATCGCGGTTCGACTATTCAGCTTGATTCAGGTGATGATAGAGTCAAGATTGATGGCGATTTAAAAGGTTATAACGATCTTAAAGGTGACTCTGGAGCAGATACTGTATACGTTAATGGTGACATATATTCAAAAGTTTCCATGGATCTTGGATCTGATGATGATATTCTGGTTTTTGATGGGTTAATTAAAGATCAGAGTGGCAGCAATATTGTTTGGATTGATGGTGGTAGCGGCACTGATTCAGTTTGGTTCAAGCAATACAGTTTCACTGATTATCAGGCAGATGTTGATGGTATCAAATCACGGTTTGTGAACTTCGAAAACTTCAAGTTTAGTGATGGTGTCGTTATCGGTAACGCTGCGGCATTTGGTGCTACAGGGTATGCAGTGTCTGTTACTGTTGAGCATTTGGTGGAGACTGAGGAGCTGGATTCCATCGATATCTTCGGTGTCCCTGCAAATGCTCAGCTACAACAGGCCGGTACTGATGTAGCTATAAATGACGATGGTTCATACACTGTAGCTGTCACAGGTAATGTTTCTAACATCTCTGATCTAACGGTAATTAGCAAAGACGGCAACGATATTGGTCAGTTTGACTTGATTGCTAAAGCTAATACTAATGGAATGAATGATGATGTGGCGGGTAGTTCGGATGCAGGTGCGCTAGTTGGTACTGACGCTGATGATTATCTAATTGGTGGTGCAGATGATGACACACTGCTGGGAAATTCTGGTAATGATGTGTTGTTTGGTGGTGATGATACTGAGACTGATACTTTAGTGGGTGGAGCTGGTGAGGATATATTTGTTTTAAGCAGTAGCTCTACTGACGTCATTCAAGATTTCAATTCATCTGAAGATGCGTTGGATATCTCGGACTTATTAGACTTACCACCTGAAACCGATTCTGAAGATTTAGAAGCAGTTCAGGCATTCTTGGATTCCAAAGTTGAAGTTTCGCAAGATGTTTCTGGTATTAATCATCTTAAGGTTGATGGTCAAGAGGTAGCATCCTTTGGTACAGATAGTACATTTGATACAGATGGGAATGGCTCTGTAAATGTGCAGAATGACAGCTTAACCGTGATCTTTAATAATCAGGAGTTTACGATTAATCAGGACGGATAATTGTAAATATCACTCTAGATAACAAACAAAAAACCAGCTCGAGCAATCGTGCTGGTTTTTTTGGTTTTATGGACTATAAGAGCTGATTTTGTGGATTATGGCGGCTTTTATAGAGTTTGTGTTCAAAAAATGTACTTCGGTACAATAGGAATTGGTCGTTCTTAGGAATAGCTTAGTTATTACTGATGCTAGCAAGCAAGGAGCTTATATGAGCGACAACCAAACTACTCTATCTTTAGGGGAACCTGTTGGGTTCGTTTCACAACTTCAAGGCATTGTTCATGCACAATCTGCCGACAGGCAAGAGCGTGTTTTGCAGATGGGAAATCCAATTTTCCAAGGGGATGTCATTCTTGCTGCTGCGGATGCGAGTGTCACCATTAGTTTTACAGATGGCACGGATATTTATATAGCGGATTCCTCTGCGGTAGAGATCAATGATGAAGTGTATGGTTTAACTCATGCCCCTATTCAAGAAGTTCCAGCTCAAGAGTTCTTAGCGGAAGGTGTAGCTGATCTTGGTGCTCTGCAACAAGCTATTTTAGATGGTCAAGACCCGACTCAGGTACAAGAAGCTCCGGCCGCTGGTGAAACACCAGTAGAAGACGGTGCTGGTGTAACGGTTGATATTGCTCGATCTGGCTTATCTGCTATCCCAACTTATGGTTACGATACTGCCGCGGCGAACAGAGGATTTGCAGTTACAACGGATGATCAAGCTATCATTGCTTTAAATAATGATACTCCTCCAACAGCTGAGCCTGAGCCAGTAGTAGAACCAGCTCCAGAGCCAACGCCGTCTCCAGAACCATCCCCTACGCCGTCTCCAGAACCATCCCCTACGCCGTCTCCAGAACCGTCACCTACGCCGACTCCAGAGCCATCACCTACGCCGACTCCAGAGCCAACACCTACGCCTGCACCGGCTCCTCAGGAGGATTCTATTGAGGTTGCTGAAGGTAAAGACACAAGTAATTTAAAAAATGGTAACTCTAGCGTCCTGTCAAATGACGGCTTGAGTGCAGGTTTTAAAATCGTTGGGGTTTCTTTGGATTCTAATGGTTCTAACCCTCTGACTATAAGCAATGGTGAATTTACGGTTGAGGGCGGTAGCTTTACTGGTAAGTTAGTTATTAATGAAGATGGTACATTTACTTATAATGCACCTAATCAATACAACCATACTGGGAATGAAAGTGGTTACACACAAACGTTATATTACCAAACTTCAGATGGCTCAAGTTCAACTGGCTGGACTAAAGTAAACATCAAAGTTACTGACGAAGGCGTAACGGGTGTTGATGATTCACAACAAGTTAAAAATGGGGTCGCTTCATCAGGTAGTAAAAGCGTCTTAGATAACGATCAACATGTTGATGATTTAACGGATAAGCTCATTTCTGTTACCTACAAGGGTACGGAAACGAAATTCGATGGTAAAGATACTCTTGTGATTGATGCTGATCATGGGAAATTAACCATTGATAAAGACGGTACCTATGAGTTTGTAGCGGATGCTGCCCCTGCAGGCAGTTGGACTACCTCGACACAAAGTGTGACAGCTGAATATAAAGGGTTTGATTATGCTTCTACTAGTACGACACCTTATATAAGTGGAGGTGTTGTAAATTGGAATGGAGCGGATTCTAGTATTGTAAATAAAGTTGGATCTGGTGTAGGTGTCGGTGCTGGCAACAATGGTGATCCGATTGACATCAATAAAGACAATCAAGGTAACATTACTACAGAGACCTTACTTGTTAAGCTGCCTAATGGTGCAACGATTATTGATGTTGGTCTTCAAGGAATGGAGCACGATCAGTATAAGGTGGTTGCCTTTAATAGTGCTGGTGTAGAGGTTTCAGGAATTAGTATATCTGAGAACAGCCCTGGCAACGGTAATGCAAAGATTATTCAGAGTATAACGATCAGTTCTAGTACTGCGATTAGTTATCTTGCCTTCACTCATAGTGGTTTACCTACCAATGCCAATAATGGTTCATCGAGTAGTGATGGCTATAGGGTTGATGGTATTAAGACTAATTCATTTGAAACTCCTCAAACACCAGTTTTTGAAGAGAAGTTTGAATATAAATTTGAAGACATTGATGGTAGTTCTGATTCTGCTACGTTGACAATCACGTCAGAAAATCAATCTAGTGGTTCTTCTGGACTTCTTCAATATGAAGGCTCTGTTCAGCGAACTGCTTTTGTAAGTGAAGATAACGAATCTGATGGCCAATATCTTGTTGGAGGTTCGGGTTCTGATACATTCATGGGCGGTGCTGGGGATGATGTTTTATTTGGTGGCAATGATACCGAAGTAGATATTTTGGTAGGTGGTGATGGCTCCGATACCTTTATTTTAAACAGCCAATCCGTCGACTCTATTCGAGATTTCGATGCTGCTGAAGATGTGCTGAATGTGTCTGATTTTTTGGATTTGCCTACTACCACTAATGCAGATGATCGTGATGCTATCGAAGCATTCTTGCAGGAAAGTGTTTCGGTCACTGAGGATGAAAATGGTGTCGGCCATGTCAAGATCGGTGGCCAAGATATTGTGAATCTTGGTCCTGATAGTAGCCTTGACTCCAATGGCAGTGGTTCAGTGAATTCTGCCGATTCATTAACCGTGATCTTTAATGATCAAGAGTACACTATTAACGTAGATGGCTAGTTTTAACTCGTTGATCTAACAAAGCCAGTTTGGGAAACCGAGCTGGCTTTTTTGTTTCTAAAGAGTGGTAGTTATTTTGATATTCTTTAATCGAAGTTATATATGCATAAAAGTTTCAACATATAAAAATAAGTGATAACTGTACTTTAGTACTATTGAATATAACATGGATGACAACTAGGTTTTAAAAGTATTGTTAAAACGAGCGGGGGAACTTGCTATGAGCGACAATCAAACTTTTATGAATCTAGGAGAGCCAGTTGGGTTTGTGACCCAGCTTCAAGGGACGGTAACAGTGCAATCTGTCGATGGGCAGGAGCGTACTTTGAAAATGGGTGATCCGATCTTTCAGGGAGATGTTGTTCTAGCTGCAGCGGAAAGCAGTGTCACCATTGGTTTTAATGATGGAAACGAAATTTATATAGCGGATGCGTCGGCTGTTGAGATTACCAGTGAAGTGTACGGTCTTGCGCAAACGCCAGCAGGTTCACCTGAAGGTGTTGTAACAGAAGGCTTTTTAGAAGATGGTGCGATAGGGCTGACAGCCTTACAACAAGCAATCCTAGCAGGACAGGACCCGACTCAGGTACAAGAAGCGCCGGCCGCTGGTGAGGCCCCCGATGACGCAGGTTTGGGTGGCGTTCTAGTGGATATCTCACGTTCAGGGGCTTCAGCGAGTCCCACCTATGGTTACGATACAGCAGCATTTAATTCTGAAGCCCTTACTGTAGCGGAAGATCCAACCATTATTCCTTTGGCTGAGCCTCAACCAGAACCTGAACCAGAACCAGAACCAGAACCAGAACCAGAACCAGAACCAGAACCAGAACCAGAACCAGAACCTGAGCCAGAACCAGAGCCAGAACCTCAGCCAGAGCCAGAACCTCAGCCAGAACCTCAACCCGAGCCTGAGCCCGAAAACGAGCCGCCAGTTATTCAGGTCAACGCTGTAACTGGAATTGATCCTGACGATATTGAAGAAGGCTTGGTTGTTGCGACGTTTACCTCTAGTGATCCAGAAGATGGATCTTTAGGTGTGGGTAGTGGTGTAGACTTTACTCCTGGTAGCAATGACGATGGATACTATGAGTTCAACGAAAATGGTGATGTCGTTCTAACTGATGTTGGTGTGACTGCAATAAATGAAGGTGTGATTTTACCTCCGATTAGTTTAACCGCTACCGACTCTGATGGTGAGTCTGCAGCAGATCAAGGAACACCAAACTTTGCGCCTGAAATCGATGTCGTTGCATTAACTGGCATCGAGTTAGATGGTCTGGAGGCTGGCGATACAGTTGCAACCTTTACGGCTGAGGATATTGAAGACGGTGTTCTCAGTGTCGCAAATGGGGGCGTTGATTTCACTCCAGGAACGAATGCTGACGGGTATTATGAGTTTGATGGCGAAAATGTAGTCATCACGCAAAAAGGTGTTGATGAGCTGAATGATGGCGGCACATTACCACCTGTTCAGCTTACTGCGACGGATTCAAACAACTTCACTGATGTTGATTCTGACTCACCAACCTATGTAACGCCAGAAAATACTCCTCCAATTATCGACGTTGTGGCGGTAACGGATATTGTTGTGGATGAAGCTGAAGCTGGGACTGTTGTGGCTACCTTTACTGCATCCGATACACAAGACGGTATCTTGACTGTTGCGGATGGGGAAGTTGACTTTACCGAAAATTCTAATTTAGACGGCTACTACACATTCAATGGTGAAAATGTTGTTCTGACTCAGGCGGGTGTGGATGCCTTGAATGATGGTGAAACGCTTCCTGCAGTAGATTTGACAGCAACCGATTCAGGCGGTTTAGCCGAAGATGATCAAGATACTCCTACGTTTGTAGATGTTGATATTGACCCTGATTCCTATGAGGTGTCGGAAGATGATAGTTTGATCGTTGCCGATGACTTAGGTGTATTGGGTAATGATGAGCCAGAAACGGGCTTGACCGTCACAGCGATTTCGTTGAACTCAGATGGATCGAATCCGATTATTGCCAACGGTGATGGTGACTTCGTGGTTGAGACGGATGCAGGTGGTACATTGACCATCAAAGCAGATGGCTCTTTTACTTATACTGCACCAGATAGCATTAATCATACGAGTTACCCAACTGGCTACTTAGAGTCATTCTACTATCAGGCCTCCTTCGGCTCTTACGATGCTGACTGGACTCTGATGACCATTAATGTCACTGATGATGGTGTTGTTGGTGTTGATGATAGCGGCTTCTCTGGCAATGTATTGGATAACGATGAGCATACGGATGATCTTAGTGGTGTTACTTCTGTTACCCATGAGGGTGTTGAGTACACCTTTGCTCAAGGTAAAGATGAGCTTGAAATTGAAACCGATACAGGCACCTTGACCATTAATAAAGATGGTACTTATACCTTTGAAGTGGATACTAGTTCACCAAAATACGGTGATGGATTGGACGCTCGAGGTTTTGACCATGGTGTGCCGTTTGTGGACGGTGATGGAAAAGTGGATTGGGATGCAGGTGATCCAGATCTTGTCAGTGTTACCGGAGCCGGTTTAGGCGTTGGTGAGGGTAATAACAACCCAATCGATGTGGAGGCCTCAGGGGATAGCTTTATTTCTGAGACCCTCCTAATTAAGCTTGATACGGCTGCCACAGCGATCAAGTTTGGTGTTCAAAATGGTACTGGCCTAAAAACTGGTAGCGGTGATGATAAGGTAAAAGTCACAGCCTTTGATGCGGCGGGTAATGAAGTGGCTATCTCAGTCACTCAGGCTGGTCCAGGTAATAACTTGACCTCATTGTCGATCGCAGCAGATGCGTCTTCTATCGTTTACGTTGCATTTGCTTTCACAAGTGCTGCGGAACAGAACGATAACTTCAGGATTCGTGAGGTAGAGTCGATCACTAAAGTAGTCGATGAAACCTTCACCTATAACTTTGAGGACATCGACGGCAGTACCGGCTCTGCAGATCTAGTGGTCTCTTCTGGAGATTCTGAACCTGAAGGTCTTCTACAATACCAAGGCTCAATTATGAGTTCGGTGCTGGTTGCTGATGATGCTAGCGCTGCTCAAGGTGATTACCTAGTAGGTAGCCAAGGTGAGGATATCTTGATCGGCAGTGCCGGCGATGACGTCTTGTTCGGTGGCAATGATATCGAATCTGACACCATGACTGGTGGCGATGGGGCTGATACCTTTGTCTTGAACGCTGAATCGGTGGATACGATTCAGGACTTCAAAGCCGAGGAAGACCGTTTGGATATCTCTGATCTATTGGAGCTTCCTGATGGTACTGATGCCAATGATTTGGCGGCGGTGCAAGCGTTCCTAGACGCCAATGTGTCCGTCGCTAAAGATGAAAGTGGTGTGGGACGTGTGAAAATTGGCGGCCAAGACATCGCCAACTTTGGTCCTGACAGTAACTTTGACTCCGATGGTAATGGCGTTGTGACTTCTGAGGATACCTTGAAAGTGGTGTTTAATGATCAGGAGTACATTATTAACCAAGATGGTTAATTGTTAATCTCCCTCTTATGGCAGTAAGAGTAAAGCCAGCTCGGTAACACGAGCTGGCTTTTTTTATTTTTAAAACAAGCGTTTGCTAGCGTCATAATCTGTCGTCAGTTTGGTGTACCATAGCGCTAATCGTTATTTGGGTTAGGAGTGTCACGTGAGTAATTGGCCGACGGGATTGATGGTCATTCAAGGCAATCGTCTTGAATCCTTAAAAGATGTGCTGGTAGAGTGGGTCAAGCGCTATCCGCTGGAGCCCCTCGAAACAGACAAGTTCTTGGTGCAGAGTAACGGTATTGCACAGTGGTTACAGCAAGCCATTGCCCAAGATGCCTCCGAAGGTGGTTGCGGTATTGCGGCATCCATTGATGTAGCCTTGCCAGGGCGTTTTATTTGGGAAGCTTATCGTGCGGCGTTTTGGGAGCTGGAGACTCAGTCACCCTTTGACTTAAAACCTATGACTTGGCGTTTATTTCGCCTGTTAAATACCCTAGAAGATATTAATCAAGACGGTCATTACGACGCCTTGCTCAACTTTATGGCCACCGGCAAAAGCCATGAACATCGCCGTTTTCTGTTGGCTGAGCGTATTGCCAAACTGTATGACCAATACCAAGTCTACCGTGCTGACTGGTTACAAGCCTGGGAAGCGAATTTAGACGTTTTATCCACCCGCGATGAAGTGGCTAACAGCCAATCCAAAGCAGTTCCTGAAGACCAGATTTGGCAGCCGATGCTATGGCGTTATCTGGTGCAAGATGTCCAGCAAGATCCAGAATTTGCTGGCGATGCTCGAAAAATCGTAAACCGCTCTGAAATCCATAAAGACTTTATTGAATACTGTCGTAATGCCGAGTCGTTGGAAGGCTTGCCGCGTCGCGTGATCATCTTTGGTATCTCGTCGCTACCGAATCAAACCCTTGAAGTACTGCAAGCCATCGCGCCTTTCACTCAGGTGTTATTATTTACCATGAACCCCAGTGAATATTTCTGGGGCGATTTGATCGAAGGACGACAGCTACTTCGTCAAGCCAAGTCCCGCCGACCTATGCGGGAAGGGCGTCCTCAAGGCAAAGAGATCTCCTTGGATGAAGCCCATTTATACGGCAATCCGTTGTTGGCTTCTTGGGGCAAGCTGGGCCGTGATTACCTTCACTCTCTGGATGAAAAAGATCAGCCGGACAGCTATCAACGCTTCTTTGTCGACAGCAAAATCGATTTGTTTGAAGCTCCTGGAGTAGATTGCTTATTGCAGCAGCTGCAAGACGATATCTTTCAGCTACGCAGTTTAGAAGACTGCCAAGCGCTTGAGCGTCCAGTTGAGTCAAACGATGAAAGCATTCGCTTTGTGGAAACTCACAGTCGTCAGCGTGAAATCGAAGTGCTGCATGACTTGCTACTAAATGAATTTGAACAAGCGCAGCAAAAAGGCGAGTCCCTAGAGCCGCGAGATATTCTGATAATGGCTCCGGATATCAATGTCTATGTGCCACATATCGAAGCGGTGTTTGGGCGTTTTTCGAAATATGGTGAGCATGCGGATGAGCGCTTCTTGCCATACCATGTGGCCGATCAAAGCGCTCGTCAGCAGCATCCGATTGTGGCAGCTTTTGAATCTTTATTGTCGATCACACGCTCACGCTTTGAAGCGACCGATTTACTATCTTTGCTCGATATTCCGGCCCTGCGTGCTCGTTATGGAATTAATGAAGCCGATGTAGCTCGTTTAAAGCACTGGATTGAAAGTGCCAATATTCGTTGGGGCTTGTCACAGTCTCAGCGTCAGTCGCTGGGCTTAAACAGTGCCAATGAACAAAATACCTGGTTGTTTGGCTTAAAACGTATGTTGCTCGGTTACAGCGTCGGTGATGGGGAAATCTGGCAAGGCGTATTGCCCTACGGCGAAATTGGCGGGCTAGAAGCACAGATTCTAGGGCAAATGCACCGCCTGATTGATGATGTGCAAAACGTCTGGCAGTCCTTTGTTGAGCCCAAGACCTTGGTTGATTGGAGTGTGGCGTTACAAGGGCTGCTGGATACCTTCTTTAATCCAAGCAATGATCATGAGCGCCGTGTGATCACCCGTATTGCTGAGCAGATCGAACAGCTTGAAGAGCAAGTCAAAGCCGCAGGTGTCGATGAAGAGCTAGTCGCTGTTGATGTGGTGCAAGAAACCTTTATGGGCCAGCTTGATGAACCAGCCTTAAGTCAGCGCTTTTTATCTGGCTCAGTGAACTTTGCTACCTTGATGCCGATGCGTGCCATCCCGTTTAAACAGGTTTACTTGATCGGTATGAACGACGGCGATTACCCGCAAGTCAGTACGCCGATGGATTTCGACTTGATGGTGGGGGACTACCGTCCGGGTGACCGTTCCCGCCGTGAAGATGCCCGTTACCTCTTTCTAGAAGCCGTGCTATCAGCCCGCGATAAGCTGGTCATTAGCTGGCAAGGACGCAGCGCTAAAGACAACAGCGAGCAACCGCCTTCAGTGTTGGTGGGGCAGTTACGAGATTACCTCAATAAAGCCTGGAGTGATGACAAGCTGTCTGAAAAGCTTACGCGCGACTATCCGATGCAATCCTTCAGTCGTCGTTATTTTCAAGGCGATGCGCCAGTCTTTACCTATCAACATGAATGGCAAACGGCCTATGACAGCGCGCCTACTATGGAAGAGAAACAGGCCAAGTTACCAACTTGGCAGCCCGATGCGCCGCTCAATGCTCGCAAACTGACGGCCTTTTATCGCTCTCCAGTGGATGCCTTGTACAGCGAGCGCTTGGACATCCGTAAGCCAAGTGAGATCCAAGAAACCAAGGTGGTGGAAAACTTCGAATCCGATGGTTTAGAAGAGTGGCAAGTGCATGAGCACATGCTGCAATACGCTAAGCGTCATGAGGTCACCGAATCCCAGTGGGATGATCGAGTAGAAAATGAGCTGGAGCGGTTGATCGCCGCAGGGGAGTTGCATGGCGGTGCCTTTTCGCAAATCCGTCGTGAAAAGCTGTTTCCGACCAAGGTGAAGCAACTGTATTTCGGCTGGAAGAAGGCTGTATCGGGTCATATCCCGACAGTCGATACGCTTCGACAAGCAGAATTTAGCGTAAAAATCGGCGAGCAAACGGTTAGCTATGAAGACGACTTAGATCGACTCTACCGCCCCGATGCAAATGGCCAATTAGTGCAGTTTATTATGCAAACCTCCAATGCCTACAAAGACAGCCAGATTGCTGAAGAAGCCAGCATTGAACGGGAAGTGACGGATAATAAGGTGGGAACAGCGACCACTTGGCGCAATTTAGTCAACGCTTGGGTACGTCACTTGGTCGCTAATGTGGTCCATCAACGACCAGTGGATACTCAGTTAATGACGCCTAATGGTGATATGCGTTTTTATGGTATGGAAACCAAAATGGCTAAGAAAGAGTTTGAGTCACTGGCGGCTGCTTGGTTAAAGGCCATGCATGAACCGCTTTGTTTTGGTATCAATGGCGGCATGGGCTTGTTGGTGTCTAGCCAACGTGCTCAGAAATCTGAGCAAGAGCGCATGATTGAAAATTATCTAAATCAGGACTTGGATAAAGCCCGCAATCACTATGCTCGTTTGCATATTCAAGAGCCGTTAAGCGATGCGCAAGTGAAAACCCTAGAGCATTACGCCAAGCTACTTTGCGAGCCGATTTTGCGCAGTTTGAAGAAGGAGGAAAACGCATGAGCGACGTGACCAATCAACTTGACCCATTAACGTTTCCTCTGACGGGCTCTGCTTTAATTGAAGCCAGTGCTGGTACCGGTAAAACCTATACTTTGGCCTTGTTGTACCTGCGCTTAGTGCTGAAACACGGTGGTGATAACAGCTTTAGTGATTATCTCTTGCCGCCCAATATTCTAGTGGTGACCTTTACCAAGGCGGCGACCCGTGAATTGCGTGATCGTATTCGTGCTCGCTTGGTCGAGGCGGCGAACTATTTTCGTTTACAAGACGAACCAGAGAAGCCAGATCCATTACTAAAGGCCTTAAAACAAGAGATTGCTAAGGAGCAAGATCTGAACAGTGCTGCCCGTCGCCTAGATGTGGCGGCGGAGTGGATGGACGAAGCAGCCGTGTCCACCATTCACTCTTGGTGTAGCCGAGTGTTGTCCGAACATGCGTTTTACAGCGGTTTGAACTTCCAGCAAACCCTGATCGAAAATGAAAAGCCACTGATTATCCAAGCCTGTGAAGACTATTGGCGAGAGAAGGTATTTACCCTAGATGAGCCTGAGCTACGCCAAGTGTTAAGCGTCTTCAAGTCGCCCAATGCGCTCTACAAAAAGGTCAATGCACTGATTTATAAAACAGATGCTTTTACAAAACCAGAGATGGAACTGTCGGATAAGCTTCAGGCCATTGAAAAGGATCGTGCGGAAGAAATCACCAGCCTGAAACAGCAAGTGAAAGACGCTTTGCCAGCGTTGATCCAAGGTCATGAAGCAGCCACTAAGAACAAGTTGATCAACGGTCGTTCGCTTAATAAAAAGCATCTAGAGGATACCTTTGATGCATTACAAACTTGGTCTAGCAGCCAAACAGATAGCCTGTCGATCCTGCATAAGTTATTTGACGGTAAAAGCTTTGCCAAAATTGCACTGCTAGAAACGGGGCATTGGAAAGATCCCAGTCAAATTACCATTGACCTTAAAGCGGCGGCCGCTTTGGCTCAATTGCCCGAGGCCGTTGAGCAATTAGCAACGCCAGATGAATTCTTAATTAGCCATAGCAGTCATTGGGTTGCCGAGCGTGTTGAGCAAGAAAAAGTACAGCGCGGTGTGCTCAGTCAAAACGATCTGCTGTCTAAGCTGGATAAAGCATTGCAAAGCGAAGGCGGTTCGCGTCTGGCAGAGGTGATTCGCAAACAATTCCCAATTGCTCTGGTGGATGAATTCCAAGACACCGACCCAGTGCAATATCGCATTTTTAATACCATCTACAATGTGTCTGAGCCGCACCCAGATACCGGCTTCTTTATGATCGGTGACCCAAAGCAGGCCATTTATCGCTTTCGTGGGGCGGATATTTTTACCTACCTATCGGCCAAGCGTGACACGGGTGAACGTCAATACACACTGACGCATAACTATCGTTCTGCTCACGAGTTGGTGGCGAGCGTAAACCACTTTTTCGAACATGGCGAAGCTCATCATCCAAAAGGCGCGTTTCTTTTTAAAGACGCTAAGCAGAATCCCATCCCGTTTCAGCCGGTCGGGGCTGGTAAAAAAGATGAAATTGAGTTGCTGATTCATGGTAAGCGTTGTGCGGTACAAAATCTTTGGGATTTGACGCCTAAAGAAAGCGAAGATGAGAAAGAAGCGAAAAGCCCGGATCGTGCCAAAGTGACGGCCAATGAAGTGGCGTCTTTGCTGAATTTATCCCAAGCCGGTAAGGCTACGATCAATCTAGGTGAGGGCGCTCGTGCGCTGCAGCCAAAAGACTTTGCTATCTTGGTCAATAGCGGCAATGAAGCGAAACAGATTCGTCGTGCCTTATTTGAGCTCAATATCGCCAGTGTCTATTTGTCCGATGCCAGCGATGTGTTTGAAACAGAAGAAGCCGACGATGTATTGCGTTTGTTACGAGCCATGGCAGAACCCTTTAATAGCTTCCATTTACGTGTCGCGCTTGGCTCGCGCTTAATGGGCTTGTCACTCATTGATTTGGACCGACTTAATCATGATGAGCTGTTTTGGGAAGGCTTTATCGAGCTGTTCCGCGGCTATCATAAGCATTGGTATGAGTTTGGTGTGATGGCGGTATTGCATCGCTTCTTCACCGAGCAAAATGTCACCGGACGCTATTTATCTGAGCCTAATGGCGAACGTTCCATTACCGATTTGTTCCATATCTCTGAATTGCTGCAGCAGGCCTCGGAGACCATTCAAGGCCAGCAGGCTTTGATTCACCATTTGGAGCAACGCATCACCACGGAAAAATCTGGTGAAGAAAGCACGCAACAGCGTCTTGAGAGTGATGCCGACTTGGTGCAAGTGGTGACCGTGCATAAATCCAAAGGCCTTCAATACCCCATCGTGATGTTGCCGTTCTTGGATTATGCACGACCCGTGAAATCCGGCGATTTTCCGATTGAATACCACGATGAGATGGAAAATCTCGCACTGACCTTCCAAGCCTCAAGTGACGAAGTAGAGCTGGCCGACGGGGAGCGTCTCGCCGAAGACGTGCGTAAAATTTACGTGGCCATGACCCGTGCTATCTGTGCTCAGTGGATTGCGATTGGCGATCCAAAGCGTAATAAGGATGGGGAGGTCGGCGAAATAACTTCCGCTGCTCATGTGCTGTTGGGGGTTGACGAGCGTTCGGTGGTGGATATCGCCAATGATATGCCAAGCACCTTTACTGTTGTGTCAGTCAAAGAAGAGATCGACGCCTATCAAGGTAACGATACATTAGAATTTCGTGCCGCTCGCCAGGTGCAGAACTTGGGTATTGAGCCTTGGTGGATTGCCAGTTATTCCTCGTTTACTTATGGCGGTAAGGAAGGATTGGAATTTCCTACCAGCACCACCTCAGAGCAACCAGTGGATGAGCAACTCGCTGACGATGAAGATCTTGTGATCGAAGGCGATGCATTGCCTAAAACAGGTGAAAAACTGATGCATCGTCTGCCTCGCGGCAGCCATATCGGTACCTTTTTACATGGAATTTTAGAGTGGGCGGCAGAGCAACGTTTTCAAACATCAGACGGGCAACGCTTACAAGGTTTTGCCGCGGCACATGCGGATGAATCTGCGCGTTTAGAAATGCTCGAAGCCCGTTGTCGCAAGCGTCAATTGGAAACCTTTGTGCCTGAGCTTTCGAGTTGGTTGGAGGCTTTTCTCGGGACTCGTTGGCAATTGGATCAGCTGCCATCGAGCAAGTGCTACCGCTTTAGATTGATTGACTTGCCACCCAAAGATGTCGCAGTGGAGTTGGAGTTTATGTTTGCGGCCAATGCCGTGCACTCCCAGTGTTTGGATGCCTTGGTGCGTCAATACACTTGGGGCGGTTTGGAGCGTCCCGCGGCGAACTACCAGCAATTAGAAGGTATGTTTAAAGGCTTTATCGACTTGGTCGCGCATATTGATGGGCAATATTATGTGATCGATTGGAAGAGCAATTATCTTGGTGAACAGGATGCTAGCTATGACGCAGACAGCTTAAAAGCTGCGTTGCTGAAAAAGCGTTATGACTTGCAATATGTGTTGTATTTGGTGGCCTTACATCGACACCTAAAAGATCGCATTCCACATTATGATTACGATAAGCATGTGGGTGGGGCGGTGTACTTCTTTTTACGTGGTTTTGAAAACACCGATACCCAAGGCTTAATTATGGATAAGCCAGCAAAAGCTTTGATTGAAAAACTGGATGCCATGTTTGCCGGTGAAAACAGCGTCGATGCGGTGCAGCAGGAGCTTGAATATGTTTGATATGGAAAACTTAAAACACTGGGTCGATGCCAAGCTGGTGCGTTATGTGGATTACGCCCTGGTGAAATGGATGAAGGAAGAAGAGCCAGAGCTAGCCGATGCGATCCTGCCAGTGTTGATGACCGCCAGTTACAGTGCTTCCTTAGGCCAGGTGTGTATCGATATCGGGCAATGGTTAAAAGCCCCAGAAAGCTACTTGGGGGCGTTTGAAAGTGAAGATGAGCAGGCTCAAGCATTGCATCAGAGTTTGCGTGATTGGGCCGCAGAAATGCCGCTTAAGGACTTGCTGCAAGCTTTGCTGAACAGTAAAGCGATTGCTTCGGATGTTGGTGATTCAACTAAGCAAAACACGCCGTTTGTATTGGTACAGCATAACGGCGCTTGTTTGCTTTATTTACGCCGTTACTGGCAGGCTGAGCAAACCATCGTCTCTGGGATTAATCAGCGTCTTAATCGAGCTACCAGCGTGTCTGAGGACGATATCCGTGAGCTGTTAGGTGCCTTGTTTCAGGATGCCTCTGAGCACAGCACCGATTGGCAGAAAATCGCCTGTGGTATTGCTGCCAGTAACCATTTTTCCATTATTACCGGTGGCCCAGGTACCGGTAAAACCACCACCGTATTAAAGCTTTTGGCGCTGCTTCAAGGGCAACGGTTAAAGCACCAATTACCACCGTTGGCGATCCGTTTGGCGGCACCAACTGGTAAGGCGGCCGCTCGCTTGAATGAATCCATTGCCGCGAACTTGGCGCGTTTAGAATTGCCGGAGCTGGGTGGCATACAGCCCTCGGATCTAAAGCAAATTATTCCGACGCAAGTGACCACCTTGCACCGCTTATTGAAACCAAAGCCAAATTCGCGTCAATTTAGCCATAACAAAGCCAATCCTTTGGTGGCGGATATCGTGGTGGTGGACGAAGCCTCCATGATTGATATTGAAATGATGGCCAGCTTGTTTGACGGCATTGAGCCGGATACTCGGGTGATTTTGCTGGGTGATAAAGATCAGCTCGCCTCGGTAGAAGCTGGTTATGTGCTCGGCGATCTGTGTCGTGGGGCGACTGATGGTAACTACACCAGCCATACCGCCGCGTGGGTTGAGGAGGTTTGTCATCAAACCATCCCTGACACCTATATTGACGATGATGGCACTACGCTTAACCAAGCGGTGTGTATGCTGCGTCATAGTTATCGCTTTGTTGAAGGGGGCGTGATTCATCAGTTAGCAAGTTTGGTCAATAGCGAGATGTCAGAGAAAAAGCTGCCCAAACTGCAGCAAATCTTTGCCCAAAGCGAACTTGAGTCGCCAAGTGCGCCAGCACTTCGACATCTGGTTCAGGATCAATCGGCTCACACTGACTTGACTCAAGAGGTGCGTCAGCTATTGGTATCTGGCTATGGCGAGTACTTAGATCTGGTCAACGCCATACCGTCGATATCAGCAGGCTCGGAAGCGTTTGATGCTTGGGGTAAGCAGGTGCTTGAGAAGCATGTGAGCTTCCAATTGTTGGTGGCCATGCGCCGTGGTGAATGGGGCTTAGAGGGCATGAATCATCGTATTGAGCAGTTGCTACTCAAAGCCGGTAAGCTCAGATCGGTCGCCAGTTTGTGGTATCTCGGACGACCAGTGATGGTGACGCAAAACGATTACAGTGTTGATCTGATGAACGGTGATATCGGCATCAGTTTGCTTTACCCCATTAATGGTGAATTAAAGCAGCGGGTGATTTTCAGTGATGGTAAAGGGGGCGTGCGTTGGGTGCTACCAAGTCGCTTACAAAGTGTCGAGACGGTGTTTGCCATGACGGTGCATAAATCCCAAGGCTCTGAGTTCACCCATACGGCCATGTTATTACCGAGCCAAAGCTCGCCGATTCTGACCAAAGAGCTGATCTATACGGGCATTACTCGCTCTAAGCAATACTTCACCCTAATCTCGGGCAGTCAGCCAGTATTAGAAGAAGCCATGAACCGTAAGGTTGAGCGTAGCAGCGGCTTAAGCTTGTATATCGGTTAATTTATGCAGCAGAAAGGGCGATGAAAAACATCGCCCTTTTTTTGTGTCTTATAGGTCAAGCCCAATTGGGCAGCCGACGCCAGTACCTGCTAGACCACAGTAGCCATTTGGGTTCTTAAACAAATACTGCTGATGGTAAGTCTCAGCAAAGTAGAACACCTCTAGTGGTTCAATTTCTGTGGTGATCATGCCAAAACCTGATTGCAATAAGCGTTGTTGGTAGCGAGCCTTGCTAGCCAAGGCGATTTCAAGGTCTTCGTCATTCACGGTGTAAATAGCCGAACGGTATTGGTTGCCAATGTCGTTGCCCTGGCGCATGCCTTGGGTTGGATCATGGTTTTCCCAAAACACTTTTAGCACTTCATCGAGCGAAATCTCATCTATATTAAAGATGACTTTCACCACTTCAGTATGGCCGGTTTGGCCGGTACAGACTTCTTCATAGGTTGGGTTAAGGGTATATCCGCCCGCATAACCCACTGCCGTAACCTTGATGCCGGGAGTGTTCCAGAACTTGCGTTCAGCGCCCCAAAAGCAACCTAGAGCAAGGTAAATCTCCTTTTCATGCATTTCTGAATGGCGTTTTATGTTTTCTTTTGTAACTAAATGGGTTTCTTCTATGAATATTGGTTCACTACGACCTTTTAGTGCCTCTTCTTTTGATGGAATTGTACATTTTTTCAATAACTTATCTGTTAATTCAAACATAAAAATAGCCCTGAATATGTGATATTTAATCTGGTTATATAATAAACAGTTTTTACATATGGTTACGCTTAGATGCAAAAATCTACTATGTAAAGATGGTTTTAAAGGTAGCCTAGCATAAACTTGATTTATCTATTTTAAGGATGCCGCATTTATGGCCGATGCATTAATCATTTGGGACGCTCGCGAGGAAAATGAAGCCCTAAAAGCCTTCATTGATGAATTCGCGTTTGAGCTTGGGCGCTTTTCGCTCACGTCTCGAATTGTGTCCCTGTCATACACTACGGACAGTGCTCAAGATCAGATTAAGCCAAGCATGCGCGCCTTAATGGACTTGGTTCATCAAGAATCTCCGTTGCACCTGATTACCTTTGGCTCAAAGCCCAACTCGCTGGCGGCGTTAATCAGTCCGACATTGCGTTGTAAGTTGCATACTAACCGTCTTCCTGAATGGCTGGAAAGCGGCTTGGTGCCTTCTGCGATCGCAAGAATCGCGAGCTACATTCATAAAGAAGATGTGTGGGGCAGTGGTAAGGAGCTAAGTGATTACTTTTATCCGCACTCCAATTCAAAGGCCTCGGGCCAAGTGGTGTGCATTAATGAAGATTCCCAAGCTAAACAGATTACTGAGCATGCCAGTGTGAATGGCATCGTTTGTCAAAGTTTGCCACTGAATGATTTCTTACCACCTTCTAAAGTGATGTTAGAGGAAAGTGGTTTGTTGGTGGTGTCTGCGGATCTGGTCATGAAATGCAATATCATTGAAGTGGCCAACGGCTATGGCATTCCGGTGTTATTGATTTCGCCGGACGATCGCAACTTTGGTATCCGTGATGGTGAAAACGGCTGGGTGGTCAATTCGACACAGCAACTTCACTACACAAACTATCTAATGAACTGGCAGGGCATGTCACAAAATGCGCGCGAAATGATTTCTCGATACTGTCGCCATATTCAATCGGATCAATCTGGTCTGCGTTGTTACTGTTCCTCTTTAGGCTATCCTGAACGATTAGAATTAAAAGATTTTAAGCTAAGGGGTTGACCAATCAGAAAAAGATCCGTACTATGCGCACCTCGTTGAGGCAAGGCACTGCAAAGAGTTGAGCGCAACGACGGTGAGCGAGCAATGTTCGTGATCCAAAAGTGATTAGTTAAAACTAAATCAGGCGCGGGATGGAGCAGCCTGGTAGCTCGTCGGGCTCATAACCCGAAGGTCGTCGGTTCAAATCCGGCTCCCGCAACCATTTAGTTTTTATAGCTACCATAATCACTTGAATAACAATCTTAAACAGTCACTAGACTGAATGACGCGGGATGGAGCAGCCTGGTAGCTCGTCGGGCTCATAACCCGAAGGTCGTCGGTTCAAATCCGGCTCCCGCAACCAATTCTAAGATTCGCATTCACAATCAGTTATCTTTGACTGTCAGGCGCGGGATGGAGCAGCCTGGTAGCTCGTCGGGCTCATAACCCGAAGGTCGTCGGTTCAAATCCGGCTCCCGCAACCAGTTCAAAGATACAAATAGTAAGTCAATTTCTTTAGACTTTCAGGCGCGGGATGGAGCAGCCTGGTAGCTCGTCGGGCTCATAACCCGAAGGTCGTCGGTTCAAATCCGGCTCCCGCAACCAGTTTAAAGAATTGCAAATATAGAAGTCGTACTCTTCGACTTTTTCAGGCGCGGGATGGAGCAGCCTGGTAGCTCGTCGGGCTCATAACCCGAAGGTCGTCGGTTCAAATCCGGCTCCCGCAACCAACTCAAGACTTACACTCCAAAGTCTTTCCTAGCAGTAAATCCAAAGTTTATATCGTTCGGTCATAACCCGAAGCTCGTCGGTTCGCTTGTGATGTCCTGAAACTTATGTCATAGACCACTAAAGCGGTATTAAATGATTTTAAATGGGATATAGCGGGAACGAATCGCTGAAACACAGATGAATAGAAGGCTAGAGCATGTACTCTGGCTTTTTTACGTTTTGGGGAGTGGGAATGCGCGTCTAAACCATTTAGCGCTGAAACGCATCTAATAGCGGCTTATTTGACATAGCCAGAAGAAAATCTAACGTCTACAGCGCCTAATCGAACGCCACGTCTTAAACGTTTTTACCTATCTAAACAACCTTGCCAATCACGCCAGCTTAATCTCCGAACAACTCGCCAGCTACGTGGAGTGTGACACCGATACATCCATGCCTGTGGCGGATTGGGTCTATCAGATTGCGAGGAACAGTGCCTCGAATTTATGGCAGAGCAAGAGCGGGTTTAGGTTAGCGTGAGGGGCGAAACTTAAGTGCCAATTTGGCTTCTAGTAAGGGTGCAAAGTAAAGATAGTAGTTACAAGACTATGAAATCTTAAGGAGTTATACTGCGCTCAGTTGATTACTTATAAACAAGGACTGGTAGATGTTCAACGAAGATTCACGTGTCAAAATCCCTGCAATACTTCACTTAATGCGTTTAGGCTATCAATATCTATCACTCAAAGAGCAAAGCTGGGATCTTGATACCAATATCTTCCCTGATTTATTCAAAACCGCAATTGTTAAAATTAACCCTGGTATTGAAGCTATAGAAGCGGGGCGCTTGCTAGAAGATGTCAAATTATTGCTCGATAACGAAGACTTAGGTAAAGCCTTCTTTGAACGCCTATCGGAGCGTTCAAATACCAAGCTGATCGACTTTGAAAACTTTAATAACAATACCTTCCATGTTGTTACCGAACTGACGTGCCAGAATGGCGATGAAGAGTTTCGCCCTGATATCACACTTCTAATCAATGGCATGCCTCTGATATTTATTGAGGTGAAAAAGCCCAATAACCGCGATGGTATTTTGGCCGAGCGAGACCGCATCAACAAACGCTTTCAAAACCCTAAATTCAAGCGTTTTGCCAACATCACCCAGTTTATGATTTTCTCCAATAACATGGAATACGACTCTAGCGACCCAGAGCCCGTACAAGGTGCCTTCTACGCCAGTAGCTCTTACAACAATCCGATATTTAACTATTTTCGTGAAGAGGAAATCTTAAACTTAACCGCCTTGCTGAAGCAGGTATCGGATGATGACGAGCTAAATGTCTTAAAAGACAATAATCTGGAAGTGATACGCAGTAACCCAGAGTTCCAGACCAACAAGCAGCCAGATCGTCCAACCAACCGCATTTGTACCTCTTTACTCAGTCGTGAGCGCTTAGCCTTTATTTTGCGTTACGCCTTGGTTTATGTGTCCGAGTCAGACGGGCTACAAAAACACATTATGCGTTACCCGCAGTTATTTGCCACCAAAGCCATTGAGAGCAAGTTAAGCGAGGGCGTGAAAAAAGGTATAATTTGGCACACACAAGGCAGTGGTAAAACTGCACTGACGTTTTACAACGTACGCTTTTTAACCGACTACTTTCAAAAACAGCAAGTCATTCCTAAGTTTTACTTTATCGTTGATCGCTTAGACTTACTGAAACAGGCGCAGCGCGAGTTTACCGCCCGCGGTTTAACTGTTCATACCATCAATTCACGAGATGCCTTTACCCGTGACATCAAAGCCACACAGGTGATTCACAACCATTCTGGCAAGCCGGAAATCACTGTGGTGAACATTCAGAAGTTTAAAGATGACCCAGATGTAGTCAGCACTAAAGACTACAATATCGCGATACAACGCGTGTACTTTTTAGACGAAGTACACCGCAGTTATAACCCCAAAGGCAGTTTTTTAGCCAACTTGAGTCAGTCAGACTGCAACGCCATCAAAGTTGGTCTAACTGGCACGCCACTATTGGGGGATGATTACAACTCACGCGTCTTATTTGGTGACTATATTCACAAGTACTACTACAACGCATCAATTGCTGACGGTTACACCTTGCGGCTGATTCGTGAGGAAATCAGCACCCAATACAAAATCGAATTGCAAAAAGCTCTTGAAGAAGCCGAAGTCAAAATGGGCGATGTCGATCGCACGGAAATCTACGCCCATGATAGTTTTGTTGAGCCCATGCTGACTTACGTAATCAATGATTTTGAAAAAAGTCGTGGTGCCCTAAACGATGCAAGTATCGGTGGTATGGTCATTTGCGACAGTGCTAAACAAGCCAAGAAAATGTTTGAAATTTTCAATGGCGTTTATGCTGATACGCCTATTCTACCGAAAGCAATTGGCTCAAATAGTCAGGTTCTCGAAGTCGCTGAGTCTTTGCCAACCTCTTATGCTGAATCTGTTAAAAAAGTGCAAAAAGTAAAATCTGCTGCCTTGATTCTGCACGACATAGGAACCAAAGAAGAGCGTAATGACTGGGTAGAAGACTTCAAAGCCGGTAAAATCGATTTTTTGTTTGTCTATAATATGCTACTTACTGGCTTTGACGCCAAGCGTCTGAAAAAGCTCTATCTTGGTCGGGTGATCCGCAAACACAATTTGCTGCAAGCGCTTACACGTGTGAATCGTACTTACAAAGATTTCCGCTATGGCTATGTAGTAGATTTTGCCGATATTCGTAAAGAGTTTGATGCTACTAATAAAGCTTATTTCGACGAATTACAGTCGGAGCTAGGCGATGAAATGGAGCACTACTCACATCTGTTTAAATCTCAGGAAGAGATCAAGCAAGAAATTGAACATGTAAAAGATGTACTGTTTCGTTTCGAAACAGACAACATGGAAGAGTTCTGTAACCAGATTAGCCAAATGCAAGACCGAGATGCCGTGCTAGCGCTAAAGAAAGCTTTAGCCGATGCTCGCAGCTTGTATAATTTGATTCGCTTACAAGGTGAATATGACTTTTTGGATGAACTGGATTTTACCAAGCTTAATGTACTGTATCGTGAAACCAGCAACCACTTGGACTTACTCAACCTTAAAAATGACTTAGAAAACGGACAAGATACCAGTAATCTGCTCAACCGCGCCTTAGAAGACGTGATTTTTAAGTTTGTAAAAATCGGTGAAGAAGAATTGATACTGGCAGACAAGCTAAAGAATACGCTACGTCAAACCCGTGAAGCACTGGCCAGCAACTTTGACCAGCAAGACCCGCAGTTTATTAATTTAAAAGAAGAGCTAGAGCGGCTGTTTAAGAAGAAAAACTTAAGCGAAGTGACTCAAGATGAAATGGTTGCCAATATAGAATCGCTGAATAAAATTCACGACTGTGTACAAGAGCTTAACCGCCAAAACAACCAGCTGAGGCAAAAGTACCTTGGCGATGCCAAATACACCCGTATTCACAAGCGCTTGCAAGAACGTCAGCAAAGCCAAACTGATATCAGTGAGTCGGAGCGTAAAATCTTCGCTGCATTGGCCGGCGTGAAGCAAGATGCCGACGAACAAGTGCTTAACAACAGCCAAGTCTTGGATAACGAAAGCTACTTTGAGCGCCAAATGATGCCGCTGGTGATTGGCCGCTTTATGAAAGAACAAAACATCAAACTCAACGCCGACGCCTCACGTTACATTAACCACCTAGTCGTCGCGGAATATTTAAAAGAATTTAATACCGGCAGCCAAGCGTGGTAATGCGGGTAACACTGATTAGGAAGTAAACACCAAATGGTTGAATTAGAATTTCAGCAAAAAACCAAAACCCTGATTGATAGCTTAAAAAGCATCTGTGCCAACTATGGTTTAGGTAACGACGGTAACGAGTTCAAAATCATTACCCAAACGTTTTTGTACAAGTTTTTAAACGACAAGTTCGCCTTTGAAGCGAAAAAGCTCGACGATAACATCGCCAAAGCCGATAAGTGGGAAGAAGCCCTAGCAGCCATGTCAGAAGATGACCTCGACATGCTGCAACTGCAAATGGGCGGCGATACTGCGCGGCTAAAAACGCAGCATTTTATTAGTTATCTGTTTAGCCAACAAAACGCGCCCGACTTTGCCAAACTGTTTGATGACACCTTAATTGACATTGCCATTAGCAATAACGATGTCTTCGCGGTAAAAACCGATGGCGGCGCAAAAGTGGTACTGTTCGACCGCATAAGCCAATACATTGCTGACGATTCCAAACGCGATGCCTTCTGCCGAGCCATTATCAATAAATTAGTGGAGTTCAGTTTTGAGCGTATTTTCACGCAAAAATTCGACTTCTATGCCACCATCTTTGAATACTTGATCAAAGACTACAACAGTAATTCTGGCGGTAAATACGCCGAGTATTTTACTCCACATGCGGTAGCGCGCATTATGGCGGAAATCCTAGTGCCAGAAGATCAACGCGGCACTGTGCGTAATGTTAGTTGTTACGACCCATCGGCAGGTTCTGGCACTTTGTTAATGAACGTGGCGCACGCCATTGGTGAAAACCGCTGTAGCATTTACACTCAGGATATTTCACAAAAATCCTCCAACCTGCTGCGTTTAAACCTGATCTTAAACAACTTGGTGCACTCAATCCCGAATGTCATTCAGGGTAATACGGTACTGCATCCCTACCATAAAGACGGTAAAGAGCTAAAACGCTTTGACTACATCGTCTCCAACCCGCCGTTTAAGCTCGATTTCAGTGATTTTAGGGATGACCTCGATAGCAAAGAAAATAAAGAGCGTTTCTTTGCCGGTATTCCAAAGATTAAAGCCAAAGCCAAGGACAAGATGGAAATCTACCAATTGTTCTTGCAGCACATCATTGCCTCACTCAAACCGGGCGGCAAAGCCGCAGTCGTAGTGCCTACAGGTTTTATTACCGCACAATCGGGCATTGACAAAGGCATTCGCGAACATTTGGTGAAAAACAAAATGCTGGCGGGCGTTGTTTCTATGCCATCCAACATCTTCGCCACCACCGGTACTAACGTATCTATTCTGTTTATCGACGTCAGCAACGATGGTGATGTGGTACTGGTCGATGCGTCTAATCTGGGTGAAAAGGTCAAAGACGGCAAAAACCAAAAAACCGTATTAACGCCTGAAGAAGAGCAACAAATTATTGATGTGTTTAACGCCAAAGAAGCGGAAGACGATTTTTCCGTCGCGGTCAGCTACGCCGACATCGAAGCCAAAAACTATTCATTAAGTGCAGGCCAATACTTTGATGTCAAAATCGAATATGTCGATATTACTCCAGAGCAGTTTTCGGAAAAAATGCAGGGCTTTACCAATAATTTAGATAGCTTATTTAGCCAGTCTCGTGATTTGGAAGCTGAGATTAAAAAGCAGTTGGCGGGGGTGAATTATGACCACTAAGCTACTATCCGAAATATCAAAAAACATTTCGAGTGGTTTAACACCACTGAGAAGCAATGCTGAATTCTGGGAAAACGGGACAATTCCTTGGCTCAAAACTGAACAGCTCGGTGAAAAATATATTTATGAGACAAATGAACATATATCCGAAGCTGCATTAGAAAAGACAAGCATTAAGCTGTTTCCTGAAAATTCGCTTTCAATCGCTATGTATGGCGAGGGAAAGACTCGGGGAAACCTTTCTATCCTGAAAAAGGCAATGGCTACCAATCAGGCTTGTTGCAATGTTGTTATAGATCCTAATAAAGCGGACTTTGAATACGTTTACTATTTCTTAAAAACTCAATATGACGAACTCCGAAATCTTTCGTCAGGTGTTCGCAAAAACTTAAATTCGAGCGACATAAAAAACTATCCAATTCGCTTGCCGGAAAATCTAGATAGTCAAAAGAAGATTGCGAACGTTTTAAAGGTGTTAGACCAAAAAATTGAACTCAACAACCGCATTAACACCGAACTGGAAGCGATGGCCAAAACCCTGTACGACTATTGGTTTGTACAGTTCGACTTCCCCGATGCTAACGGCAAACCCTACAAAACCTCCGGCGGTAAAATGGTCTACAACCCGACCCTAAAGCGCGAAATACCGGAGGGGTGGGAGGATTCATCGATAGGAGCTATCGAACCCAATATTGTTACAGGAAAAACCCCCTCAACAGACAATCCTGAGTATTTTGGTGGAAATGTACCGTTTATCACAATCGGTGATATTCGAGGGAATACGTATGTCGTGTCTACCGAGGAAACGCTTAGTGAACAAGGTGCTTCAACTCAGAAAAGCAAATTTTTGCCAGAAGATAGTATTTGTGTAACTTGTATCGCCAGCCCAGGTCTAGTGGGTTTTGTAACTACTCCAGCTCAAACTAATCAGCAAATTAACACTGTTGTATGCAGCAACGAGGTCAATAAGTACTATTTGTATTTTTCAATTAAGACCTACTTTGATGGAGCAAAAGCCAAGACCGGCAACACCTTTGCAAATATGAACAAAGGTGACTTTAGTTCAATTGGTATTATGAAGCCATCGAGCCAAGTGTTGCAGTTATATCACGAAAAGGTACATCCATTATTTCAACAGATAAAATTTAGGTCTGTGGAAAATGAACAGCTGGTAAAGCTACGCGACTGGCTACTCCCGATGCTGATGAACGGTCAAGTAACGGTTAAATAATGAGTTTATTGTATCGGCTATTGCTCACTTTCAACGCAAAACTTATGTGTCGTTAATTTATGAGGTTAAGGAAGTTTTAACAATCCTAATAAAGTAAGTACAAAAAGGGATCATCAACTGTTATGCAACTGGGCTAGAGCGATTGCGCTCTAGCCCAAAACTAAACACCATACGATGTTGTATTAGTTGGTTATGAAGAAATCATATTATGCTGATTCATCCCACTCCTCATCATCACAGTACAAATCATCAAGGAATTCCCAGACTGCATCGGTACTGTTTCTGGCACGCTGGCCACGGCCTTTAGGCTGTGTGTAAAGCCTGATAGATTCTCTGAACGATACAGGGTTCTCATACTCGTCAGTGCCTACTGGGTTCTCGAAATTAAACATTTCTATACCTCGAGCAAACTCTTTGACGATTTCGTCATGAGAATTGAAATCTTCTTCAGCACTCATAAATAGCATACGATTTAGGATAGAGCAGTCAATCAATGTGCCTTCCATCCACCAAGTGGTCGTAGCGTAGCCAGCACACCAGCGTAGTCTTGTTGACTCTGTGAAAACCTCTATCAAAGGAGCGTTTTGGCCAACAAAACATGAGCCAAGTAACACCCCACTAATATTGAATTTCTTAGATTTCTGACCAATTAGAAAGAGTGCGTCAGAAAGTTTTAAAGTGCCAGCCAGCTTATCTTTAAATCCGTGGGCTGCTACGTAGACAATAATGTTATCGAAGTTATCTTTGCATAGGATATCTAGTGCAGTTTGAAAAGATTTCTTGTCGTAGAAATTGGCGTAGTAAACACGTGTATCTTCGTGAAATTTAGCAATACCCTCCATAAACGGAAGTACAGAAGAGCGGTGAGCGTCTGTAGGGTCAAGCTCCCATGGGTTTTCTAAAACAATAATGGCATTTCTCATTGAGAATCCCTTCTATATGTTGTTGATGTGTAAAGCGTTTGTAAATAATTTTAGCCAGTTATTCAACTGTTAAATCATGAAAGTTTGCTTTTAGTGATCCACAATCTCAATCACCGTAACGCTGGCACCTTGATAGGTGCCTTCGTCTATATAGTACCTTAGCTTGATCTCGCACTTCGGGCATTCGAAGGTGACGTTTGGGTCGATGCATTCATCTTCAATAAATCCCCAGCCGATGTAGTAGTCACCTTTACTATCTCAAAAGAGAGACATTTCATGATTAAGCTCTCCTTTTGGTGGTTTTGAGCCATCATAACGCCTGATGCGACAGTGTTATTGGGTTTTGGTTACGTTTTTAGTTGATGTTTATTGAGTTAGCTCGTAAGATTGGTTCCGAAAATAGTTTAAGTTTTTTCTTTTAAAATCATTTAGTTAGCGACAAGTTATGTCGCGACCGTCGCCTATGATTGTCCTTGTTAAACTAAACACAAGGACAGCTCCTATGCTTATTCATACTGATAACCTACGCCGTTTTCCCAACCGCATCCCTTTTGTTTCTTTCGATCCTGAGTTCTATATTCCCGAAGTGAAATATGTCTACGAGCTGGACTTATACACCTTTGATGGCCGTAATGATCGCCCAAATTACATCAATCATTCTGCGATCCGAAAAGTACGTAAAGAGTTAATTAAGGGCTTAGAGCTTTATGTGCTGAAAAATGCTGATTTTTCCGCAACCTTCTGGGTGTCAACGACGCGCGTTGCAAACTCCATCGCAACAGATCCTATTTATATTGCTTCGACGGAAGATCTGGCGGATTGGTTTTCTTTTGACGACACCGCTTGCGCTTTAGAAGAGCGTTTCGATTTAGAGGGGATTCAGGAAGAGGGTGGCTTCCTGCAGGAGGTCGATGTTCGCTCATGGCGCGAGGCAACTAAACGTGTTCGCCCGTGGTTGCATGTAGAAAATTGCCATTTTTGGTTTCCGGTTCCGCACAACGAGTGGTACATGTGGGATAACCAGTTGGGCCTATCATTGCCGGATGATGAGAGTGATTGGGACGGAAGTATGAAGATTTCTCGTGAAGAATTTGAATACACCGGCGGTCGCGACATGATCCCGTTTGGCGAGGACCTGCATGCCCAAGCAGAGCTGAGTTACTTGATTGAAAAACTCATTGCTCGGTGCCTAGGTGATGAGTACTTAGGCAAGGTCTCTATGACATCCGTGGAGTTTAAGGTTCATCCCTCTTATGGGGATAAAAATAAGCTAATGAAAGCCGTGCCAGTCGAGTCAAAGGATTGGGTGCCAGAGAAAATTAATCGTGGTCGTACGCCACGAAAACCAAAATATCAGGACTGATTCATGGCTATTTTACGTGAAGCGTTATTAGCGCGTGAAAAGCGTTTAGAAGCTTTGGTGGCCGAGCGCGGTCAGGATGAGTCTATGTATATGGAGGGCCCAGCATTAGTTTGGGAGCTCCAAAGTCCGATTCAAGAAAAGCTGACAATCGTCCCTTATATGCTGTCTTTCCCTGGCATCATGATGAAGCGCTGGCATGCGGATGAGCGCAAATGGAAAGAACTGGAGCAAGACGCAGGTTTACCTTTGTTAAGTTGGGCACAAACGTGCCCAATCTTAGCCGAGGTGGTTCGTTTTTTACCGGAAGAGGTGTCCAGGATGGCAAGCTCTGTACGGTATCTGCAGATCTCTATGCTTAACCGTTGTATGACCATCCCTGCCTTTAATCAGCTGTGCGAATCAGATTTTAATCTGACTTGGCTGTTTCTTGGTTGTGCTGACCAGGCACAACTTAGCAAAGAGCAAATCGAGCAGTGGCTAACCCACTCACGGGTGGACTTATTGGAATGGGTCACTGGGCATCGGGAAAAGTGGGTGCTCAAGTGGCTACGCAATGTGCAGCTGAGCGTGGGCGACGTACACGAGTGGCAACGCCTTAAAAGCTGGGCGTCAGACTTGCAGCAGGCTGTCTATCTATCGGGTTTTAAAGGGGCCAATGTGGCGTTCTTGCAAGCCATGATTTTAAAAGACATGGTCATAGATATTCGTTCTTGGAAAAACGATCTCGCTGAGCTTTATAACATGTCACCTCTGCACAGAAGGCAGCGTCTTGGTGACATCAAAGCATTGTCGGAAGACATCCAGCGCTTGGGAAATGCCTTGGGCATTCACGCCACGGGACACTTTCTAGGGGTGAACTCTTACCAAGGGTTATTGAAGCGCCATGAGAAGTGGATGAAGCGCTTAAATAAGGTGGTGCCAGTGCAAAACGACGCACAAGGTGTTTTCCCGAAGCCACCGCTAAAGGGTAATGAGCGAATTGAACCGATCCGTACGGTCTATGACTTACACCATGAAGGCAAGCTGATGCAGCATTGTGTGGCCAGTTACCGAGAAGAGGTGATGGCAGGCAAAAGCTATATCTATCGTTACGCTGGAGAACAACGTGCCACGGTGGAGCTGCGTTGTACGGACGGTGTTTGGGGCATTGCGCAAGTGAAAGGCCAAAACAACGCAGAGGCGACACCAGAAACGATGTCTGCGATTCGAGCTTGGTTTGACCAGTATGAGTATTCACAGCATGCCTATTTAACTCGCCGTCGAGCTTTGATGGCGCGCCCGAATGATGTGTTTTTTCCGTTACCGCCGATCGTGACGCAGCCACCTTTTAGGGCAATCGAAACCGAGCAGACCTTTGTGCAAGACCAGCGTTTTATGAATGGTCATATTATGAGCACGCCCGCACAAATCCATGCGGGGGAGCGCTATGTCTATTTTATCGATGATCCGGATGCTGAGCGTGTGGTGGAATTTGAACGACAAAGCGACGGACATTGGGAAGTGATGAATATTGTGCGTCGAGACGGCACTCGCCGTCAGCAGGATGCCCGTGATCTGGACGAGATGCTGGCCATGAGTGGTGCCGCGTTCGATTGGTCGATGTTTGAATAGGAGTGGGGCAATGACAGCAGAGATTATCAAAGCACCTTTTCGATTGGCGGCGGAGTCAGAGCCGCGAATACTGCTAGTTGGTATTGGTGGTTGTGGTTGCAGTGCCGTGGAGGTCATGGTGCAAACGCCGTTACAGACCAAGGTGACATTGGCCGCCGTAAATACCGATCAACGTGAGCTAAAACTGACGCAAGCCTCTGTGCAAGTTCCGATTGGTGTCGAACTCACCCAAGGTTTAGGGGCGGGCTCTATGCCCCATGTGGGGGAGCAATCTGCCAGAGAATCCGAACAAGCGCTGCTGGATTTAATCCAAGGCTACGACTTGGTGATCACCGTCAGTGGCGGTGGCGGGGGTACAGGCACGGGGGCAACGCCTGTGGTGCTGGAATTGTGCGAGCGCTTGAGCATTCCAAGCTTGGCTTTTGTGGTACGCCCGTTTGCCTTTGAAGGCCGTCGACGCTTGTTGCTCGCCGATACCTTGATCGAGCGCTGCCATAAAATGGCGGGGACGACCTTTGTGCTGGAAAACGCCAAATTACAGCAAGCATTAGGTAATAACGCCAAGCTGAACGATGCGCTTGATGCGGCCAACCACTATATCAATGAACTGATTTCTGGTCTGTTGGCCATGATTGACAGTGAGGCGGTGGCGCGCATCGACTTTGCGCATTTTCTCGATGTTTTATCAGGCCATGGTTTTGGTTATGGTGCAGTGATCGAGGGGCAGGATTATCCCGAGATTTTGCAGCAGCTGACCAACTTTCCGTTATTGGCGTCTAACGCTAAATCTGCAAGTAACGCACAGGTAATCTTGCATATCTGGGCACCAGAGAGCTTTACGCTGGGGGATTATGCGGGCATTAGCGAGGATTTACATAAGCAAATCGGTGGCACCATGGATTTGGCCAGCGGCTTCAGTGTTTGGGACCAGCCGAGCTTTAAAGTCGTGTTATTTGTAAATCAGCTTGGCTAGTGATCAAGTTGAAAAAAGGGCCATAAGAGAAACTCTCTTATGGCCCTTTTCTGTGTGACTGTTAGCTCATAAAGCCAATCGATCGCTGCTTAGCAATGTTCTTTTTGTTTTGCTCATCTCTAAGAGCCGACATCAAGTTGGTTGCTGATAACTCTTGATCTAACAGCCGGAATCTTTTGGTGATAGAACGAAAATCTCCCGGTGTGAGGTACTTCAACTCTGCAAGAGAGCCCACTTTTTCAACGTCATCAATGCATACCGCTTCAAACATGCGTTTAACTTGCTCAGGGCTGAGAAAATCGAAGCGAATTTTCAAATCCAGCCGGCGTAAAGTCGCTTCATCAAGCTCTTCAAATAAGTTGGTGGCCAATACCAAGATGCCATCAAATCGTTCAATCTGAACCAACAGCTCATTGACCTGAGAGACTTCCCAACTACGGACGGCATGTTCTCTAGACCTCAGAAACGAGTCCGCTTCATCTATGAATAAAATAGCCTTTTCTTGAGCGGCGATTTTGAAGGCCTTAGCAATGAACTGCTCGGTTTCACCGATCAAAGAGCCAAGCAGTGTGGAGGCATGATGAGTGTGGAGCGGAAGGCCAAGGGTAGTTGATAGATGTTGTAAAAAGGCCGTTTTTCCCGTACCTGGCGGGCCGTATAGGCAGACCTTGCCGTGATGTTTGGCAAGGCCTGTGACGACCTTTTCTAGGCTTATATCCGTGTTGATTAAAGAAAGATCGTACGCTTCATCATCGTCGGTTTTAGCCTCAGTTATTTCAATCGGTTTGTGTCCATGTGCTTTGATATAGCCATTCAATACATCTAACAACGAAGTGCCTGATTCGGTTATTTTTTGGAAGGTGCGGATGGCACTTTGTATGTGCGCAATTTCAATCCCAGGTTGTTGAACAATCTGAGTGATCAGCGCTTGATCCTGTGTACTATCGCTAAAATAAGGTTGTAATAGAGCCGCTTTTTGCTCGTCAGGGATGCTTGGCATCTCAAAGATATAATCGAAACGACGAATGTAAGCGGGATCGATCGAGTCAATGCTGTTGGTGAGCCAGAAAGAGGTCAAGGTTGCCTCTTCTAACGTGCGATTAATCCAAGCTTTGTACTTGCTACTGACGTTCACATTGAAAATGTCTTCGACTTCATCAAACAATACGCAGTTTGTACGGTTGCTACCGAGTAAGTTTTTGAGCAGGACATAACTGACAAAACGCATATCACCACTAAGAGGATTGCTTTTGTCATCTGCTGACATGACTTCACGTAAAGGTTGCCCAACTAGCTGGCAGATATGTTTTACAAATTGAGTTTTCCCCGTGCCAGGTTGGCCGTAAATCAGGATGTTTAAGCCTTTGGTGTTCTTGTCACTGGTAATTAGCTCGGTAAGCGCCTTTTGCGTGGTGCTAATATGTCGAAAGCAATCTCCAGCTAGCTCAGGTGAGTTTGAAGTGATTGAGAAATGACGGATCAAAGCAGCTGGCGCGTTTTCTTCATAACGTAAAATATCGACCAGACCATCCAGCAGTTTAATCTGATAATCTTTCTGTTGGGTGTCGAGTAGGCCGCTTTGCCATAGGCCATTTGCGCCTTGGAAAGCCGCATTGACTCGGTTTCTTGGGATCTCTAATGCGACTTCAAGAAGCGCCAGAACTCGGCTGTAATTGCCCGAAAAGGCGCAGCCAAACGATTCGATCAGCAGCTCAAGGCGATCGTCTATTTTGACTGCCACTAAGAAGGCCAAAATCTGCTGTTGATCATCAGTTAACCCCAATTCCTCAGCCACATCGGCAATATTGACCAGTAACAGTGCTGCATTTGCTTGAGGCACAGGTTGCTGTTGCAGTGCAGCGCGACACTCTTGTAACGCCAAAAGAATATCCTTTGGGCGTGGCTGAGTTTCTTCCTCATAGGGCACTTTCAGTGAAATAAGTACTTCTTCATGTGTTAAACGTCCATTTCGAAATAGCGAACGGTATTCCTTACCTTCAATGAGAATTCTAAATACCCATTCAATCACTTGCTGATCAAAATGGCTGTCAGGTGCGACAGTGTTTGAGGGGGCGCTATTCAAACTGGTTTGGCTCATAAATCCTCCAAAGGCATTTAACAATGACTGGAGGATCATATGAGACTAAGCGTCAGAAAATGTCGGTTTAGAACGGCAGACGAGGATCTCGAATCTGTTGCCCGATTTTCTCTAATAAAATATCTGGGCCTTTGATATGTAGCTGATGGCCGTGGGCGATACACCAACGAATAAACTGATAGGTAAAAGGCGTAGTGAAGGTGAATTCGGTTTGATCGTTGCCCAGCTCGTTGATGTCTAAATCTTCTAGCTGAGCATTTCTAAGAATCTTGGCCGTGGCATCTTTGGCGATCAGATGGACGCGGATATCCTGAAAGTCGATCTTATAGTTAGTCACGCCAGACTCTGCAAAAGCGCGTAGGTCGAACTCTTTTACCTTCTGGAACTCTTTAGTGCTGGGCTTTACTTCAGTAATCCGATGAATAGCATAGGCGCGAATATTATCGCTGTTGGCGGTTTCATTACCCCAATAAGCACCGCCGTCTTCAAAAGGTGTCAGTCCCGCACCGATCAAGTATTGGGTGTTTTTCGATAGGATTACGCCATAGGGAAATACAACACGCCAGTTGGGCGTTCGATCAGGACGTTGATAGAGAATTTGGATGCTTTCCTCTTCCAGCACGGCTTTTAGAATCTCTTCTTTTACAGCTGAATCAATCGCCTCATGAGACGGCGGGAAGGTGGGGGCTTCTAAAATGAATTTCTTTTGCCACGGGGTCTTATCATGATCACTGCTTAATACGTTGGCAGCTTGATCAAACAGCTGGGTAAACTGTTGTTTTAGGCTATTGGGGATGATTTCTTGTAAGAATGGCTCCGAAGTTTTGATAGCAAAAGCATTCTGGCGGGACATGCCTGAGCCAACAGATTTTGCGTCATTTAGTCGTGACCAATGGCGTGTTCTGCCTTCACTTCTATAGGTGACCATGCCTTGGTCTTTCATCTCGTTCAGACTTCTTTGGATGGTGCGTTTGTCCCTTTTGCCACCCCATCTCTCGTGGACTTGTTTGGTCGTCAGGCTGGCAGGAGAGTTAGGTAAAATATCAAGCAGCTCGAGAAAGTTTGTATTCATTTTCGATATATCCATTTCTGACAGTACCTGAAATGTACTGTTTATCCGTTTGCAATGAGGCCGAGTATAGCGACATATTTTGTCGGTATCATGTTTATTATGTTAACCAACCAATCCTATTGCGAGAGTGCAAATATGAATGATGTTGGATACGAATATGTCTATTTAAAATGCGGTAAATGCTCAGAGTCTAAGTTTGAGTTTTCAGTTTCAATGCTGTCTTTAAAAGGCGAAGTGGACTGCATTTGCCCTTATTGTGGACACACCACACGAGTTGAATTGTTGGAAGATAAAGTCACTATTTTCTTGCAAGAATAATGGAGGCGATATGACTGTTGATCAGTTAATTGTGTTACTCAAAAAAGAAATGTCGAGCGACGCTCAGAGCTTATATATTTCAAGTGAATTGCATAAAGCATTGTTTGATATTACCAATGAGGTTGTGCCATTCGACTGGGTACGTTGGGATGAAGGAAGGGAAGCCATCACTAGCCGAGACTTTTCAAAATTGACGCGATACGAGCATTTACAGCTGTTTGTGGCATTGATTCGAAATGACCGCTTTTGTGAAGGGGCACTAAGTTCTGCGTTGGGAAGTGGGCTGTTACTTGATATCGCCCAATCTATGCAGCAGCTTGAACAACCATCTAACTAGAGTGGCTTAGGAGGAAAGCAACTATGACAAAAATCTTATATCTACACGGCTTTGCCAGCTTCTATAAACCAAACTCAGATAAAGTGCAGGCACTGACTCAGCTTGCGCCGGTCGTTGGGTTGGATTTGGACTACAGCCAAGGTGCTGAGTATGTCACCAAGCTAGCCATGCAGTTTGCCGAACAGGAACAGGTAGACTTGATCGTTGGCTGCTCATTGGGTGGGTGGCTTTCTGCTCAAGTGGGTACCAAGTTAGAGACCCCATTTGTTCTGCTAAATCCTTCCACCCAGCCTGGGCAGACTTTGGCTCGTTATATTGGTGATGGGGAAACCTTTGATGGTAAGCCGTTTCATATGAGCGCAGAAGTAGTGGCTTCTTATCCAGATATCGAATTGTCAGGTAAGGGGTTAGTGTTGCTGCAACGAGAGGATGAAGTACTGGATTCACAAGCCAGTTATCAGCTGTTAAAAGAGCATTACGAAACGCATTTGTTTGATGGTGGTTGTCACCGCTTTGATGGGTTAGAAGAGCATTTAGAACTTATCCGAACGTTTTATTCTAGAATGGCTTAACTGTTTCAAAAGGCTAAACCATTCTAGAGTGGCGCTATTGCGTTACTGCTCAATCAAAGGAAACGCCGCATCGCCCCAGACTCGGTCCTGTCCTGCCATCATGAGTTCAATTATCAAAGGCACGATTTGAAACATGAGTGCTGTGCAATCTGCGAGCTGCTTACGGTTCGCTTTACTGCCGTATGTGGCACCGCCATGCATGATTTGGTTTCTGAGCACGTATAAGCGCGACAGTATGATGGACAGCACAGTGGTTGTGTCGTTATTTGCTAGGGCTGTGTGTGCGGCTTTTGTAGCCAGCGTTTTGGCATTGATCCAGTCGGATTCTTGGATGTCGCCGGATTGGAAGCGCCAGTAGTCGGCTAGGATAAATTCATTATTCAAAATCGAGCGAATAGTCGTCGAGTAATGGCTCCACACGAGATTGTAGAGCTTATTATCGGTATCAAGTCCTACCAGTCGATCAATAAAGGCTAAGTATTTATCTTTCTCAGTGTTGTAATACTTTTCAGCAGACTCTTGAGCGTAAGCCGCATTAAAGGCAATCCATAAGAAGATAAAGCGTGAGTCATCGTCCTCACTGAGTTCCGCTTTGTTTAGCCAGCTTAATGAGCGATGTAATCGAAGAGATAAAGACTGTGAGAGGTAGTGATCACGTTCAGCACGATGGCGCGCTTTTAATTCCGTGTAGTTCATAGTTCGTCCCAGAAAAAGTATCGTCTATTGATATCTTGTGACAGGGGGAAAGTAAACCGTTTTTCGGTTTAAGCTTTCCCTTTATGATATGAACTCACTTATTAAATGGCTGGCCATGAGCCGCGGTTCACTAACCTTGCGCTTTGATCAATTCAAGCACTTCTTCAGCAGTCTTTTCAAATGGTCCTTCTAGACTCACATCAGCCCCATGCTGTTTAAGAAGGTTATAGCAGTCCTCAAAATTCTGTGACGCTGCATAAAACGCTGGGTAGAAGCCTGACATCGGATCGGTGTCGTTGATCATGTCGTCGGCGATGTGGTTTTCCAAGATGTAAGAAAGGCACTCAATAGAGTTATTCATAGCACAAGCGTCTAATGTGCTGGCGCCAATATGGTTACGCACGGTGAAATCTACGCCTTTCTGGTGAAATATCTTCAGAGCCTCTATGTCATTATCAAGGCATGCGGCGACTAACAAGGTATGACCGTCACCAAGATCTTCGCTCTCAATGTAGTCATTGGTCAGTTGATTTAGTTTTTCCTGCATCTCGTGCTTTGAAGAATCGGTATTACTCATAATCTTGTCTATCTCTTTATCAACGTTAGATAGCATAAGTATGGCAAAAAAGGTCTCGCTCGTCCTGCTTGTTGGCGTCACCTATATTGCTGACAAAAACGCCTTCGACTCAGGTCGCAGCTTTTTCTATGGCGGAAATGCTTTCTTGATGGGCAAGCTGTACGCTATCGCACTTCACTTAAGGCTATGCGTAATGGGAGTATCTACGTAATGGAGGATGCTACATGGCTGATAGGAAGTTGGTGGCGTGTCAGCTCAGATTGTCGAAGACATGAATGCTAGCAAAGCCAAAATTATATGCCGCAGTGTGTTAGGCGTTTAAATAAGATCGTACTTGCAACAACCGCAAGTGTGATTATGTTGCAAAAATACGAACAAAAAACAATGGAGTAGAGGATGGCTTAGGTAAATGAGCTCTGGGTCGAACGCATTGGAGAATGGTTTAATTCTCAAACGCCAATTTTCTATTAATAATAGTAGCCTTGAGTGACTACTGATTTTGATTAAAGAAAGCCTTGGCGTTGTTAAATAATGTTTCACATAGCTTATTTTGAGCTACATATTCAGAAGAGTCTTGTTTTAGCTCTATTAGTTTACTTTTTTCTTCTTGATACTGGTTGACCATAGTTTGATATTTCTTCTCATTAATGGTTTTCCAGGCTTTATCTTTCATGCGCTGATTGGATTTTCTCATTTCTATTTCCTTGTGTTTTTGTAGGGAGTATCTAGTTTCGCTTTATTAAAAAAACGAAACTAAAATAATATTTGGCTTAAATCGATTGAACATCGATAGCGTTGTTGCCTTTGGCGCTAGTCTCAATGTTAAAGGAGACTTTTTGGCCTTCTGCTAAGCTGCGAAAGCCTTCAGAAGCGATCGATTTAAAGTGTACAAATAGATCCGGACCACCGTTATCAGGAGTGATAAAACCAAACCCTTTAGTGTCGTTGAACCATTTTACAAAACCAGTTTTTTTAGTAGACATAATTACCTCGATATATTTTTATGATCGTAAACGAGGCTATTTGGGAATATAAATTTTAAGTTACTGCTAGAGTAGTTTGACGAAAGAATCGAAATAAAACTGAGGAGAGACTTGATCTAAATTTTCAAAAATAGCTCATGTTTAAGAGCTATGGGCACTATACGCTGATCTGATGGAAAAGATAGCTTTATTTCGTTTTTATATCATATGCAAGTATTTTGATCCTTTTTTAAGGATATTTGGTTGAGTTGAATGGTTTTTATTGAATAAGGTCGAGTTTCCATAAAAAGTACGTAAGTGGATATCCGATATTTTTTGCTGTGACTAGATTAGCCAACTCCTCACTAACCTCGGAACCATGTCGCTGGCGCTGCCTCTTAAATGATCGAATTTCTTCGGCGGGGCCATGTTGCTTGGATCAACAATATAACGATCTGTGGCGCTATGGGCGAATAGCACTAGGCTGGCGGCAGGTTGAACTTGCAGCGACGTGCCGACCACGAGGACTTTGTTCGCTTCAGCAAACAGTTCGATAGACTCTTCCATAAAAAATGGCTCTTCGGCAAACCAGACAATATGCGGGCGAAGTTGAAAGCCGCTCTCACATTTAGCCCCTAAGTTCACCTCGTCATAACCAATATCATAAAGATGGTAATCGCTAGGTAAATCGCTGCGCACCTTGGTCACTTCGCCATGTAAATGTAGCACCTTGCTGGAGCCAGCACGTTCGTGTAAATCGTCTACGTTTTGGGTGATGACAGTGACCTCGTAACGTGACTCTAATTCAGCGATAGCAAGGTGCGCGCTATTCGGCTGAGCCTTGCCCACTTCTTGGCGACGCTGGTTATAAAAGTCCAACACTTTTTGTGGATCTCGTTGCCAGCCATCGGGATGACAGACTTCTCGAATATCATGCTTATGCCACAGACCCGTATCACTACGGTAGGTTTCTATACCGCTTTCGACACTGATACCTGCCCCCGTGAATACAACGATTTTCTCTTTACCTTGTTTAGTCATCTATAATGCTCTTGATGGAATTAATTGGTAAATTGCATCACTCTTGTTCTACAACGATATCGTATAGGTTTCGGTAGTGACATGCTGCCGTTATTATAATGGTTCAACGCTCAAGGATGGATCACCCACGGATGTCAGATATGTCTCACCCCCAGTCTTATTGTGTCGCGTTACAACCCATTTGTAATGCCGAAATGGTTCATGTTGCGGACGAGCTTTTGTATCGTTCAACATCGTCTATGTCGAGTGCTGTCATTGATGATCAGTTGATGGCGACGGCACGCGCTATTAATGCAGCGTTTTATGAAACCGGATTGGAAAATTTGTGTGGCGCAGGCAAACTCTTTTTTAACGCTCCGCGCGAGTGGCTATTAAAGCCAGAGCTATTACCACCATACCCTGAGCAAGTGGTGGTGGAAGTGCTGGAGAGCGTGGAAGGGGATCCTGAAATTATCAGCGCCTTGCAGCATGTGAAGTCTTTGGGCTACCAGATCGCGTTAGACGATTTTGAGCTGACTGACGCCACTAAGCCATTGCTCGAGGTTGCGGACATTATCAAGCTGGATATGTTGACCAAGCAAAAGCCAGAAACCATTGAACTATATCTAGAGAAGGGTATTCAGTTACTGGCGGAAAAGGTCGAGGATTTTGCTGTGTTTGAGCGTTGCAAAGCTATGGGCTTTAGCCTGTTTCAAGGCTATTTCTATGCCAAACCCGAGATCAAAAGCGCTACATCGGTTGAAAGAAGTAACAATACCAATAACCTGTTAAAAATCCTTCAAGCCCTATATCAAGACGATGTGGATCTCTCAAAAGTTGAGCAGATGGTGGCGTTAGAACCTCAGTTAGTGGTTCGACTGTTGAAGATGATTAATTCGCCGTATTACAAACGGGCGAATACGGTGAGTCATTTACATCAGGCGCTCAGAATCTTGGGGATCAACAAGCTGCGTACTTTGGTCAGTACGCTGGTCTTGGCTAATGATAACCCGAGTAAAATGCTGTTGCTGCCAAAAGTGTTGACGCGAGCGTCTATGTGTCAAGCCTTAGCGGTAAATGAGTTTAAAGCGGACCCTGAAGAAGCCTTTATGGTGGGCATGCTGTCGTTGGCAGACGTAATGCTGGGGCAAAGTCTTAAGCAAATTTGTGAGCAGTTACCTCTCAATGAAGAAACCTATCATGCGCTGGTCGATCGTACCGGTAAGCTGGGTAATATTTTGACGCTGGTGATTACTTTTGAAAAAGCCGAGCTTCACTCTGCTAGCCACAAAACCGTGGATAAGCTTAATAGCTACTACCTAGCCAGCCGAGGTTGGGCGATGGCCATGTTGGCTGGGCTTAACGGTTAATATCAATTACTGCTGTTCACTGTTACCATCGCTAGCGTCATTCAGTGGAATTAGTATGTATTATGATTCGATTACATTGCAGCAATAAATTACGCCCGAAGCTACCGACCAATGCTCAAGGTCGATTACCGAGCTCAAGTACGCAGGTGATCCAAGGCCTAGAAGCGTTAAATCCTCTGAGTGGCTGGCATGGCAGTCTGTTCCTTATCAAGGGGCGTAACTGTGCCATCTGTGTACATGAAAGTACACGTTTTGTGATTTACATTCCCTGTATTAATAAGGCGGATTTTGCCAAGCTAGATGACCTCTTTGCTGAGGCCTTATTGCAAGCATTGAAGGCTTGCCAAGCAACAGATGAGCAATTAGCTACAGCAAGCAACTTACTTCAACCTTTGGTGATTGACGGCGATTGTAAGGATGTCATGCAAGTTTGCTTGAATCAGGCCAAGGCTTGTATCGAACAGATGCTATGGGACGAGAATACGCCGTTTGACAAGCTACCTTTTGCTAAAGCCAGCTTTTTATTAGCCGAGATGCCATTTAATCTGCAGGCGCAGAAAGAAGTGGTGTGGCCGAAAAAGTTAATGCTTAGACTATTAGACGAAGCGTCCAATTGTTATCAACGCGCCACCAGTCACCGAACTCATCAAGTTGAGTCACCGGCGGTTACCGATAAAAATGTGGTGTCCTTTGCGGATTTTAAAAAACCACGCAAGCCTTAAGATCTTTCCTCACTATACTCAAAGTGACGGCTCAAAAGATTATTTTAGATCTTCGATGCTAAGGCCTTTCTGAGCCATGGCGGCAAGAATCTTTTGCGCTTCACTCGAGCGTGCTTCCATAGCGGATAATGTACTCTCGATCAGCTCTAGTAATGCAGATCGTTCAAGGCTAGTTAGCAAACTACAGTGCTTTTGAAGATCGGTGATTTTAAGCTGCTGAACTTGGATGCGATCAAGCAAAACTAGGATCGTATTTTCAATGGGGACATTCTTGGATTCCAAGTCATAACCTGAGGATTTATGACGCTTTAGACCTTTCAATAACTTCTCCAACTCTGGGCGCAACTCATGATGTTTCGCCAGATTCGCGATGCATTTTGAAGAGGTAGGAACAATCGTCAAGCTGTAAGCAAGGGACTTAATAAGGTTCGATAATTCGTTCATTTAATTAGTTTGAGATCTCATTGGTAACAAAAAAGCGGGATAGCAAATTTGGCTAAAAAGAGCTCGATTGTTAGCTGATTTGATTAGCGACGCAATATCCTTATCTCTACACATCATAGGCCGAATACATCAGAATGGCCTAATTATTTTGACCTCTTGTGTGGAATTATCACGAATTTTTGAATAATTGGTAAAAACATTGGCATAGAGCTTAGCCCACTATAAGTGCTAATATTTTTAAATACACAGGATGCGTAAGGTTTTAAAAGGAATTTATGCAGGGTCAAGAGAGCTTATCAGATATTTTTGTGCAGACGCTTCAGCAGGCAATTGATGGCGTCGTAGTGATTAACGCACAAAATAACGTTATTTTATTTAATTCCGCTGCGGAACAGCTCTGGGGATATTCTAAAGAAGAGGTGCTAGGACAGAACGTCAAGATTCTAGTACCAGACCATATCAAACCCAATCATGACCGCTTTGTTAACGCCAATCGCGAAACGGGAGTCAACAAAATCGTTGGTTCTAGCCGTGATATTGAAATCTTTCGCAAGGATGGCTCACAGCGCTGGTGTAACTTCTCTATTTCCAAAGTCAGCGTCGACGATCAAATTCTCTACACAGCCTTTGTTAAAGATGTCACTAAGCAAGTACAAGATAGAAAGTACTTGGAAATGCTGTCGTTAGTGACCGATAAAACCGACAACGCAATTTTTATTACCGACGCTGACTGGCAAGTGGTGTATGTCAATCGAGCCTTTAAAGCGATTCTTGGTTACGATGAGCATGAATTTATCGGTCGCTCGCCCACTTCAGTGATTGCGCCATATTTTGATGAAGAGCGTTTACAGGCTAGTCGCGCCATTATTCGCTCAGGTCAGGCTATCAAAATTGAAGAACTGCTCAGAAGTAAGTCTGGGCGAAAAATTTGGTGTTCGGTGACTTCAAACCCAGTGTTTGATGAGCAAGGTGAATTCTCCCACATGGTGACTATTTTGTCGGAGATCACCGCTTCAAAGTTGCATCAGGTGATTCATTCCAAGATATTGGCTTCAATTGCTAACGATGATCCGTTGGAAGTCATTATGGAAGCGGCTTGTAACGAGGCCAGTGCCATAGATAACGGTCTCTATCCAGCCATTTTCAAGGTCGATGCCAATAGACGCTTACAGCTGCTTGCGGCGCCGAAATTGCCGTATTCTTATAAGAAAACGCTGAACGATGTCGCCGTAGGCGAGGGCGTCGCCTCTTCAGGAACCGCTGCGTTTCGTGGCGAAGCGGTGCGGGTCTCTGATATCAAAACCGATCCCTTATGGGCCAATCACAAACATATGCTGCTATCGGATAATTTTCGTAGCTGTTGGTCCACACCGATTAAAGACGCTCACCAGAATGTAATCGGTGTCATCGCTTTCTCCCGTAAGGAAGAGGAGTCTTCGGAAGAGTTAGATGGTGTCTTATTTGATATCTTGTCACCGGTATGTGCATTGGCCATCGAACGGGAAGAGCAACAGCAAAATATTCGTCAGCTGGCTTATTACGATAGTCTGACCAAGTTGCCAAATCGCAGTCTATTGCATGCTAAGGCTGAGCGGGCATTGCATGAGATGACGGTTGCGAACAAGTCTTTAGCCGTACTCTTTATCGATCTCGATCGATTCAAACAGGTGAATGATTCCATGGGGCACCCAGCTGGGGATCGCCTGTTAAAGCATGTGGCGCAAAACCTTCAGAATGCCTGTCAAAACGGTGAAGTGTATGGGCGTTTGGCTGGTGATGAATTTGTGGTGGTGGCCCCTAATATGGCAGGTAGGGCGCTAAACAGTTTTATCGAAGATATTAAAAGCGCCATTACCAAGCCATTCATATACAACGATGAAGTCATCCATCCAAGTGCCAGTATTGGTGTGAGTGTGTTCCCGGACGATGGTCACGATGTGGGAACCCTCATTCATCGTGCTGATATGGCTATGTATCAGGCTAAATCGGCCGGTAAGGGCCGCTTTGCCTTCTTTAGCCATGAGTTGAACCAACTGGCACAAGAAAAACAGGAACTCGAAGCCGAGTTGCAAAAAGCCATTCGCGAAAAACGTTTGGAATTGGTGTATCAACCTCAAATTCGTATCAAAGACGGCTCTTTGTATGGTGTTGAAGCGTTATCCCGTTGGAACCACCCTAAGTTTGGTGCCGTATCGCCAGCGCAGTTTATCCCTCTTGCAGAAGAGTGTGGTTTGATTGGTGAGTTGAGCCAGTGGTCCTTGTCCAGCGCCTGCGAACAAATGGCGATTTGGCGGCGTAAAGGCGTGCCGATTCCAACAGTGTCGGTAAATCTGTCACCTAATAATTTCCATAACCTTGGTTTATGCGATCAGATCATGGACACCCTGAGTCGATACGATCTACTGCCCATTGATATTACTCTAGAGTTAACCGAAAACGTGTTGATGGATACCAACCCCACCACCATGAAGGTATTGCATGACATTCATGCCCGAGGTGTGCGTTTCTCCATCGATGATTTTGGGACTGGCTATTCGAGTTTGAGCTATTTGCGCAAGATTCCGATTAAGGAGCTTAAGCTGGATCGCAGCTTTGTGACTGAGCTGGAGTTTGACAGTAAAAGCCGCGCTCTGAGTCGCGCGGTGATGCAGATCGGACAAAGTTTAGAGCTAGACGTGGTCGCCGAAGGGGTCGAAGAACAAGCACAGTTACAGATACTGCGTCAGCAAGGCTACCATGTGGCGCAGGGGTATTTGTTCTCAAAACCTTTGAATCCCGTGGAGCTGGAAGTCTGGGTGGAAAATACGATTCAAACCCTGACGGCATGAGCCATCGCATCATGGCCAAATAAGATCATTGAGAAGTAGTGAGATGACCTGAGTTTGATTACACTACAACGGCATTTTTGCACTCTATTAACGTGTCTGACAGGAGAAGGTTATGGACACGCTGATGACGTTTTATTCAACGTATGAAGCTCAAATTTTTTCCATTGTAAAAAACATCGTACTGGCTTGTTTGATTATTATGGCCGCGTCATTTATTTCAAAATTGGTTCGTAAAGCTGTATTCGCGGGTGTATCCAAGCTTAGTCACAACGATGAGATTATCTCCAAGTTATTGTCCAAAGTAGCCTCTTATGCGGTTTACCTGATTGGTTTGGTGATCATTCTTGATTTGTTCGGGGTGAACACCGCTAGCTTGGTCGCCCTAGTGGGTGCGGCGGGCTTGGCCATCGGTCTGGCTCTAAAAGACACCCTCAGTAACATTGCTGCGGGCATTATGATTCTGTTTCTAAAACCGATTAAAAAAGGCGAGTATGTTGAATTCGCTGGCAACATGGGCACTGTAATGGACATCGGTTTGTTTACCTCAGTGTTTGAAACCGCGGATGGTTTGTACATTTCCAGCCCCAACAGTGTGGTGTGGAATGCGACCATCAAAAACTTTAGCCGTAACAGCAAGCGTCGTTTGGAAGTGACCGTTGGTATCTCTTACAAAGACTCGATTGATGTGGGCATGAAGGTATTGTTGGATCTGGCAGCGGAATACGATGTGATCATGAAAGATCCTGCGCCGGTGGTCATCGTACACATGTTAGCGGACAGTTCGGTTAACCTTCAGCTACGAGCCTGGACGGCACCAGATAAATTCTGGGATACTCATTGGGCAATTCAAAAACAAGTGAAACCACGCATCGAAGCGGCCGGTTTGACCATTCCATTCCCACAACGGGATTTGCATATTATTAAAGAGGATTAAGTTTTGTAGGCCTGCAGTACCTAGGTACAGCAGGCCTTTTTATTTAATCTCGGTGCCTTAGGGCATCAATCACGATATCGAAGGCTGGGGAAGAGCGCATGCGGTTTGGGAAATACAAATGGTAGCCGGTAAAAGGTGGGCACCAATCTTCTAGGATGCGTACTAGCTTGCCCGCTTTAATATCCTCCGCAAAGATATCTTCTGGCAAATAACCAATGCCAAACCCCGCCAGTGCCGCGCGACGGATTTGCTGCACACTGTTAAAAATCAGCTGGCCATCCACGTTCACATTCAGTGAGCGTTCGCCTTTCTCAAATTCCCACGCATACAAACCACCATAGGTCGGCAGACGTAGGTTAATGCAGGCATGCTCCAATAAATCATGGGGCTCTTTCGGCTTGCCATGCTCGGCAAAATACTCAGGCGAGGCGACGGCCGCCATGCTCAAATCGGGGCCAACGCGAATGGCGATCATATCGTTGGCAATCGCCTCACCAAAACGTACACCGGCATCGAAACGGCGCTCGACAATATCGGTAAATCCGTAGTCCACACAGAGTTCAATTTTGACATCAGGGTATTGGCGAATCATCGGCTCAAGCTTTGGCCAGAGCAGGGTATCAATCGCATGGTCGCTGGAAGAGATACGAATGGTGCCGGCAGGCTTATCGCGTAGCTCACTCAAAAAGGTGATTTCCGCATCGATCTCTTCAAAGCGCGGCGCTATCTTGGTCAGCAAGCGCTCGCCCGCATCGGTCAGAGATACGCTACGCGTTGTACGCGTTAATAAACGGATGCCTAGGCGCTTCTCTAAGCCTTTTACGGTATGGCTTAAGGCCGATTGTGTCAGGCCAAGCTGTGCAGCAGCGCGGGTAAAGCTTTTGGCTTTGGCCACTTCGATAAAGGCAATCAGCTCGTTGTAGTTTTCTCTAGACATAAATGAATCCCTGACATGAATACTTTAGTTTTAGCAATGTTGATTAATGAATTCAATGACGCTTCAAGGAACAAAAAAGACTCTTATTTGAGGGTGGCAAGTGTCAGTTTATTGATGAATTAGCTTAATAACTGAATCAAGAATTCATGACATTATCTGGATAATTCTTTCTGATAACTTAGACGGTAACTTAAAACGACTTAGGAAAATCCCCCATGACCACTGTCCAAGATACCTTCTTTGAAGGCGAACGCCCGCTCTATGGCGCGAAAGATTATCACCTTAATAATGTGAAATTTTATCCTGGTGAATCGGCGTTAAAACATGCCCAGAACCTAACCATTAAACACTGCGAATTTATGGGTAAGTACCCGATCTGGCATAGCAAAGATGTCTTGATCGAAGAAACCTACTTTCCAACCTATGGTCGTGCGGCCATTTGGTACAGTGACAATGTGGTGATGCGTCGCTGTAAAATTGATGCGCCAAAGATGTTCCGCTCCGTGAACGGTCTGCTGATTGAAGATACCGAGTTCAACGATGCCCAAGAATTTATTTGGAATTGTGCTGATATTCGTATGTTCAACAGTCGCGTGAAAAAAGGCGACTACATCTTTATGAATGGCCGTGATATCGAGATCGATAACTTAACACTGCAGGGGAACTACTCGTTTCAAGACGCCAAAAACGTGGTGATTCGTAACTCACACTTTGATTCAAAAGACGCCTTTTGGAATACCGAAAACGTGACCGTGTATGACTCGGTATTGGACGGTGAGTACCTTGGCTGGCATTCAAAAAATCTTCGTTTGGTGAACTGTGTCATCAAGGGTACCCAGCCACTTTGTTACTGCACGAACTTGGTGATGGAAAACTGCGTAGTGGAAAGTGATGCGGATCTGGGCTTTGAATACAGCACAGTGAATGCCGACATCGTCAGCGATCTGATCAATGTTAAAAATCCATCCGGTGGTCGCATCAAAGCGAAAAGCATAGGTGAGATCATTATTGACGAATTCTGTGTCAATCCAGGTGCCTGTGAAATCATCACTGAAGCGCAGCAACCGGCCTAAGCCACAGGGATGTTAGGAGTAATGATGTTTAATTTTGATGAAGTGGTTTCACGCCGCGGCAGTGATTCCTATAAGTGGGACAGTGCCGTGGATCCGCAAATGCTGCCAATGTGGGTGGCAGATATGGACTTCCAAACCGCGCCCGCAGTCATTGATGCGTTACAAACCCGAGCGGCCCATGGCATGTTTGGTTACACCAAGGTGCCTGAGCGCTACTTTGAAGCGGTGATGAATTGGTTTAGTCGTCGCTACGGCTTTAGCATGCCCCGTGAGGGCATCATTTTCACTACCGGTGTAGTGCCTGCGTTGTCGGCGGTGATTCAAGCCTTATGTCAGCCGGGTGATGGCGTGATTGTGCAAACCCCAGCGTACAACTGCTTTTTCTCTTCGATTCGCAACAGTCAGTGCCGCCAGATCGACAGCCCGCTTCGCTATCAAGACGGTGAATACAGTATCGACTTTGAGGATTTAGAGCGTAAGGCAGCGGATACTAAGAACACTATGTTGCTACTGTGTAACCCACATAACCCAGTAGGCCGTGCTTGGACGCGTGATGAGCTGCAACGCGTCGGTGAGATCTGCTTGGCCAATGATGTGACTGTGTTGTCGGATGAAATCCATTGTGATTTGGTGCAACCAGGCGTTCAGCATATTCCATTTGCTTCTGTCGATGAGCGATTTTTAGCGCACTCGGTGACCTGTACCTCACCGAGTAAAGCGTTTAACTTAGCCGGTCTGCATGTGGCCAATATTTTGGCCGCGGATCCAGAAAAACGCCGCTTGATCGATAAGCAAATCAATATCAATGAGGTGTGCGAAATTGGTCCGTTTGCTGTGGAAGCTTTGATTGCGGCTTACAATGACGGGGAGGCGTGGTTGGATGCCTTACGCGATTATCTAAAAGGCAATTATGAGTACGCGCAAACCTTTATCGCGGAGCATTTGCCACAGTTGCGTATCACGCCACAACAGGCCACTTACTTGGCTTGGATTGATGTCAGTGCCCTTGGTAAACCCTGTGCTGAAGTGGCCAAAGATTTGTACGATCAGCATAAGCTATGGGTCAGCGAAGGGACTGTCTATGGCAATGCTGGTGAGGGCTTTATTCGGATGAATTTGGCGACCCCAAGAGCAAATGTAATCGAGGGGCTGAATCGACTAAAGGGCGCGCTTAGTTAGATTCCCCCTTATTTAGGACGGGACATTAAGCTTAAAAAGGGGGTACCTATTAGGTACCCCCCCCTTTTTATCATTCTTAATAAGCCCGCGGTGTCACCTTGATAGTAGTAACACGAGCTCGCTCACTGATCATGGAGCCTAGATAAGAACTACTGTTGTAGCGGTTGCTGTAAGCATGATCAACGGCCGCAAGTGTCACTTCATCCGCGATGGCCTGATAGCGGACTTCAAATGCTTTGCCTGCCGCAAAAATACGCCCAATCTCTTGTGCAATGGCCGCTTGATACCAACGTGAGCGTTTGCCACTGTAAGCCCGTACATACAGTTCGCCCGCCACGTCTACACACCAGATCCAAGTAGGCGTGCCGGTAGAACAGCCATCAGGCTTGTAGGGCGCAATGTGCAAATCGTCCGCTTTCAGGATGTCTTGTAACTCTTCAGGATTCCACATACTGCCGATCCTCCTAAATAAAAATAACGCTTAAGCTTGGCGAATCGTAACCGGAATCGGGCCGGATTTGCGTAGCAATTCTTGGCCTTCATCTAATGCACCGAGTTTTACCAGACCACCGGCGTGTTTAAAGTCTTTGATAAAGTACGCCAAGTTACCCCATGGCGCGTAGTAAGTTAGGTCGCCGGCTTTGGCTGATGTGCCAGATGGCTCGCCCTTGGTTGAGAGGCTTTTAGGTAGGTCACTGACTTTTTCAATGGAAGCATAGTCAGTCAAAGTCAGTTCAAGAGGCAGTAGATTGTAGAAGTCTTTGGCCGCAGCGCTATCGCCTTTTAGGGTGGCGCCAATGGTGGTACCTGCTACATCAATCAGAATTTTCATATCTTCTCCGAAAAGGATCTAAGTGTTAACTATAGTCGTTAAGCGTTGGAATAGGCTTGTTTACGGGCTTGGTGGCGCGTACCTAAAATGACAATCACACAGCCAACCGCTGCCAATACACCATAAGCACAAGCGACTTGAAGTAGTGAGTAGCTGCTTGAGAATTGTCCTGCTAATAAGGTCGGTACCGCTGCGCCTACATAGGAAGTGAAGTAAATCACGGAGAAGGTCCCAGCACGTTCTTCGGTGGTTAGCTCAGCGACCATAGAGCGAATACTGCCGGTCAAAATGGCACCCTGTGCGGTCCCCGCCAACACGCTGGCTACTAAGAAGCCCGCTAGCGTGCCAATCTGTAGCGAAAACAGTAGTCCCGCTAAGCTGAGGGTAAACGCCAACATGCCAAAGACTTGGACTTGACGCGGTTGGAAGCGTCCGGCAATAGACGCACCGATAAAGCTTGGTGCCATCACGGAGGCAAACACCAGTGCGGCTGCTACCGCGCTGTCAGAATGTAATTGCTCATGCGCCATGGCAGGGCCAAAGGCTTGGAAAAAACCACCCAATGCCCAAGTACAAACAAAGGTCACCGTAGCGATCGGGAAGGCCTTGCGTGCGGACTCGGGTAGGGCAACTTTGGGTTTTAAGGAGTGTACTAAGCCAGGAACACGGCTCACGGTCTCCTTACCAAAGCAAACCATAAAGATCACCAGTGCCAGCAGCACCATAATGGTCACAAATGGCAAAATGCGTGGGTCAGGCGCGAAATCCACCAATAGGCCTGAGCCGACTCCACCAATCGTCAAACCAGTCATAGGGCCGCAGCCGACCACGGCTGGGGCAAGCCAACGCGGAATCCCGTGAGAAGTGTCAACGATCCAAGAGGCGATGGCGGAGGACGCTAGACCACAAGATAGACCTTGGAAGAAACGTCCCAGTAGTAATGGGCCGGCATCGTGGATAAACATCATTGAGGCACAACCAACGATCCCCAGTAACAAGGCTAGGATGGTTGTTAAACGGCGGCCCAGGTGATTGGACAAGCGTCCTAAAAACAACAATGAAATCAAAGCGCCAATAAAGTACACCACCGAGCTTAGGGAGAGATCTTGGTAAGTTAAGCCGTCTACAGCGCGATACAAGCCGTATAGCGGAATGGGGGCAGCTGAGGCCACAAAGAGCACGATCAGCGATAAGCTGCTGCCAATAAAGGAATAGGTTTGTTTCGGCGAATTCATGAAAAGAGCGTCCTTTGTTAAACGTAGTGACCAAGCAAAGCAAGTCGACAGATGGCGTTACATGTCTTTTCTTATGCCTTTGAAGCAAAGTTGGTGTGCGTCATTCGATGAGTTTTTGACTGCTGTTAATTTTATGTGGGCGCGAGCAATAGGCAATGTCATAAAAAGCCATAGCTCTGATGAGCGTTATTCATTAATAAAAATGGTTCTTTTCTGGTAGGTGCTGAAATTCTAATAAATACTATATTTTTCAATTGGTTAACTTTATCCCGTGAAGCACGGGAATAAACTCGTTTGAGCAGTATTTGCATGAAGTGGTTAATTAAGGAATTTTGCGCAGGTTATCAGCTTGAAAACCCTGTGTTACAACTACTGGCATTGCAAATCACCTTGAAAACATCGGATTTGTATCAGGTATTAAGCGATTGAACGTCCATAGCAGCGTTTACAGGAGAGAGTGAATGAAGTGGATTAATGCCGTGTTGGCAACAACGGTTCTGGCGGGTAGCGGTATGGCTGTGGCTTCAGAGTTGCCTGATGGATATCAGGACTGGCCCCATTACGCCACTGTCACGCGAGGGAATGTGCGAGAAGAGTTGTTTACTTCGCAAGCGGCCATCGATGCTGCAAAGCAAGGTCAACCATTACCGCAAGGTACCATCATCGTGATGGAGGATTATCGCAATGATCAGCTGTTTCGCTATATCACCATGGAAAAAGATCCTGCTTTGGTAAGTCAATTTTCTGCCTCTGAGCGTGCGGGAGATTGGAAATTCACGTCTTTTCATACGAATAAGGCCATCAATAGCAGTGAAGATGAAACCCGTTGCATGAGCTGTCATCAGTCTCAATCCGGTAATGATTTTGTCTTTACCTATGGCCGCATGAAGTCTTATCAGCCTTAACCTGCAAACAAAATAATTTTTCGGCTTCCAAATTTTAACGGTGCGCGTTTCGCGTAGGGAGCCTTACGCCTTGAAAAACGATTAACGAATAGGAGAGAGCAATGTCTCACGATTTTACCAATAAAGTAGCTTTAGTGACGGGCGCTGCATCCGGCATGGGCTTAGCGACTGTGACGGCGTTTGCCAAAGCGGGTGCGGCCGTTACGGTGGCAGATATCAATGGTGATGGCGCTCAAAAAGTAGCGGATGAGCTTAATAGTCAAGGTTACAAAGCGCTTGCGATTCAATGTGATGTCACAGATGAAGCGTCGGTAAAAGCGATGGTGGAGCAAACTGTGGAAGCCTTTGGCCGTCTTGATGCTGCCTTTAACAACGCTGGCGTGCAATCTATAGCAACGGAAACGGCTGATCTTGAAATGGGTGAGTTTGATCGAGTGGTCGACATCAACCTAAAAGGTTTATGGTTATGCATGAAGTACGAGCTGATTCAGATGCGTAAGCAAGGCAGCGGTGCCATCGTAAACTGTTCGTCGTTGGGTGGTTTCGTTGGTGTACCTGGTCGCGGTGCTTACCATGCGGCGAAACACGGCGTGTTAGGTTTAACCAAAACCGCTGCGCTTGAATACGCTGAGCAAGGCATTCGTATTAATGCGGTTTGCCCTGGCATCATCGATACGCCGATGGTAGCAGGCATGAAGAACATGGAAAAAGCAGCTATGGACATTCTTATGGAACAGGTGCCAGCTCGTCGTCTAGGTACGGCTGAAGAAGTGGCAGATCCTGTACTTTGGCTATGTGGCCCAGGGTCTACCTTCGTAATGGGTCATGCCCTAGCGGTTGATGGTGGTTATACAGTTCGTTAAGTTTTGACGCATATCTTGGCGAACTGTAAAGCCCCTTAGGCAGTAGTCTAAGGGGCTTTTCTACTTTTTGAGTGACCATAAAACAGCGATAAATAGGCAAGGCTCAAAGAGTAATTTGATAAAGCTTAGGGAACGATGTTTGTTTTAATAACGCCCTGACAAGTCACCTAAGTGTTTGCTTGGGGTGATTTTCATAAAAAACTTATAAACGAGAGAACTGATACATGAATGAGAAGGATAGCTCATTAACACACGAAACCGCTCAGCCTGAGGCGAACTGGAGTGGTGTTTTTGCCATGACTCTGTGCGCCTTTTTGATGGTGGCGGCAGAATTTATGCCAGTGAGTTTGCTCACACCAATGGCGCTTGAGCTTTCAGTCACGGAAGGGGCTATTGGTCAAGGTATTGCCATTTCCGGAATTTTTGCGTTGATCGTTGCTTTAAGTGTGTCTTCGGTCGTAGGTAAAACAGATCGTAAAATCGTATTGTTGGCGCTGACCGCAGTGATGTTAGTGTCGGGCTTATTGGTGGCATTTGCTAACAACTATGTCATGTACATGGCGGGGCGAGCACTAGTCGGTGTCGCGCTAGGGGGCTTTTGGTCTATGTCAGCGGCTGCGGCCATGCGCTTGGTGCCGGCCCATAAAGTGCCTAAGGCATTAGCGATTTTTAATGGTGGTAATGCCTTAGCCATGGTGGTGGCTGCGCCGCTTGGCAGTTTGTTGGGGGCCTTGGTGAGTTGGCGCGGTGCGTTTTTCTTCCTAGTGCCAGTGGCGTTAGTGGCCTTTATTTGGCAATACCTAAGTTTGCCAAATATGGCGGCAGAAGGCGATAAACGTAAGCTGCATCATATTTTCCGTCCTTTGAAACGCTCGGAAGTGGCGGTGGGATTCTTGGCAACCGCCTTATTGTTTATGGGGCAGTTTACCCTATACACCTATATTCGTCCGTTCTTGGAAAGCGAAACGCAAGTGTCGGAAAGCGCCTTGACCTTGGTGCTATTAATGATAGGGATTGCTGGTTTTATTGGTACGTCATTGATCAGTCGCTTTCTAGGTAAGTCACTGTTTTATACCCTAATGACCATGCCTGTGATTCTGGCCGTGTGTGCTTTGTTGCTGATTGAATTTGGCGCCAATGATCGGGTGGTGATGCCAGTGCTGTTTGTCTGGGGCTTGATTGCAACGTCTGCGCCAGTGGGCTGGTGGACCTGGGTGGCGCAAACCATGCCAGATGATGCCGAAGTCGGTGGTGGCCTGATGGTGGCGATCGTACAGCTGGCCATTGGTTTGGGTTCCACCGTTGGCGGTGTGTTGTTTGACCTTTGGGGTTATCAGAGTGCGTTCGCGATCAGTGGTGTTCTATTATTGCTGTCGGGAGTGATGGCAATGCTTGCCATGAGCCGAAACAAGGGTGTGGTCATGCAAAAGGCCTAACCTAATTAACTTAAAAAGGCGATCTACGGATCGCCTTTTTGGTTTTTGGCTTTTGGTTTTTGGCTTTTGGTTTTTGGAATATGGGATTAAGAGGCTAGCTGTTGATTGCGTAGCGACTCAATGTCTTTTCGCGGTGGCAAGCCAAAGTAACGGGCGTATTCTCGTGAGAACTGGGATGGACTTTCGTAGCCTACTTTATAGGTGGTGGCAGACGCATCGAGATTCTCAGTTAGCATTAGGCGACGTGCTTCGTTGAGACGGAGTTTTTTCTGAAACTGTAGTGGCGTCATCGAAGTAATCGCACGGAAATGGTTATGAAACGCCGACTTACTCATGCCAGAGTAATCCGCCAACTCACCAATGCTCAAAGGCTCGGAATAATTGGCGTATAGCCAATCAATGGCTCTAGAAATCTGGTTGCTGTGACTGCCTGCGGTCGCGATTTGATACAGCAGCTGTCCTTGGTGCGTTTTCAATAAGCGATAAAAAATTTCGCGCTTAATGCTAGGGGCTAGAATCGCGATGCTTTCTTCATCGTCGCAAAGATCCAGTAAGCGTTGGAAAGCATTTAAAATGGGTAGGTTCAACTCTCCTAAAGCAATCCCAGGTTGTGACTGCTTTGATTGATGAAAACGCATACCGCTTTCCACGATGAGCTGTGAAATCTCTTTTAGATCCAATTCTAAGACTATGCCGATGTAAGGTTTGTCCGCATTGGCCTCAACAATATTCGCCACGATCGGTAAATCTACCGATGAAATCAAAAACTGACTGGCGTCGTAAACATAAGTTTCTTCACCCAAAATCACCCGTTTTACCCCTTGGGCAATGAGGCAAATGCTGGGTTTCATGGAATAGCTGGTCGGGTCTGTGGCATGGGGCCACTTGTTGACCACCAGCCCTTTGACTGGCGTTTGTATTTGGTTAACGTCGCCTGCTAACTGAAGTGCCTTGTCGGCAAGGTAGCTCAGCCCAGACGCCATGTCCTGCATAGGTTGGCTTGTGTGAGACATAGATAACCCTCTCAAAACTGCGTTCAAATATGGCAATAGTACTCTGTGTAGTCTTTATATTTCAATTCTATTAGGCAATAGTGAAGTTTTCTTGTGGATGATGAATTTGCGCAATAGTTATCCAATTTAGCGAGGTGATTTGCTTATTCTCTAGGTTATATGTAATTAAAACAATTGCTTATATAGCTTTTGTTTTGTGTAAAAAAAGTGCTTTACCCTCCTATTGAATAACTAAAGCCTTGCTCTAAATACGATTAGGCAAGAAAGGCCTATAAATAGGCTAACGCTTTGAGAGCCAGGCTGGCTACTATCCTAATCAGTCCAAAGTGATCACAGAGTAATTGTACCGCTTCATGTAAGAAGACTGCTGCAGCATAGCAAGGAGACGCTAGCCAGTGTGCAATCTGAATCATCGCACGAGACTTTGAAAAAAATCTCATTATTAAGAGCTAGAGCAGAGCTCGTTTTGGACAGCAGAAATCTGCAAATGATTAATTAGTAAGATTCATAAGTCTTATCAGGATGCTTTTCGTTTCAGAATGTAAACAGATCAGATAGCTTGTACTAAATCTTAGGAGGATCGTTATGAACAAGAAGACATTAATCGGGTTGGCGTTTTCACTAGCAGCGTCTGCAGGCCAAGCGGATACCATTCAGGAAAACCTGAAACGTGCTGCGCCAGCATTAGCCCATTACAACGAAAATGTTTTGGAAAAAGACCTATGGAAACGTGATGGTCTGTCCCCACGTGATCGCAGTGTGGTGGCGGTAGCAACTCTGGTTGCGGCCGGCAAAACAGAAATGCTGCCACAAGAATTTGCACGTGCTTTGGATAACGGTGTGAAACCAGCTGAACTGTCTGAAATTGTGACGCATCTAGCATTCTACGCCGGCTGGAACAATGCCGTGGCAGCGGCAGATGAGCTAGCCGATGTATACGAAGATCGTGATATCGACGCCAAAGACCTACCAGGTGCAGATGTTGAACTTCTGCCATTGGATGAAAAATTCGAAGCGATGCGTGAAAAGTCAGTACAAGACAACTATGCCATGACCTCTCAAGGGGTGGCCGACTTTACCCGTGAACCTTTGTTCCGTGAAGTGTGGTTGCGCCCAGACCTAGCACCACGTGATCGCAGCTTGGTAACGGTCAGCTCTCTAGTGGCTAACGGCCAAGCTGAACAGGTGCCTTTCCATCTAAACCGCGCCCTAGACAATGGTCTAACCCAAGCGGAAGCGTCTGAAGCACTGACGCAAATGGCGTTCTACGTGAACTGGCCAAATATCTTCACAGCCATGCCTATTTTCCAAAAAGTTTTCGATGGTCGTAAGTAATACCCCGTATTTTATCGGCGACTTTTAAAGCATTTTTTAACTTGAATAGCTAAGGACATGACATGAAAAAGATTATTACAACGGCTCTAGTAACACTAATGGCCGGCTCTGCGTTGGCTGCCGATGTTGAGATCACCCGTTCTGAAACCCAAAAGACCATCGTTGGTTCAGAAAAAGTATTCACGGGTACTTCGATCATCACACCTGTGTTCGCACCGAATGAACACCGTGATTTTAGTGCGGGTGAGGTGACTTTCCATCCAGGCGCACGCTCTAACTGGCACACCCATCCAGAAGGTCAAACACTGGTTGTGACCAAAGGTACGGGCTGGACTCAACAAGAAGGTAAAGAGCGTCAAACGATTCATGCCGGCGACGTAGTTTGGTGTCCACCAGGTGTGAAACACTGGCACGGTGCGACGGATACAACGGCCATGACACACTACGCCATTCAGGCAAAAAATGAAGAAGGTTCTGTTGTAGATTGGATGGAACCTGTGACGGATGCCCAATACCTAGGCAAATAAGCTATTAAGCTTAGGCTTAACTTTACTAGGTAGCATCGTCTACAAGCGACGTACAAAGGGTGTCAGTCAATTTGGTTTGGCTGGCACCTTTTTACGTTAATAAACGCAAATTTTAGGTGACGAATTAATGAAGCCATCGCTGATTCAATCGCTTTTTAATCTGAAGAAGCTCAAGGTCGCTGCTCGATTGAGCTTAGTCGGACTGTTTTGTGCCGCGGGGACTGTCTTCGCACAAACTACTGAGATTCGTATTGTCGCAGGCGATCAGGTGATACATGCAACGCTGGCAGACAGTGCTGCGACACAAGACTTGTTAGCGCAATTACCATTGTCGTTAGAGCTTAGTGATTATCACCGGACAGAAAAGATTTCTTATTTACCAAAAGCCCTTTCAACCTCGGGTATGCCCAAGGCGATGGACCCAGACGTAGGGGATTTTACCTACTTTGCCCCTTGGGGAAATATCGCGCTGTTTTATAAGGACTTTGGTTATTCCAGAGGGCTGGTGAAACTGGGTGAAATCGACGCAAACGATATTGAAATGCTGAAAAATTTACCAGAAATGAACGTCATCATTGAGCGTTCACAGCCATAACAAGCCTTTCAAGGCATGAAAAGATTTGTAGTCATACAAACAATGAGTAGCAGTTCTCATTAATAGTGAATCCATAAGGAGATAGAGCATGTGTAAAAAGTGTGGGGATGACAATCACGTTCGTGAGTTAGAAGCACCAGAGCGTCGCAGTATGTTATTGGGTGCTGCCGGTGTGGCGGGCGCAACAGCACTGGCCGCTGGCTTCTCAGGTTCAGCAGCGGCAGCGTCTGCTACGACTGCAGAAGGTGAAAAAGCGGTTTCTAAAGAAGCCTTTAAAACCAAAGCTTGGGCGGCAACCGACGCTGACTTCAACTTTAAGGCATTGGAAGTGACGCGTCGTGCTCTAGAGCCAAATGATGTGCACATCGAAATCATGTACGCCAGTATCTGTCACTCAGACATCCACACCGTAAAAGGTGACTGGGGTAAGCCAAACTACCCAGTAGTACCTGGCCATGAAATGGTCGGTAAAGTTGTGGCGGTGGGCGATAAAGTTACCAAGTTCAAAGTGGGTGACTTTGCTGGTGTTGGCTGTATGGTCGATTCTTGTGGCGAATGTGTGAACTGTGAAGATGACCGTGAGCAAAACTGTTTGAAAGGTGCCACCTTCACTTATGATTCAGCAGATAAAGTGTCGGGTGGCGTGACCTACGGTGGCTACTCAAAAGATATCGTTGTCACAGAGCACTTCGCGATTCGTATTCCACCTGGTATGGACCTGTCTCGTGCAGCGCCACTTCTTTGTGCGGGTATCACGACATTCTCTCCAATGCAGCACTGGAATCTTAAACGAGACCAAAAAGTGGCGATCATTGGTATGGGTGGCCTTGGCCATATGGCGGTGAAATTAGCTGTTGCCCGTGGTGCAGAAGTGACAGTGTTCACTACCACGCCAAGCAAAATTCACGATGCTATGAAGATGGGCGCGAAACAAGCGATCCTTTGGAGTGACAGCGACGCTCAAGCGAAGCTGATGAACTACTTCGATCTTGCCATCACGACGGTGCCAGAAAGCTACAACTTCCAGCAGTTTATGAACCTACTGAAATTGGATGCCACCATGGTCAATGTGGGTGCATTGAATGATATTTCTGGTTTAAACGGCATGTTTATTGGTTTTGGTCGTAAGAGCTTCGCCGGTTCTATGATCGGCGGTATTGCCGAAACACAAGAAGTGGTGGATTACTGCGCCGCGCGTAACATCCTTGCCGATGTAGAGATGATTAAGCCTGAGCAAATCAAAAAAGTCTACAGCGGGGTGATGAACAAAGAGGTTCGTTACCGCTACGTGATCGATATGAAAGATGCTTAATTGCTATTGGTAAGGCAGGCCTCGTTATCGAAAGTAAGGTTTCGATAACGAGGCTACTTGTTACTTATTGCTAAGTATCAGTTTTCAGTATGCTTCCGGGAAATCGCCCTAATCCACATACTCTAGCTGAATAAAGCCATCTGACATCAACAATGACTCAGCATTAACGCCCGTTAGTTTAATAATATTAAAGTTATCAGGGCCTAGTTCACTAGAGGTGGCTGAATCCGGTTCTTTTTCAAGAAAAATGGAGGTGACACCATCATCATTAAAGGCAAATACATCTACTTCAGAAGTACTAAAGGAGTCCGCATTGCTTTGGATCCAGTTCAATACAGCATCCTCTGTTGATAAATTGATGTTTTCAGTGATTGTGGGCTCATAATCCTCACTAGATAAGACGTGGAAAGCAGTATTGATGCCCACATATAAATCGTCTTTAATACCGAAATTGTTCACTGTTGATAGGCTTTGATCTGAGCTATAGACCAATAAGTCAGCAGGCACTCTGAATAGAAACTCATCGTTCGCTTCTAAGTTAACCTCTGTATCCAAATTTAGATAAATAATATCTTTGTAGTCGGATTTTAAGTTCGATGTGGCATCAATAAACTCTTGGTTCCAAGCTAATAATTTGTCGATATGCTCTTGCTCAGAAAAATAGGCTAACTTCGATTCTTCGTAATTTTCGATTAGCTGGTTTCTTCGATCTATTAGATAGTTGGCCCAGAGGTAGACATCACCTTCTTCAGTTGCGTTTAATAAAGAGCCATAGTATTTGCTTGAGTTTATTAATGAATTCCTATTGTCAATTAGAGATAAAGTGGTTTTTAAACTTTCAGGTAGTGATGAACTTTCACTGTAATCTATATTGCTTAGTTCGCTTATCAAAGAGTTAAATTTTGGATCGATGAAATAGTCATAATCAGAGCTAAAGTAATAGCGAGAGTTCTCTAGGGATATCTGAGTTTCTATATATTCAATGCTGTCATCTCCTCGATAAAACCCTATTCCTTCTAATCTGATAGGTATAGCTTCATTTATCATTGAAGAAAGAAGGGTTTCAATTAGAAAATTGTTTGTCCCATTTATTTCAGTATCTTTCTCTAAATTATTTATTTTTTCGATATAGATGTTTTTTATATCTTCTGGCGTAGCTACCTTTTTTTTATTTATTATGTTGTCTTCAATAAGGGAAGGGGTGAAAACTATTTTTAAATTTGATAGGTCTTCTATATAGTTATCATTTCCTTTAGTTATTATATCTCCTGTGATGTTATACTCAAGCGTATTTAAATTATAAGTAAAGCCTGAAACACCAGGTATTTTTTCATGATCAAATGAAGTAATATTAGACTCAATATTCGTTATGCCATCGTAAATAGCACCTTTCGATAATTTAAAATCGATCTCATTTATTGATAGCGTACCTTCGAGAGATGTTGAAAGCTTAAATTTCCAGCTGTCAGTGTATGATATATCTATGTCTTCTCTTCCAGGCGAATATTTAACCTGATTATAAAGGGTTATTTCACCTAAGTAGGTGTTTGATAATGTTGTAGGCTTGTGGATATAGCCTATATTTTGAGAGCTTGTCTCATCAGTAGTATATTCTTCATTAAAGATATAAACAGGAATATAGTCTTCTGTATGTAGCTGTGGTAGTAGACCATTATAGTTGCTACCTCCGTTCCAACCGTTCCAGTAAAGAAAATAATGTTCGTCAATTAAATATAGTTTTTCTGAGTTTCTAATATTCTCTTCAGAGAATGAAACAAGTCTATTTAGTGCACTGTCTGAACTGCCTGAATAATACATTCGATTTGAAGTGAAAGCGGACGGGACGTAGAGTGAATGTTCAAGCTCTCGGCTACTTGAAAGGTGGCTCTCAGAATCGGAAAAGCTATTATATATTTCACGGGATAAAGCCACTTCGGCATCAAAATCGTCCAAACTATACTGGCCAATTGCTAAATCATACGCTTCAGAGTTTGGATCAAGAGCTTGCTCTCCATCCAAATTGTTTTGAAAATCTGCGGCGGCGGCTTCGGAGATTATTGCCAATTTACGATTGGCTGAGAAGTTAGCAAAATCAGCAATGAAATCATGGATCGTTGGTTCGGTTGGCTCGGGTTCAGGCTGTGGCTGTATACTCGGAGCAGATGTTATTGGTGTAGATACGACTGGGGGAGTGACTGTCACAGGTTCTTCTTCAGACTCAACTGCATCTTCGATGCTAGCAAGTTCTGGTACTTCCAGCTCTAACTCTTCAACAATGTCCATCACTTCTATATTAGGGTTAAAGAGTTGCTGGCTTCCTGACTTAATGACTTCACGAACAATCGCAACGGTTGTTTCATCCTCTGTGACAGAACGAAGCACTGATCTCATAGCGTTCAGATCCATTACAGGTAATGCCTCTTGATTTTGAGAAGCATCGCTGGGGTTTTCAGCTAATGCATCATCAGTCGTTGTGCTAGCTGTTTGCTCAATAAAAATTTCCGCAACTGCTTTTTTGTTGGCTAATTGCTTCGTTGCACCCGACCAAACTGGGTCTTCCTCGCTAAAGTTCTTGACGGTGTTGATTGATGTTAGTAGTAGTTCACCAAGGTTAACGCCATTAGAGATAGAGCTAGTGATAAAGTTACTTGCTTCAGCTAAGGCCTCTTCAGAAATGGAATTGCCTAAAAGCTGGCGAGCAAATGCTTCAGGGGAATCATAAAGGCTGGCAAATTCTTCTGAGTTGATAAAGGATTGGGCGTATTGCTCAATTGTCGCACCTTGATCTAATCCATTTTCAAGCTGCTGCATAATATCTGCGGTGGGGGCGGCTCCGAAGGTGCCGACGATAAGCGTTAATAACTCATCACGTTGCTCTTGAGTAATCAATTTCCTGACTCCCTGTAAATAAACTTATGTCCACAGAGAATCATTCTTACTGCTTTGCGCAAGCACATTATTCATCCATGAACATGTATAAAAATCCTTGCGCGGAAAATATCAAGAAAGTGTAAAGAGTGTCTAGTCCGGTAGTTAAGCTTTTTCTAAATAAATTTAAAAAGCCCCTGCTGAAGAGAGAGACAGCAGGGGCTTTTTTGTTCCATGTGACAAAGCACTGGAGGTGACGCTCTTAACGGCGCCTTCCTTGGTGAGGCCGGTTAGGCCTCGTTCTCTACTTTGCCGCGGTGTCGGTGATCACCGGCGAGCAAGCAGTAGAAAGTCGGTAGTACAAATAGGGTGAACAAGGTGCCGATCAGCATCCCCATCACCACTACAATACCAATCGCAAAGCGGCTGGATGCACCCGCGCCGGCAGCAAACAGTAGCGGTACAAGACCTGCCACCATGGCCGCTGTGGTCATCAATACCGGTCTCATACGCACCGCAGCGGAGTGTCGGATTGCTTCGAGCTTCGACATTTGTTGATGAATTTGCATATCGTTAGCAAAGGACACCATCAAGATACCGTGTTTCGAGATCAAACCAATCAAGGTTACCAAGCCGATCTGGGTGTAGATGTTCAGCGTGGTGTAACCAAGGTAGATTGGCGCTAAGGCACCACAAATTGCCAAAGGTACGGTAATCAGGATCACTAGTGGATCACGGAAGCTTTCAAACTGCGCCGCGAGCACTAGGAAAATCACGATCAAGGCAAAGGCGAACGAGACGGTTAGCTGATTGCCTTCTTGTACGAATTGACGACTGTTGGATAACCAATCTACGGTGGTGCCATCAGGCAGCGGCTGCGACTTCAAGAAGTCGACCGCTTGACCCATGGTCACACCCGGCATTAAGACCGCAGACAGGGTCGCCGAGTTCATTTGGTTAAACTGTGGCAACATGTTTGGCTGTGGCTTTACTTCTACGTTTACGACCGTAGATAGCGGGATCAGTTTGCCTGCCGAGGTGCGCACATAGAACTCGCCTAGATTATCTGGCGTTAAACGCTGATCTTGCGGAGTTTGTGTGATCACATCGTAAGAACGGTCAAACCAGTTAAAGCGGTTAATGTAATTTTCACCCACTAAGATCGCCAAGGTATTGGCAATCTCAGACATGGAAACCCCCATATCACCGGCTTTGGCACGATCAATCGAAATGTGTGCTTCGGCGCTATCAAACGCCAAGTCAAAGTCGACAAAGGCAAACAAGCCACTGCCCCAAGAGGCGCCCACTAAGCCCATTAGCGTACCGTACAAACTGGTGAAATCATCCGTAGAGCGAATCACCATTTGTACCGGTAAACCGCCACTACCAGCTGGTAGCGGGCTGTCTTGGAATAAGGAAGTGTACACGCCTGTTACTGCACCTGTACGACCAGCCAATTCACCTTGGATTTGATCCGCTGTACGTTCACGTTGAGACCATTCTTCTAAGATAATACCGCCAAAACCGATATTGGCGTTTTCCCCACCAATGGCAAAGAAGCTACCGGTAAACTCTGGGATTTCTGCGAAGATCTGATCCACCTCGGCACTGTAGCGACGGGTGTAATCCACGTTGGCGTATTGTGGTGCTTTGGTTTGCGCAAACACATAGCCCATGTCTTCTGGTGGCGCGAGCTCTTTCTCAGAGCCTAAGAACAGCATCACAATACCTGCCAAAATGGCGGCACCGGCGAACAATACCGCACCGCGAGCACGCAAGGTTTTATCCAGCAAACGGCTGTAGGCATTGGTCAGGCCTTCCATGTAGTGCTCAACCGTTTTTGCCATTTTTGACTCAGACTGCTTGGAGCTTAATAGTTTGCCACTCATCATCGGCGAAAGTGTTAAAGCGATCACACCAGAAACAATCACTGAGCCCGCTAGAGTAAAAGCAAACTCACGGAATAGGGCACCGGTTAAACCTCCCATTAAACCGATTGGCGCATATACCGCTGCAAGGGTGATGGTCATGGAGATAACAGGACCTATGATCTCACGAGCACCGACTAAGGCGGCTTTGATTGGTTCTAAGCCTTCTTCAATATGACGGTGAATGTTTTCCACCACCACGATGGCATCGTCCACCACCAACCCGATGGCTAATACCATGGCCAGCAGGGTCAATAGGTTTAAAGAGAAACCAAATGCCAGCATCAAGGCTGCAGTACCTAACAGTGATAACGGAATCGTCACTACAGGAATGATCACCGCACGGAAGGTCCCCAAAAATAGGAAAATCACCACTATTACGATGAGTACCGCTTCGATTAGGGTGTGCTCTACTTCTTCAATGGACGCATTCACGAAGTGCGCGACATCAAAGCGGTTAATGACTTCAAGGCCCGGCGGCGCGGAACGTTGAATATCTGGTAACAGCTTATTAACGGTATCAACGATCTGTAGCGGGTTGCCATCCGGAGTTGGCGAGATGGCGATAAACACGGCGCTTTTGCCATCAGCGATGGCGGCAGAGTCATAGTTTTGTGCCCCCAGTTCAATGGTCGCCACATCGCTTAGTCGCACCACGCCATTGGCGCCGTCTTTTACGATCATATCGCGAAACGCGTCCATGTCTTGAAGGTCTGTACCAGCCGTGATGTTGATCGCCGTATCAGGGCCTTTTAATTGACCAGGTGACGCCTGAATGTTGTTGGCACGCAGGGCATTGGCGATGTCACTAGCGGTCATATCACGCGCCGCCAATTTCGTTGGGTCGACCCAAATACGCATGGCGTAAGAGGCACCGCCCGCCATTTGTGCCGAGGCTACGCCCGAAACAGAGGTGATCAAGGGCAAGGCGACACGATCGGCAAAGTCGACGATCTGTGCAGTTTCTAATACATCACTTTTAAAGGCGATGTATTGAATGGCCGAGGCACCGTCGGTGATTTTTGAAATCACTGGGTCAGCGACACCTTCCGGTAGACGGTATTTCACCGTTTGTACCTTCGACAAAATCTCCGTCATCGAGCGGTCCGCATCGGCGTTTAGTACCAGCTTAGCCGAGATATGACTTTTGCCCTGTTTTGAGGTGGAGGTGATGTACTCGATGCCACTGGCCGTGGAAATCGCTTGGGCGATCGGCGTGGTCACAAAGCCCTGCATCATATCCTGCGTCGCACCTGGAAGTGCCGTATCGATCGTGATAGTGGCACTTTCCATTTTCGGATACTGACGAACTTGCAGGTTGTAGGTGGCGCTGATACCAATCAACAGGATTAATAAACTGACCACGATCGACAAGATCGGGCGTTTAATAAATAAATCGGTGAACTTCATCGCTAGCGCTCCTCAGACTTGGCTTGCTCAGCTTGTCCAGTCAGCTCAGAGACGATCACTTCGGCTCCTGGTTGAATGCGGTTTTGCCCCACCGTCACGATGACATCACCAGCATTAAGTCCAGACGTCACCACCATTTGATTGCCAATGCGCTCACCAATTTGCACGCTGATGATTTCCGCGTTGCCTTTCTCTGCGGCGTTTTCACCACGAATCGCTACCGCACTGTAACCCTGTGCTGAGGTTTGAATCGCTGTGTTGGGCACTAGTATGGCATTCTTACGGTTATCCAGTGAAAGCGAAGCGTTAACGTACATCCCAGGACGTAAAGCGCGATCCGAGTTATCCAAAGTGGCTTGAACATGAACGTTACGGGTGTCTTCATCTACCTGCGGCTCAATGGCATTGACTTGAGCCATAAACGAACGATTAGGATAAGCATCGGTTTTTAGTTCGACTTGTGCGCCGGTACGAATGGAAGCAAACGCCTGTTGCGGTACTGCAAATTCCACGAACAGCGTATCTAATGCCGTTAACGACACCACTGGTTGACCAGGACTTAAGTATTCTCCTAGGTCGATTTGACGAATACCCAAATCACCAGAGAAAGGCGCAAGGATTTGTTTTTGGCGCAGTAGGGCTTCAATGCGGGTAACTTCCGCTTGGGCTTGCTCGTAGGTAGAGCGACGCACTTGCAAGGTATCCAGTGGTTCTACACCCGTTTTAGCAAGGCGCTCGGAACGATCTAGCTGACTTTTAGCCAGTTTAGCATTGGCTTTGGCCGCTTCTAGGGCGGCTTGTTCGGTACCGTCGTATAGGTCGACCAGTGGTTCGCCTTTTTTAACGGATTCACCGGATTTGAAATGAATGCTCGCCACACGGCCAGAGGCTTCTGCCGCTAGCAATACTTGCTCTGAGGCGCTTAGAGTACCGATGGCGCTTAGAGTGATTGGCAGTTCGGTCGCCTGTACTTGCATAGCGGTCACAGGCACTGCATGGGGTTGCCAAGCAGGGGCTTGTTCCTGGCCGTAGTTTTTCATGTAGTACATGCCGCCAAAAATACCCGCTAGCACCACGCCAGTTAAAACGAAGGCTAACTTAGGGGAGGAACGGTCGATTTCTAGCGGTTCTTTAGGTGGAAGGTTGTGTTCGCTCATACGTTACCTCCTGTTTTTGATACAAAAAGGTTAGCAGAGAAAACAGACTTGCTGGGTGTGTGTGCGATGACATGCCCAAAGCGTGCGCAGGTTTTGAAAGGGGATTGTGGGCGATTCATGTCGGCTCCTACGAAAACAAACGATTAATGGCACTTGAGTGTGCTAGCCGACAAGAATAATATGACCTCAAGCATACTTGAGGTCAATAGCTTTTTTACTATGAATAACGAGAAATCATTAGGTGTTGGCGAAGTTGCTAAACGCAGTGGCGTCAATGTGTCGACACTGCATTTTTACGAAAGCAAAGGCTTGATTGAAAGTTGGCGTAACCAAGGCAATCAGCGTCGTTACGACCGTTCGGTGTTGCGTCGTATCGCCATTATTCGCATTGCTCAGCGGGCGGGAATTTCCTTGGCGTTGATCAAGGAGCACTTGGATACCCTACCAAAGAAAAAGATCACCGTAGAGGAATGGCGTGAACTGAGTGTCGAATGGCACGCCATGCTTAATGAGCGCATCACCATGTTGTTGCAGTTAAGGGATCAAATGGAAGGCTGTATCGGCTGTGGCTGCTTGTCGTTGGAAGACTGCCCCCTAAGAAACCCTGATGACATCATTGCCGAGCAGGGGCCCGGGGCGCAGCTTTTAGAAGACGTTGAGATTGCTTCTAGTAAGGATTCATGAATCCTACTCATTGACCTATTAGGTACAGAGAAATTCTCTTCACCTAGGTATTTGTTATCATCGACGCTTTAACTTTACTAGATGGGTTTTATGCGCCGTTTACTTTATTGGGTATCATGGACAGTCATAGTGCTGGCATTTGTCAGCATTCTCTATTTGCAGCAACCGCAGTTTGTGGCACCAATCGTTGAGGCGCCAGTTAACAGCGATCATTACGATGAAGGCCTGTTCCATAACAATCCGCAGGTACCGGTCTCGACCACGAACGATAGCCAATTCGCGCTGTTCTACCGTTTCTTATTTCAAGAAGTCGTGGATGCCATTCCTGATAAGCCGCTACCGTCAAAGAAGACTGATTTACTAGCGCTCGATCCTAATGACAATATCGTGGTGTGGATGGGACACTCGTCTTACTTTATGCAATTCGATGGTAAAAGCTACCTAATTGATCCGGTGTTTAGCGATTATGCCTCACCTGTGCCTGGCACGAATATGGCGTTCCCTGGGACGAATATCTATGACGCTGCCGATATTCCCAAAATCGATTACTTGCTGATTTCCCATGATCATTGGGACCACTTAGATTTGCCCACCCTTGAAGGGCTGAAAGATAAGGTAGGGCAGGTGATTGCTCCCCTTGGTGTCGGTTCTTATTTAACCCAATGGGGCTTTGCCGAAGATCGAGTGTTCCAAGGCGATTGGTTTGATAGCTTTGACGATGGCGACGTTAGTATCCATTTGGTGCCTTCGGTGCACTTTTCTGGGCGCCTGTTAATTCGCAATCGCACGCTTTGGTCGGGCTTTGCCATCATGACACCAGAGCGCAAAGTGCTGTACAGTGGTGATACCGGCTACGGTGAGCATTTTAAAGAAATTTATAAACGCCTTGGAGCCTTTGATCTAGCGATTCTAGAAGATGGCCAGTACAACGAAAATTGGGCCAACATTCATATGTCGCCTGAGCAAGCCGTGCAAGCGGCAAATGATGTGCAAGCTAAGGCAGTATTGGCGGCTCACAATAGTAAGTTCAAACTGTCGAATCACTCTTGGTATGAGCCACTTGAGCGCATTACCTTGGCCTCAAAAGGGGCTGATTATCGTATGATGACACCTCTAATCGGTGAGACTGTCAATCTGGATGATGAGACGCAAACCTTCCAAGATTGGTGGCGCCAACGTTAGTCCACCCGCCTCGATACTTCAAAAGCGTGCTTAGCCATAAGCACGCTTTTTTTTGCTTGGTCAAAATTGAAGAGCTCTCTTTGATTGTAAAAATCTATCAACTGCAATTTAAAAAGCAAATTTCTCTTATTAGACAAGGTTTTCTATGCTTAGAAGGAAATCTAGTCACAAACAGAAAAAATGTGATCTTTATCGAGATGTTAATGCGTATGCCCCACGGTGTTCTATTTTTAATAAGGAACAGTTTGTGGGTAGACATACCACTTCAAATCAACGAAGGAGCCAAGTCATGAGTCAAAATAACAATACTTCTCAAGGTAAATGCCCTGTGATGCACGGCAGTCATACGGAATCGGGCGATTCTGTGATGGCGTGGTGGCCGAAATCGCTTAATTTAGACATTTTGCATCAGCACGACACTAAGACGGATCCTTTTGGTAACGAATTTGATTACGCGGAAGAGTTCAAAAAGCTCGACCTTGAAAAAGTTAAAAACGACTTAAAAGATTTAATGACCAATAGCCAAGTCTGGTGGCCAGCGGATTGGGGCCACTACGGTGGCTTGATGATTCGTATGGCGTGGCACGCCGCGGGTAGTTACCGTGAAGCCGACGGCCGAGGTGGTTCAAACACGGGTAACCAGCGTTTTGCGCCATTGAATAGCTGGCCAGATAACGCCAACTTGGATAAAGCGCGTCGTTTGCTTTGGCCGATCAAACAGAAATACGGTAACAAGTTATCTTGGGCAGATTTGATGATTCTAGCCGGTAATATGGCGTATGAATCAATGGGACTTAAAGTGTTTGGTTTCGGTGGTGGTCGTGCCGACATTTGGCACCCTGAGAAAGATGTGTACTGGGGTTCTGAAAAAGAGTGGTTAGCACCAACCGACAATCCAAACAGCCGTTACTCTGGTCAACGTGATCTTCAAAACCCGCTGGCAGCGGTGATGATGGGCTTAATTTACGTAAACCCAGAAGGTGTGGATGGTAACCCTGATCCACAGCGCACAGCCCATGATGTGCGTGAAACCTTTAAACGTATGGCCATGAACGATGAAGAAACCGTTGCGTTAACGGCGGGTGGTCACACAGTGGGTAAAACCCACGGTAATGGTGATGCGGCGAACTTAGGTCGTGAGCCAGAAGCCGCGGAAATTGAAGAGCAAGGCCTTGGTTGGAACAACCACAAAACTCGTGGTATTGGTCGTAATACGGTGACCAGTGGTCTAGAGGGTGCTTGGACAACTAACCCAACTCAGTGGGACAACGGCTATTTTGAAATGCTGTTGAATCACGAATGGGAAAGTGTGAAAAGTCCTGCGGGCGCTTGGCAGTGGCAGCCGGTGGACATTAAAGAGGAAGACAAACCGGTTGACGTTGAGGATCCAAGCATTCGCTGTATGCCGATCATGACGGATGCGGATATGGCCATGAAAGTGGATCCTGAGTACCGTAAAATTTCAGAGAAATTCTACAAAGATCCAGAATATTTTTCAGAGGTGTTTGCTCGTGCTTGGTTCAAGCTGACTCACCGTGATATGGGACCGAAAGCCCGTTACCTAGGTGCCGATGTGCCAGCTGAAGATCTAATCTGGCAAGACCCAATTCCAACGGTGGATTACACCCTTGATGACGCTGAAATTGCGGACTTGAAAGCCAAAATTTTGGCTTCTGGACTGACTGTGTCGGAACTCGTATCGACAGCCTGGGACAGTGCTCGTACCTTCCGCGGATCAGACTACCGAGGTGGCGCTAACGGTGCACGCATTCGTTTGGCACCACAGAAAGACTGGCAAGGTAATGAGCCAGAGCGTTTGCAAAAAGTCTTGTCGGTCTTAGAGGGGATTCAAAAAGGTTTGAGCAAACCCGTTAGCATGGCCGATTTAATTGTGCTTGCTGGTAGTGCAGGGGTCGAGAAGGCTGCCTACGATGCAGATGTACACATTAAGGTACCATTCGTTCCAGGCCGTGGTGATGCCACAGCAGAGCAAACCGATGTGGATTCTTTCGCTGTACTAGAACCATTACATGATGGTTTCCGTAATTGGCAAAAGGACCATTATATCCCGCAACCTGAGGAGTTATTGCTTGATCGTGCGCAGTTGATGGGCTTAACCGCGCCAGAAATGACAGTGTTAATCGGTGGGATGCGTGTCTTAGGGACCAACCATGGTGGTACAAAACAGGGTGTATTGACCTACCGAGAAGGAGTGCTGAGTAATGACTTTTTCGTCAATTTGACGGACATGAGAAATACTTGGAAGCCAACTGGCCGTAACTCTTACGATATCTGTAACCGAGAAACCGGTGCAGTGAAATGGACCGCATCGCGAGTGGATCTAGTGTTTGGTTCTAACTCTATCTTGCGAGCTTACTCAGAGTTCTACGCTCAGGACGACAACCAAGAAAAGTTTGTGAAAGACTTTGTCAAAGCTTGGGTAAAAGTCATGAATGCGGACCGTTTTGACTTAAAATAGTCCCACGCATAATGCGAAAGCCGAGTAATGTTGGGTGATGCCAACGTAAAAACGCCTTAGTCTCACGGCTAAGGCGTTTTTTTATTTTTATATGTTTTGTCTCAATGTTGAAGGCTTGGCAAAAATCGTTAACACTTATTGATCAAATAATTAGAATCAAAATCGGACGAACACCATGACAGTAAAACGGACCCCATTACACACTCGAAACATCAATATTCAAGGCTATAAGCGTGACGACGGTCTGTGGGAAGTGGAGGGCGTGCTGGAAGACACCAAGGGTTATCCGTTTTCTTTAGAAGATCGTGGTTTGATTGAGATCGGTGACTTTCTGCACCGCATGACCCTGACGTTAGTGTTTGATGACAGCTTTACCATCCGTGATGTGCGTGCGCAAATGCACAACACTCCGTACTCCGATTGTTCTGGGGCGGAGCCGCAATACAAAGAATTGATTGGTTTACAAATTAAAAAAGGTTGGATGGACGAAGCCAAAGTGGTGCTCGGCCGTACCACCAGCTGTACCCATTTGACTGAAATGCTACCGCCTTTAGCAACGGCCGCTTTACAGACCATCCGTGGTTACAAGTTAAATTTCGAGCCCAACTATGCATCGGGCTCTGAAGAGCGACAAACGGTACGCAATACCTGCCATGGGTTTCGTGATGGTGGACGGGCACAGCAACGCCTATGGCCAGAAGCGACTGAGTTAAAAAGCAAAGCCTAAAGGTTTTGCTTAAACTGCTCGACGGCTGCTACGACCTGCTCAGCTCCATCTTGAATATCATTGATGACGATGCCTGCTTCACTTGATAGCTGGTGAGCTTCATTAACCTTGTTAAGACTGTCGTTAATTAAGTTTACCGCTTGTTCTGTTAGCTTTTTGTTCTCCGCTACCACTTCGATAATCTGTTCGGTGGCTGTGCTGGTACGTGATGCCAATTGGCGGACTTCGTCAGCGACCACCGCGAAGCCTCGGCCTTGTTCTCCTGCACGGGCGGCCTCAATCGCAGCGTTAAGGGCTAGCAAGTTGGTTTGATCGGCAATGCCGCGAATGCTTTCAACCAGAGCAGATACCTTGGCCGATTGTGCGTCTAGGGCGGTGATGCCATCGCTGGCGTTACTCATATAAGTGGTCAGCTCTTGCATGGTAGCAATGGTGCGTTGTATCACCTCAATGCCTTTAGTGGATTGCTGTCCTGTTTGTTGAGAAACGTTATAGGCCACTTCAGATGCCTCGGAGATCGCCTGTTCACGTCTAACTTGGTCAGTCACCACTGAGGCAAACTTCACTACCTTGTACAGCTCTCCATTTTCATCATGGACTGGGTTATAGGTGGCTTCTAGCCAAATATCTTGGCCACGGCTATCAACACGGTGAACGCGACCAGAAAAGAATTTTCCTGATGCTAGTGTACGCCAGAACTGCTCGTAAGCAGACGAAGACGCTTCTGCAGCACTGCAAAACATACGGTGATGCTTGCCTAATATTTGGCTCTTGCTATAGCCCATGCCCTTAAGGAAATTATCATTGGCATCGAGAATGATGCCATCCAAGCTAAACTCGATGACTGCTTGCGAGCGGTCTAGCGCGGCAAGCATGTCATCGTGTTGACGAGATTGGGTGATGGTGCGGGTCAACTCAACACAGTAGACCGACAGACGCTCATTCTTTTCATACGCCACTGGTTGAAGAATGACTCGGTACCAACGCTCGGTGCCGTCTTTACCAAGAAACTGCATGGCACCATGCCAGTGCTGGTTTGATGAGATGGCCTGTAATAGCTGTTGTGAATGCGCTTTATGCTTGGCTTTTTGGGAAATATGGTTGGCGATAGTGCCTAGTTCCTCAAATCGATAGCCACATGATTTAAGAAAACTGGGATTGGCTTCAAGAAAGTGGCCTTGTTGATCAAGGGCAAAGTACAGCATGCCCTCAATCAAATCTTTACGAACTTGTTGGAAAACGGCGACTTCATTTTCCAATTCTGCAATACGTTTTGCTGTTTTCTTCGCTTGAAACAACATGGAAATTTCCTCGTACTACATCTGATGAAGATCCTTACAGTGTGACCGCACACAGTATCAATTCATCAGACTGCATATTCAAAAAAACGTATCCATTGAAATTTGAACGCTAATTCCTTTAAAACTCAAACCTTGGAACGACGAAAATTTATTCAGCTTTGATTCTAAAATGATCAGGTTGGAATAAATTGTAACTAGATAATTTATAAGCATTTCTTTACGCACAGCATAACGCCTTGGGTGACATAGGTTTGCGCATAAATGGTGACTCTACAAAAAGGGTAGTCATCAATGTTGTCTGAGTAAATTGACTAATTGCGTCTTTATGTACTGACTTGTAAACAGATTTTGAGTAAATGCTTAATATCTATAAGGTTTTAATGTGACTGTAACCTTGTTAGTCTCAATATAGTGTAAGGTTATGGATTTACTTTTAGAGCTAGCATGTCTGTCGCATCCCCTCTTAACACTGTTCAGGAAGATCTCACGTTTTTGCTTGGCGAACTTGTGAAGCATGGTGATTTTGCTCAGTTATTCTTTAAATCAGGTTCACCGGATATTCTTATTCGTATGCGCGCTCGCGCAGGCTATGTACAAACCTTGCGTGAGAAAGTGGAGCTTCGCTGCGCACAAATGTTAGAGCGCAGAAAGTTGGGCACTTCATTCTATAACCGAGTAATTGCGGTGCGCGGCTTTGCTAATGCTTTAGCGGAGCTGGCTGCAGGATTAACTGAATGCATTGAGGCTGGCACCTTAGAATTCGAATTTCGTCATCCTGCCTCTGGCCAAGCGGTCCAATTTATTAAGCATCTCAATCGCTCGATTCAACTGATCAAGTTTGGTTTTTATACGGAAGTTCGCCGTACCAGCATCAAGGTTGCGCGCCGGGCGGATAAGCTGACGCAGTTATTCGACGATGTGCAAATGCATACCATAAAGCAGAAAACGACGCTTGATGATGCTGAGCTAAACGCCGCCATCCTTTGTAATGCTCATTTAAAACGTGTGATCAAGCTGCTCACTAGGGTTGCTGAAGCGCTTATCAAGGTGGATCTTGGTCATGTGGCCACGCTAAAAAACTATCGCCACCTGAAGCACGTTTCTGCCTCACTGAATTACGAGTTGGACGATTTGAAGGTGAAACGGCTGGCATTAACCCGTTCTGGTAGCGCTATTGCTTCACTGACACACGAAGATGAATCAGGGCAACGGGTGTTGGCGGTATACAAAGAGGGCGATCAAACTAAGATTGATGAAGAGGTGCAAGGGGTTGAAAACTGGCGCAAGGTGAACCCTAAATTGGCGCCCGATGTCTTGATGCAGAGTCAGCATGATGGCGAAACCTCGGCCTTATTAATCGAACATATCCCTGGTAAGACCCTTGAATCGCTTCTTAGGGAAGGCAAAGAAAAGCCGCTGCAATTGGCGTTAAAAACCCTGTTTAAAACGTTACAGCAGACGTGGCAAGAAACCCTGAGTAAAGAGCCCGCCAAAGCGAAATTTATGGGGCAGCTGAACAAGCGAGTCGAGGATTGCGTGGCGGTGCATCCAGAATATTTCACACCCGAGCAATGTATTTGTGGGGTTGTGAAGCCTAGCTTTAACGAGTTGGTCGCCCACGTCGAAGCGCAAGAAACCCGTTGGCCCGCGCCATTTTCGGTAATGATCCACGGTGACTTTAACGTCGATAACCTAATTTTTGATGGGGTTGAAAACCGTATCTATTTTATCGATCTGCATCGCTCCAGTTATTTTGATTACGTACAGGATTTGACGGTGCTGATGGTGTCTATTTATCGCATGCAGATCTTAGAGCCAAAGCAGAGAGCGCTAATGATGGACTGTGCCAAAGAGATCTATCAATTCGGTTTGCGTTTTGCCAAACGGCATCAAGATCCAACCTTTGAACTACGCATGGCCGCTGGTTTAGCACGCTCATTTGCCAGTTCCACACGTTTTGTCTTGGATAAGAAATTGTCCTCGCGCATGTATTTACGCGCACGTTATTTGTTAGAAAAGTTGGCCACTTTGCCAGCCGAAAAAGAAGCAGCATTTAAGCTTCCACTAAAGGAGTTATATAGTGAATAAGCCCAAAATTGGGGTGGTAGGAATCCCAGGAAAATGGTCAACCGAAGTGCTGGCGGACCGTCTAGAAGCCCTCACTGGATTTCGTGCTGTCATTGATATGGCCAAGGTGGAATTGCGCTTAGATACCAATCAGTTGATGTTTGGCGAGCTAGATCTGGCGCAATTAGACGGCATCATTGTGAAGAAGATCAGTGAAGTCTACGCCCCAAGCACGGAAGACCGCATTCATGTGCTGTCCCATATTGAAAAAATGGGTGTGCCTATTTTTAGTTCAGCACAGGCGATCGGTAATTTGATTAACCGCCTAAGTGGTACCTTAGCGTTACAGCAAGGCGGCGTGCCGATGCCGAAGACTCGTATCACCGAGGATTTGGAACAAGCACTGCAAACTGTGCATGACTTTGGGTCTGTCATCCTGAAGCCGCTGTATTCCACCAAAGCCCGTGGCATGGTGATGTTAAGCTCAACGCAAGAGGAAACCGAATTACGCCAAGCCTTAGCGGACTATCGTCAGAACAACAGCCTGTTTTATATCCAACAAACGGTTAAGTTGGATGGCAAAGATTTAGGGATGGTGTTCCTTGGTGGCGAGTATTTCTGTACTTACGCGCGCGTAGGTAATAAAGACTCCTGGAATACCACGATTCATAGTGGTGGTCATTACGAGCGATTTGAACCCAGTGCAGAGCTGATTGAATTGGGGCACAAGGCGCAGGCGTGTTTTGATCTGAGCTTTACCACAGTCGATATTGCTTTGACTGATCAAGGCCCAGTGGTGTTTGAAGTATCAGCCTTTGGTGGCTTTAAAGGGGCGCTGGAAGGCTGTAAGCTGGATGCCGCGGAAGCGTATGCGCAACACGTTATCGAGCAGGTGCAACAACGAGGAGCGTTATAATGCTGACCGAGTTATTTGATCAAGCTCAGTTGCAAGCGGTACACGCTGCTTGTGAGCAACAACGACACTATGTATTTGGTGAATTAGCGGTCAAGGTTCATAGCAATAATGCAACCCTGCTAGATGAACTGGATCTGTACTACAAAAGCTACCTTGGTGGCTGTGCGCCGAGTCAACAGATTGACTTGTATGTGGTCGAGCAAGATGCTCTGGGTGATGAGCTGGAATGGCTAGAAGTACCAAGAGAAGCGGGTAAAACCGGTCGCAAAGAAGGTTACTTGGATGCTTGGTCTGGGGCGCGCTGGATTAAGAAATTTAAGACGGGTCTAACGCTATTGCAGTCTAATCAGACACCGACAGTAGTGGGTCCTTGCGGTCACAATCTGGCGCAAATTGTTAACTTTGTAAACAACCAATGCCTGAACCATTATTTAAGCCACGGCTATGAGTTAGGCCATGCATCGGCTTTTGAGCACAATGGTCGTGTGACGGCCATTGCGGCAGGTTCCGGTGGTGGTAAATCGACTCTGATGCTGCGTTGTTTAGAGAACGCTGAGCGCAACTTTATCACCAATGATCGTTTGTTATTTAAACGCGACGCTGAGCGCGTTCATGCGGTGGGCATTGCTAAGCTACCACGAGTGAACCCAGGGACCTTGCTTAATGCAGAGCGCTTAAAACATATCTTGCCAAGCGAGCGTCAACAGCAACTGCAGGCCTTATCGAAGGCGGAACTTTGGTCGCTAGAAGAAAAATACGATGTGCAAATCGAAGATGAATACGGCCAAGGTCGAGTGGCCAGTGAGGGTGCGTTAGCCCATTTGGTGATGCTCGACTGGTCTTTAAGCAGTACCGAAGCCACTCAGTTAATGCCAGTCGACTTGAACAGCGAAGCCGCAGTGATCGATGGCCTGCGTAAACGACCAGGGCCGTTTTACCAAGATCAAACGGGGCAATTTTGTGCGGATCTAAACGATTTGGCGTCACTTTCACAATACTGTAAAACACTAGCGCCCGTTAAGGTCTATCGTTTAACAGGGCAGATCGATTTTGATCGCGCCTTTGAATTGTTGGAGTCCTTATAAATGGCCATCTGTGCCTTGATTCGCCACGGAGCGTATGAACAGCTCAGCAATACGCCGAGTGCTATGCAACCTTATCCTTTAACCGCTGAAGGCGAGCTTGAAGTGCGCCGACAAGCGCGATTGTTCAAAGACTGGTTGTTATCTTCAGGGCATAGATTGGACCCTGTGATTGATGCCTCAACGTTATTGCGGGCCTGGCAAACCGCATCCATCTATCAAGAGGAAGTGGCCGATTTATTCGTTGCTGAGCCGACAGTGCAAAGTTTTTCGTCATTGTGTGAGCGAAGCGTTGGCGCGGTGGCGAACTTAACAACAGATGAAATCGAACGTATTTTAACGCTCGATCCAAGATTTGACCCAGCTCCTGAAGGTTGGAAGTCCGACAGTCATTACTGTTTACCATTTGACGGAGCGGAATCCTTATTGCAAGCTGGGGAAAGAGTCGCGCAGCATATTCAAACATGGCAGCAACACACGGCCGATCACCGCCCGTTAGTAAAGTTGTTTGTTGGCCATGGCGCTTCGATTCGACATGCCGCATTTCATATGAATGTCATGAAATTTTGCGATATTAAACGATTTAGTATGCATTATGGGCATCCAGTAGTTTTGGAATTTGTTGGCAATCAGACAACTCAGCTGTTCGGGGATTGGAAGCAGCGTAAGCTTCAAGATGCTCCGGATTAACTGACCCAAACAGACGAAGGTGTCGCATTTATTATGCAGAATAAACTTCCTACCATTGTAGATTCTCCGCTTCATGAGGAGATCCGTGCTCGTATTCCGACCAACGTTGCTCTGTGGCCTCGTGAAAGCTGTTCGTTTAATGACAAGGCATTGGATACTCATCAGCCGCTTAATAAGTATTGGCAAAAGAAAGTACGCTGGCCAAGCCGTCCTGTGGTGTTTATTTCGGATCCGCACGCCGATGCCGAAGCGTTTGAAAACTCACTGATTGCTGCGGGTGTCGCTGAACGAAGTAAGCCCGGTTTACGACAGTTAAAACTGACCAAATTTGGTAAAAGTGCTGAAATCATGGTCGGTGGTGATTGTCTAGATAAGGGGCCGAGCAACCTCGAATTACTCCGTAGCTTAAAATACCTTTTTAAGATCAAAGCCAAAGTGACGCTGTTGGCCGGTAATCATGATTTACGCCTGCGCATGGGCTTATTGGCCATTTCGCGCAAAAAGGATGCGGGCAATCAGCATTTCTTTGTACGTATGGGTAAGAAGATTGTGCCGCTGTTCAAGGAAGTGTTTGAGCAATATTTAGAAGGCACCAAGTGGGAAAAGCAGGTGCCAGATGAGGCCACCTGTCGCAAAATTTTGTTTCCTAATGAAGATTGGTTTAACGAGTTTCCGTTTCACGCAGCGGGCTTTTTGACATCGGAAGGTATTGATCGAGAAGTGCGTAAGATGCATACCAAGGTCGATAAGTTTGAGCGCCATTGTTTGGAAGCTGGACTGACCTTACGTCATGTGTACGCGGCGTCCATGCAGTGTCAAAAGATGTTTTTGGGCAAAAAGGGCGAATTTAGCTGGTTCTTCCGCAAAATGAAATTGGTGGAGAAACGCGGTTCTTTCTTGTACCTGCATGCGGGGCTAGATGATGTGATGGGGGAAATGTTGTTGAAAAATGGCACCCGCTACGCCAACCGTGCCTTTCATCGCAATCTTCAGCGCCGCGATTTATTTGGTTTTTACTACAGCCCGTTGGCGAATACCTTCCGTACCAAATACCGTGATGCCGATTTGCCGTTAACACACCGTGGTGTCAAGGCGATCCATAAAACAGGTATCAAGGTGGTGGTGCAAGGACACGTGAACAAAACGCACGGTCAACGCATTGCCATTAAAAAGGGCTTGGTACACATTGAGGGTGATATTACGCTCGATGAAAACTCACGTCGCCTAGAAAAACTTCCTGGAAAGGGCATGGGTGCGACCATTATTAGTAAGCAGCTTGGTATCGTTGGTATCAGTTGTGATTATCCGGTGATCAAGCATTTACCTGCCAAATCACTTAAGCATATTTATTCTTAGTAGAACATGAAGTCGAAAACAGAATTTAAACACGAAGCACTGGTGGAAGCGGACGATATTCAAGCCGTGCTTGAAGCGCTTGCCAAAGGGGTAAGCAAAGGCAAGATGGAATTTGCCGATGGCAAAGACAGCGAAATGGAGCTTAATCCGAAAGGCTTGCTGCGTTTGAAAGTCAGTGCCAGTGAAGACGATGGACGCCAGCAATTTGAAGTCAAAGTCAGTTGGGAGAAGCGTCCTAAATCCTCATCTAAGACGCCTCTTAAAATCAAAAGCTAACATGAACTAATTAAGCGCACACCAGCCTTGACGCGTGCCACCATCGTAGGTACGCGCGTGGCCAGAGGCAATCAATGCCTCTGATAAGGACGCACCATCCACGTAAACATCCGCCAATAGACGGAAGTATTTACCTCGCTGAATATTACGCAGTTCAATCGTATGACCGCTTTCTAAAAATTTGCGCGTGTAATCGCGAGCGGCTTTAGCGCGCTCTTTTTCACTGAGACATTTGCCGCGAATTTCTGCGGCATCGATACCATTGACTCGAACAGGAATGTTCTTGCCGACAATATCCGGCCAATTACTGATATCGACCCGAAAGGTATCCGCGTCATACACCGAATTAATGCGCGCAACCGTCGCATTTGTTTCTGCAAAGAGTGGTAAAGCGAATACCAAACTGCCTAGTACTATCGCTATACGAAACACTGTCAATCTCCACTGTAAAACCATCACTGCCTTGTGAAGAAAGGTTCCATCCATAAGCTGACATGATAATTAGCAATTTTTATAAGGCAATCGCTTTTGCACAGAGAGCGCTTTAAAAAGCTACTTTATCGTGTTTTTAATCTTTGCCTGAGCGGCTTTCATTCAACCCTCATCTTGCTTGTGTTAGAGTACGCGCCGCTAGAGGTTGCCGACGCGATTCGGCATGAAGAGGGAAGTCAGTGAGAGTCTGACGCTGCCCCCGCAACGGTATTTAAAGTAAAGCTTTGTCTGTACGCCACTGTGTTTTGACATGGGAAGGCGACAAGGTGAGAGGTCACTCTGCTTTATCAGTCCGGAGACCTGCCTGTAGTAGGGGGCCTGAAGATTTAGGCCAAACATCGACCACTGTACGGGCGTGTGCAGTGTACATGAAGACAAATACATGACGACTCAATTTTATTCTGCACCAGTGTTCGCTAAATCTGCGACGGCACTGGCTATTCTGGCCGCAACTTCATCTCAAATCGTGTTGGCGGAAGAAACTAGCAATCTTTCAAAATTAGTGGTGACCGCCACTACGACAGAAGTGACCGAAGCCCAGTCTTTGACCTCTGTTACCGTGATTGATAAAGCCGATATTGAAAAACAACAGCCACAAGAAATTACCGAGTTGCTAGCCGCTCAGCCTGGTGTCGATATCGTGACCAACGGTGGTTACGGTAAAAGTACGAATATCTATACCCGAGGTTCCGCTAGTACAGGTACTAAGCTCCTGATTGATGGTGTGCCGATTCAATCCCATTCATTAGGTTCAGCGTCTTGGCAATATCTTCCGATTTCTCAAGTTGAACGCATTGAATTGGTTCGTGGACCGAAATCTTCTCTGTATGGTTCTAGCGCTGCGGGTGGTGTCGTTCAGGTGTTCCTGCCAGAAGGCGAGCAGGGCGATCAAGCGGACATCTCGGTGGGGGCCGGTTCATTTGGTACCACTCAAGCGGATGCGACCGTTTCGGGATCTGATGGTAAGGCGAGCTATCTATTATCGGTTGGTTCTTTCAATACCGACGGTGAAGAGGTAAAAGAAGGCGCAGGTGATATGGGTTATTCCAATGACCATATGCTGGCGCGCTTTGGCTATGAATTTGATACGGGTGCCTACATTAAAGCCTTGATGCTGCGTGCGGAAGGCGATTCTGAATACACTACGTCCAGTGGTAGTTTGCGTAATAACGATTATGTTAACCAGGTGTTAGCGCTGACCGGTGGTGTGAATGTCACGGACCGTTGGCAGTCAGAAATTCAATTACGTGAGTCGGTGGATGACTACGATATTTTGAACGATGCAGGCGTCAAAACTGGCACTTATTACGATAGTGAATCGCAAAGTGTACGTTGGAATAACACCCTATGGCTTGGCGATCATGAACTTGTGCTGGGTGCGGAACATATCAAAGACAGCTTTGATGGCTCCTACAGTAAAGAGCGCACCAGCAACAGTGTATTCGCTCAGTCTTTATCTGAATTCGGTCCATTGAGTGTGCAGTTAAACCTGCGTGCTGACCATTACGATGAATACGATACACAAACTACAGGTGGGGTAGCATTTGGTTACCAGCTTGATGAGGTGCATACCTTCCGTGTTAGTGGCCGTACTTCCTTCACCGCGCCAACTTTTAACTCGATGAATGCGGAAAACTGGGGTTACACCTTAACCAATGACATTCGTCCAGAAACCTCCGAGTCCTATGAAATGGGCATCCGTGGTGATTACCAGAATAGCTACTGGGACGCTGCGATTTACCAAGCGGACTATGACGATCTAATTGCCTGGACTTACCCAACCGTGGGCAATATCGAAGCGGCGCGCGTACGTGGTTTAGAGCTTGCGGCGGGTACGGACATTGAACAATGGTCGTTTGCGGTCGCGGTAACACTGATGGATACTGAAAATCTTAGCGATGGCGCTACACAAGGCAAACGCTTGGTTCGCCGTGCCAACAAGAGTGCACGTTTTGATGTGGATCGCCACTTTGAAGACTTCGCATTGGGTATGACGTTGGCAAGTTACGGCGATCGTTTTGATGATGAAGAGAACGAAACGTTGCTACCTGGTTATGGTGTGCTTAACCTGCGTGCGAGCTACGATTTTGCCGACAACTGGAATGCGAAATTCGTAGTCAAAAACGCGCTGGATAAGTCTTACCAAACCGCACAAGGCTACAACAACCCTGGGGTTGGCGCTTTCCTAACGGTTAATTACTCGGCCTTTTAATGACAGCTAATTTTTGCTTTAAACGTCCTCTGACGACATTTGTGTTTGGGCTCTTCTTTGCGACCTCGTTCGCGGAGAAAGCTTCAGCACAGCCGTTGTGTGTTGTGGATGATAAGCAAAGGGACGTTTGCATGGCTCAGCCAGCCACAAGGATTGCGGCATTATCTCCAGGTGCGACCGAACTGATTTACGCGGCTGGTGCGGGCGACAAGGTCGTCGCAAGGGTGTCTTTTAGTGACTACCCACCTGAAGCCATGCAAGTAACTTCGGTAGGTAGTCATACGCGCTTAGATCTTGAGCGTGTGTTAAGTCTAAAGCCAGACCTTGTGTTAGCGTGGGGAACGGGCAACCCGAGCGAACAAATTGCCACCCTTGAGCGTATTGGCTTAACGGTGTACTACGTTGAACCCCATGACTTTGATGATATCGCCGATAATATTAAAGATATGGCGCTGCTTTCCGGTACTGAGTCCGTCGGAGTGAAAACCGCGAATGAGTTTTTAGCAGGTATTCATGCCTTGGCTAAGCGTTATCAAGGTGCGCCTCCTGTGCAGACCTTTTATCAGGTGTGGGATGAGCCCTTGATGTCGATGAACAGTGATCACTATATCAGTAAGGTGGTGACTCTGTGTGGCGGTGTTAATGTGTTTGCGGATTCGCCACGTTTGATCCCGCGTCTGAATCAAGAGGCGGTGTTGATTAAAAATCCCGAGGCTATTCTGGCGGGCGGCATGGGCGAGCGTAATGCCAAGTGGTTGGAGAAATGGCGAGCCTTTCCTGAGCTTTTAGCCACACAGCAGGACAACTTGTTCTTTATTCCTCCGTCCTTGATTCAACGTCCAACCCCGCGTTTGCTCGAAGGTGCCCGCATTATGTGCGAAAAGTTAGACATCGCGCGTCAGCATAGGGGTTAATCCATTGTTAGCGCCCCGTATTCTTGTTTGGCCACTGCTCAGCTTAAGCCTAATTTCGTTGTTGTGTATCTTGGCGTCGATTACTCAAGGTAGTGTCGCCTTGTCACTAGATCAACTGTGGCAAGCGTTACACAATCAAGGCTCTCTATTGAATCAAACCTTGGTATGGGAACTTAGGGTGCCACGTGTGTTGGCGGCGTTTGCCACCGGTGGCTTGTTGGCCGTAGCGGGCGCACTGATGCAAATCTTACTGAGAAACCCATTGGCTGACCCCTATGTTTTGGGGATTTCTGGTGGTGCGTCAGTGGCGGCTTTGTTGGCGATTCTTGCCGGAATGACCGGAGTGTTGCTGTCAGGAGCGGCGTTTATCGGAGCAGTGCTGAGCACGGTACTCGTGTTTGGCCTGGCGCAAGGTATTGGCCGCGCTTCGCCGATGCGCTTGCTGCTGACTGGGGTGGTGATCGCTGCGGGTTGGGGAGCTTGCATTACCTTAATGCTGGCTTTGGCTCCGCCACAGAAAATCCCCGGCATGTTGTTTTGGTTGATGGGGGATTTGTCCTATGCCCATACCCCTTGGTTAGCTTGGATCGTATTGGTGCCGGTATGTTTTATTTTGATTCCCCTTGGTCGCAGTCTTAATGTCTTGGCCAGAGGACCGATGCAAGCGGCCGCTTTGGGAGTCAATGTGAAGCAATTGGAGCGTTTGGTGTTTCTCATTGCCAGCTTGTTGACGGCGATTGCGGTGACTACAGCTGGCAGTATTGGTTTTGTTGGTCTGGTGGTACCGCATATGCTACGTCTAGTGTTGGGAAATGATCAGCGCCTGATCTTGCCTGCTTGTGCCTTAGCGGGCGGCACCTTAGTCACCTTAGCCGATACCTTAGCGCGTACGGTAATCGCACCAGAGCAGTTGCCAGTGGGCGTGATTACGGCCTTACTTGGTGTACCCACGTTTCTGTATTTATTGCGCAGGGGGCGTGTATGACACTCACTACGCAATTCTTGATACTAGATATTCCCAAAAGGACGCCTCATCCATTACAGCTACAGATGGACGCTGGGCAAGTATGGGGCATCTTAGGCCCCAATGGCGTTGGCAAGACGACCTTATTACATACCTTAGCAGGCTTGATTGCCCCACGAACGGGGACCGTTTGTTTAGCACAACAGCCACTTACTGAATGGCATCGTTTAGCGCTTGCGCAACAGGTAGGTGTGATGTTCCAAGAGCATCAAGATGGCTTTCCTGCGACGGTTCTAGAGACGGCATTATTGGGGCGCTTTCCGCATCTGTCTCCTTGGGAAATGGAGAGTAAAGAGGATATCGCCATGGCGCAGGCCGCTTTGGCGCATTTGGAGTTGTCCCCCCTAGCAGAGCGCTCCATTAGCCAGTTATCGGGTGGTGAGCGTCAGCGCACCGCGTTAGCGGCTTTGCTTACCCAGGATCCTAATGTGTGGTTAGTGGATGAGCCGACAAATCATTTAGACTTACACCATCAAGTCGCTGTAATGAAGCTATTACAAGACAAAGCCAAATCGAATAAATTGGTGGTGATGTCGTTGCATGATGTGAATTTAGCGTCGACTTGGTGTAGTCATGTGCTGCTCTTATATTCTGATCGTCCGGCGTTGATGGGACGGGCAGATGACTTACTCATCCTTGAATATCTAGAGCCTTTGTACCAGCAGCCGCTCGTGCAGGGCGAAATTGATGGGCGTATGGTATTTTTACCCAAAGCTATGTAGTAGGAAGGTTTAAGTGAACTGGTTCAGGCGAATGAGTAAGCAGTGGTTAGGGAAATCTAAGCCCTTACCCAAGGTGATCATTGTTGGCATTGATACCCACTGCTACCAACTTGGGCAAGCCCTTATCGAGCATCAGGACGCTGAAATCGTAGCGTTTATTGATGACGAGCCTTGGACTAATCGAACGGAATTGCTTGGTGCTAAAGTCCATTATCCTAGTGATATGGCGGCCTTGGTCGAGCGCAGAGCCGTGGCGCTTATTATCGATTTTCAAAGCTCAAGCCTAGTGCCGCCATCGATCAAAGATGAGTTAAAGGATCTGTCCGTTAAGCAGCTCTGCTTAGTCAATGATGGCACTCAGTCGCTCTCTGAGTGGCGTGAACAGGTACTTGAACAGCTCAATCAGCGGCTAACAAAATAACTCAATTTCCTGATATCTCTGTTGTGCTGTGGTGATGGCTTCGGATAGGTCTTCAATCGGCATAGCAGAAGAGAAGTAAAATCCTTGCATCAGATTACAGCCATTTAAAATCAGATATTTAGCCTGCTCTGCGCTTTCTACGCCTTCACAGCAGGTTTGCAACCCTAGGTTATAGGATAAATCTAGAATCAGGTGAAGCACTGCTCGGTTGCGTTTATCGTCCATTGCATGATGAATAAAGGTACGATCAATCTTGATGGTGTCTATGTCGATTTTGCTTAAATAGCTGAGCGAGGAAAAGCCGGTACCGAAATCATCTAAGGCTACCGAACTGCCAGAATCACGTACCATTGCAAAGAACTGATTGGCTTTGTGAAAGTCTTTTAAATAGCTAGTTTCAGTGATTTCAAACTGTAGATGTTTAACAACGTCAGGCTTTTGCTGAATCAGTTCTTGCAAATACTCGGTCAGCCAATTGTCGTCCAGATCGTGGGACGAGATGTTGAACGACACCACAATGTTGGCATGAGACGCTTTCATCAAATCCGGTAAGTCACGAACGATTTGATCGAGAATCCAGCGTGTAATGTTAGAAATCTTGCCAGACGCTTCGGCAATCGGAATAAACTCTGATGGCGATAACGTACCTAGTGCCGCATTTTCCCAACGAATCAGCGCTTCTAGCCCTAACACCTCACCAGTGCTACTGACTTTTGGCTGATAGAACAGCTTAAATTCGTTATTGTGGGCCGCATCGGCAATGGCATTAATAATCATCGAACGGCGCTGTGTCTCTTGAAGCATTTCAGGATGAAACAGGGTTACGCCACCTTTGCAAAAGTGCTTAGTGTGGTACATGGCCACGTCCGCATAACTGATGAGATCATCTACGTGGTAGCCTGCATCACTAGTATCCGCGATACCGATACTGATGCCGGTCTGAATATTCCAGCGTTCAATGTGGATTGGAAGGCTTAACTCCGCTGTCATTCGGCTGGCTAAGTTCACTGCATCTAGCTTATTGCTTAGATTCGGTAAGACCACTAGGAACTCATCGCCCGCTAGGCGTGCTAGCACCTGATCGTCACTTAAAAAGCGGCTCACCAGTTTGCCCACTTTTATTAAAAGCTTGTCGCCAATTTCGTGGCCCATACGATCGTTAACCCCTTTGAAATGGTCAACATCGAAATACATTAGGGTGATCTTTTCGTTATTTCGCTGAGCGTTAGCCAGTAATTCCGCTAGACAGGACATGATATAACGACGGTTTGGCAAACCTGTTAATTGGTCGTAGTTTGCCAAGCGGTACATGGCTTCCTTTTGTTCCGTTAGCAGCTGGGCTTTTTCATGGTTGGCTTTTATCTCGCTATCAATGACGCCAAGGAAGGCATTGATATCTTGTGCCAAGGTATAGACTTCATCATCACCGATAATAGGGAATCGTTCGCTGTAATCCTTGCGAGAGCTAAGCTGGCGTGTAAAGCTAGACAAGTTAAGCAGAGGGACTAACTGTTGGCGAATGATAAGTAGCATGGCGCCAATGGAAATGATCAATATGCTAATTAATGGCGCTAGCGATAGATGTAGTAGCTCTGTGCGACTTTTTTTCAAGGGTTCACGATATTCATGGGCTAGCAATAAATAGCCCCCGACATGTCCGTTTTCGCCAATTGGTTGCACTACAAAAATACCATCATCCTGTACCGATACATGCAATGGTAACTGTTCTGGCGGAATTTCAGGGATCATCAACTTGCCGTCTTTCACGGCACTGAATAGACGAGGTTGCAGGTAGGCCTGGGCTTGCTGCCAATGATGGTCATAAAGAATGGCGTATTTGATGTCATCATAACGTTCAAAGCGTAGTAATACGCTGCGTAATAAGAACGGATCGCTTTTATCAGACATGAGTAATAGTAGGTCATCAGCGGTATTCGCTGCCAAAGCGGCAAGATTGACTTTCACGGACTCGGCATAAATGGTTTGGTGCTCTTTAAGAGACACAATGAACACACTCATTGCCGCGCTAAAAATAGCAACGATGCCAATGGCCAGAAGTTTAAAACGAATACTCAATTTCAAAAGCGTAACTCTCTTTTGATAATTATCACTAGCGCTGTAATACCACGATCACATTGCTCGGAAGCGGTGTGTCGAGTGGCACATAGGCAATGGCGTTGCTTTCTTTTGCAACGAATTTCACTACAGCCTCCACTGATTCCAATTCAGTAGGGCGATCACTTCGTCCAGTGAAGAGTAGCTGAGCCCAGTAAGACTGTATTCTACTTTCGGTTAAACCAATGATATCGATGTTAAAGTGTTTACGAGAAGGGCTGTCGATAGGTAATGACACAGCTTTGTAGCGACGGCTAAGTGTGCCGCCCATGTAGACCTGACGCACTTCACTAATCGTTAGGGAGGTGAGATTAGTAGCTTTGTTAGCAATAATGGCGATATCTGATGCATAGGCATTACCTAGAAAATTTGCCGCGATAAAACACAGGCCTACGAGAAGTTTGGCACTAATGAACGTAATTGGTTTGTACATTAGAAAATCCACTCTAGCGCTACTTGATAGAGTCGCGCGTTACGATCAAAACCGTCTTTAATGTCCGTAAACATGGCTGTTTCGTTGTCATCACCCATCAAGAAAGTGACATCTGCTTTTAACGCCAATTTCGGTTGCACATCCCAACGTGCACCTATGGTCCAGCTATCTAGGTTGTCGGTGATTCTGCCGCTAGAAATGGCATTTAAAGCATAGATCGACTGCGCTAGCCCCATATAGCGTGGGTCGGTTGGCGACATGCCAGCGAGCGCTTGGTTTAGCTCGGTTGGAAAATTGTCATAGCTTAAGTGGCTTTTAGCATAGGTTAGATGGACTGTGACGGGGTCAAAAATATAACCACCAGTAACATAGTAGGTGTCAATTTCGGCCATAAATGTGTTGGTTTCGGGGGTGACATGAACCCATTCCATGGCGCCAAAATAGTCAAATGTATCGTATCTAACGCCGAGCTGTGCTACCTGTACCTTGGATTTTGTCGAGAGCGCGCTGGTAGTGGCACTGTAATTGCCAAGGCTTGAAATCAAACCGGATAGCATATCTAGCTCAGGCACATCTACATCCACGTCGCCTTGATGGTAGGACGCTCTTAACTCCACATTGCCGCGTTTCACGCTCGCAATAAGACCACCTAATACCTCAATATCATAGTCTGTAGAGCGGTTGTTCACGTTCATGGTGTCTTTGTGGTGACCCAAGTAGGCTTCAAATGAAACATCGTAATCATCCTGAGAGTATCCCCATGTGGTATCAACCCCATCGAAAGTTGGGAACAGGAAGGCGTTGTACATTTGATGTGGCAGACTGACCCAGTGGTAGGCGTATCCTAAGTCAATCACATCGCTGTGCATGAAGAATGGCACCCGCACTCGACCAACACGAACGGCAAAGTTACTCTCCGGTTGATAGGTCGCGTACAAGCGTTTTAACTCTGAGTCGACGTCTTCACTGGCCCTAAGCACACCTTGTGCGGTAAAGCTTAGAGAGTCCGTTGCTTGAGCATCTAGCTGCAAGCCAAATAAAGAGTTAGGTCGCAAGCTAATATCATCATCATAGCCAATAAACTCAGCTTGGTCGGTATCGATTGTGCCTGCAACGATACGTCCAAATCCCGAGATTGAAAATACATCTTGTTCAGCAAAGCCTTGAGTGGGAATGAAAAGACAGGCGCTTGCCACTAGGCATGAGCCATATTGAACGAGGCTAGTTGGCAAGAGCTTAGAAGCAGTCATCTTTAAAATCCTGTTTAGCTAAGTGATATATAAGAATGCTTGAATGTTAACCGCTAGATACTTAGGTATCTATGCATTTTGCTTCATAATTTGTGTTGTTTTGTTTTTGAGTGATAAGTCTTATATCAATTTAAGTATTTGGCGATGATTTTTGCCATAAAAAAAGGGCGCACAAGGCGCCCTCGGAATTTCGGTACGGCTAATACCCAAATAAACTTGGTAGGAAGGTTACTGTGCTTGGCACAAAGGTAATTAACAACAGAACCGCTAGCTCCACTAGGAACATTGGCATGATCTGACGTGAAATGGCTGCAATTCCCACGTTAGCAATGGAGTTGGAGACGAACAAACAAATCCCCATCGGAGGTGTCACCAAACCAATCATCAAGTTAAAGATGACTACGATACCAAAGTGCACAGGATCAATGCCTAGCGACATCGCAATTGGATGAAGGATCGGTAGTAGGATCAGCATCGCTGCAATACCTTCTAGGAACAAACCAATCACCAATAGGATCACGTTCACTAGAATCAAGAACATCCAAGGGCTTGATACAGAGTCTAGCACTAGCTCTGAAACCATTTGAGGTACGCGAGAGAAGGTCAGTAGCCAGTTTGCTGCTGCGATCACCGCCATAATGATCAATACCACCGATGAATCACGCATCGCACGGATGAAGATAGCTGGCAGATCGATCACTTTAAGGGTGCGTAGGATAAACATACCTGCAATCAAGGCGTAGGCTGCTGCAAACGCGGCCGCTTCCGTTGGTGTCACGATACCTGTGAGGATTGAACCGACGATAAAGATCGGCATGAACAGCGGAATCCAAGCTTGAGTAAATGCTTTGAAGCGCTCTTTCATTGACTGTTTAGGTTTAAGTTCCGCGTAATGGCCTGCAAAGAAGTAAACATAAATAGACAAGCCGACTGCCAAGAACAAACCAGGAGCAACACCTGCCAAGAATAGCGCTGGTACCGACACGCCGGTAGTGATCAAGGCATAAATGATTACCGGGATACTAGGCGGAATCATAGGGCCGATTACCGAAGACGCGGCAGTTAGGGCGGCAGCAAAGGAACGTGGGTAGCCTTCTTTTTCCATGGTTGGAATGAACACACGACCCAAGGCGGAAGTGTCTGCTACGGCAGAACCAGATAGACCAGCAAAGATCACCGATGCCCAGATATTCACATGAGCAAGACCTGCGCGCATATGGCCCACCAAGGCATTGGCGAAGTTGATAATACGGCTAGTAATACCACTTTCGTTCATGAGCTCGCCGGCTAATACGAACAGTGGAATCGCAAGAATCGAGAACGAATCGAGCCCCGCAAAAACACGTTGTGCCACCAAACTGATGTTAAATGGCAAGGTAGAAACATGGCTGACAACCGCTAGTAGAATGGCAAATGCAATTGGACTACCAACAGCAAGAAGAATGAGTAAGACACCAAAGCCCAGCATAATTACTTACCTTCCTCTTGTTTGTTTGTGATGATTTCAATAATGCGAAGTAGCGCGGCAATCGCCAGCAGTACACCACCGACGACCATTGCGGCTTGAAAGTAATACATCTGAATGCCAACAGCTGGCGCGTTGATGGCACCACGCTTCATCATAAAGATGTAGCCAGAGTAGGCTAAAACCCCACCCGATACCAAAGCCACTACATCGGAGATGAAGTTCAAGACTTTTTTAAAGCTTGGCTTAACGGCGTCCTCTAAAAACGAAAAGCGAATGTGGATGCCGTGTAAGTAACACAGCACAGTACCAAACATGGTGCCGTAGATCATGGCGTAGCGAGCCACTTCCTCGCTCCATTGGATGGGTGAATTCAACAGGTAGCGGCTTAAACTACTGGCCAATACCACTGCAAAGATTACAAACAGTGAGGTGCCAGTTAAGAAAGCCAGCATGCGTTTATAAAGGCGTATCATGGGCGATTCCGGGAATAACTAAATGGGGTTAAGAAAATAATCGGGGACCGGGGTCCCCGATTATTTTTAGGCTTCGAGTGAGCCTTAGTTGTTTACAGCGATTTTTACAGAAGCTTGAACGTTGTCGATCCAAGTTGGATCCACTTCGCCTTTCAACCATTCGATCACTGCAGGTTGAGCGGCTGCTTGGAATTTCGCCAGCTGCTCAGAAGTCGGAGTAGTGATTTCCATACCGTTTTCAGCTAGAGACTTAAGACCTTTTGCAGAGTTGTACTGCTGAATAGCACGGCCTAGAGTACCAGCTACTTTCGCTGCACGGGCAACGATCTCTTGGTCTGCTTTGTCTAGTGATTGGTAGATGTCTTCGTTGATTAGGAAGAAGTCAGTACCGTACACGTGACCGTCTAGGGTTAGGTATTTTTGGAATTCATAGAATTTGTTGGCGTCGATTACGCTTACTGGGTTTTCTTGGCCATCCACAACGCCTGTTGTTAGGGCAGATGGCACTTCAGGCCATGCGATTGGCGTTGGCTCTGCGCCCATTGCTTTAACCATCTCTACGTATAGAGGCAGTGTCATGACGCGGATTTTTAGACCGTTTAGATCTTCTGGTTCCGCTACAGGGCGTTTAGAGTTAGTGAAGTTACGGAAGCCTGTTTCACCGTACGCTAGGGTACGAAGACCTGTTTGTTCTAGACAGTGTTGAGAAAGTGCTTTACCGAACTCACCGTCTAGTACTTCCCAAGCAACTGGAGCAGACGGGAACAAGTATGGAATTTCCAGAACTGATGCTTCTTTACATACTTTCGCAAACGCACCGGAAACCATGGTCATACTGATCATGCCTTCTTGAGTGGATTGCACTAGATCAGTCTCACCACCAAGCTGGCCAGAAGGGTATACGTTTACTTCGATACGGCCACCTGATTCAGCTTCCACTAGGTTTTTGAATACTTCAGTCGCGGCACCTTTTTTAGAAGATGTCCACTCTTGAGGATCAACGTGACCGATGGTCAAAGTGATGTCAGCTGCGGATGCAACCGTTGCCATGCCTGCTGTCGCTAGACCAAGCATCAGTTTTTTTGCAAATTTCATAATCGTCTCCAAGTCCGGGCTGAGCCCGTGATCGTTATTTTTGTCGTATATAGCCGTTACGCACTCACAATAGTGAGTTTATTTAAGCGCTTGGGTGACCGAAAGAATAGTAACTTATATCGGTCTTGCCATCACATTGTGTGCGATGTGGCGTTTCTGGAGCGCTCTTGGTCACTGCTAAAACCAGGAACGGCACAAAAATGTATTAAATCGCGCCTATTTAGAAATGAATTTTTCAGACATGTAATATTCCAAAAACGGCATACAAAATACAGTTTAATCGTGTAACTAATGGGAAAAGATATATAAAACAAGACTTTATCATGCTATTGGGCAGGCTTTTGAAAGTTTTTTTCATGGGCTAAGTACTTGATTTATTCAGAAAAAACATTGCTATTGAAAAAAGGGAATAGGGTGCTATATCAAAATGCAATACAGATCTATTCAAATTGAAATAGTAAAAAGAGTGCTGGCTCCTAATACTTTTGCTTACATTTAGGCGTAGTGCACAAGTAGAAAGACGCTTGTTTGACTACTGACACAACGACACGATGCGCCATTCCCAATAAAAATTAGAGTAATAAGAGAGCAGTAGCATGATTATAGATTGCCATGGTCACTACACGACGACTCCACCTGCTGTGGGTGAATACCGTGATAAGCAAAAAGCAGAAGTTGCGAAGGATCCTTCTTTTGTTGGTGAGAAAGGTGCCATCCACGTTACTGATGACGAAATCCGCGAAAGTATTATTAACAACCAGCTTCGCCTACAACAAGAACGTGGTACGGACCTAACGATCTTTTCCCCACGTGCAAGCTGGATGGGTCACCATGTTGGTAATGAACACACAAGCCAATACTGGACCGAACATCAAAACGACCTAATCCGCCGCGTGTGCGATCTATTCCCTGAAAACTTTGTGCCAGTGGCGCAGTTACCACAGTCTCCAGGTGTTGACCCTGCCAAATCTGTGCCTGAAATCATCCGTACAGTAGAAGAGATGGGCTTTATTGGTATCAACCTAAACCCAGATCCAAGTGGCGGCCACTGGAACGGTTCGTCTCTTGGCGATCGCTCTTTCTACCCAATTTACGAAAAGATGTGTGAATACGATATCCCAGCGATGGTTCACGTATCAGCTTCCTGCAATGACTGTTTCCACACTACGGGCTCCCATTACCTAGGTGCGGACACAACAGGCTTCCAGCAACTGATGATGTCGGATGTCTTCAAAGACTTCCCTGAACTTAAAATCATCATTCCACACGGTGGTGGCGCAGTACCTTACCACTGGGGTCGTTTCCGCGGCCTAGCGCAAGACCAAGGCTTCGATTTGGCTGAGCGCGTATTGAACAACATTTACTTCGATACTTGTGTGTACCATCAGCGTGGTATCGATCTATTACTAGACATCATTCCAACTAAGAACATCCTGTTCGCTTCAGAGATGATTGGCGCGGTTCGTGGCATTGACCCTGAAACGGGTTTCTACTTCGATGACACCAAACGTTACATCGATAACAACACGGTTTTGACGGCTGAGCAAAAACAAGACATCTTCGAGCACAACACTCGTCGTGTTTTCTCTCGTCTAAAAATCTAATCGTCTGAAGTTAAAAGGAGCAATTTAATGCGCGAAAACGTAGTAGTACAACATATTGAACGTGCCGATCAGGCGGTGATTGACGGCTTGGCAGAATGCGGCGTAGCAACCATCCACGAAGCGCAAGGTCGTGTGGGTCTATTGGCTCATTACATGCGTCCTATCCAGCAAGACAAAGCGGTTGCTGGTTCGGCGATTACTATCTCTGGTGCTGCCGGCGATAACTGGATGATGCACGTTGCGATTGAGCAATGTAAAAAAGGTGACATGCTGGTGTTTGCACCGACGTCTCCTTCTTATCACGGTTTCTTTGGTGACCTTCTGGCAACGTCTGCGCAAGCACGCGGTGTAGTGGGTCTAGTGATCGATGGTGGTGTACGTGATACCCGCGATCTGCGCAAAATGGACTTCCCAGTTTGGTCCAAAGCAGTGTGCGCAGAAGGTACTATCAAGGAAACACTAGGTTCGGTTAACGTCACCATCGTTTGTGCGGATCAACTGATCAATGCCGGTGACGTAATCGTTGCCGACGACGACGGTGTTGTGGTTGTTCGTCGTGAGAAAGCGGCTGAAGTACTTGAGCTTTCACGCAAGCGTATGGACAACGAAGAAGCGAAGCGTGTTCGTCTAGAAAACGGTGAGCTAGGTCTAGACATCTACGACATGCGCCCACGCCTTGAAGAAAAAGGTCTGAAGTATGTCTAAGGGCATCGAATGCATGTGGATGCGAGGCGGTACGTCGAAAGGGGCGTACTTCCTTGCCAATGCTTTACCCAGCGATGAGCAAGCACGTGCCGATATCCTGCTACGCGTAATGGGCTCGCCTGATGCTCGTCAAATCGACGGCATGGGTGGCGCGGATCCGCTGACATCAAAAGTGGCCGTGGTGAAGAAGTCTGAGCGTGAGGATGCGGACGTTGACTACTTGTTCTTGCAAGTGTTCGTTGATCAGGCCATTGTCACTGATGCGCAAAACTGCGGCAATATCCTTGCGGGCGTTGGTCCATTTGCCATTGAGCGTGGTTTGGTAGAACCAGTAGAAGGTGAAACTGAAGTACGTATCTTCATGGAAAACACCGGTCAGATTGCTGTGGCCCGTGTGCAAGTGAAAGATGGCGAAGTGGTCTATGAAGGTAGCGCGCGCATCGATGGCGTGCCTGGTTTCTCTGCACCAGTGCCGATTACCTTTAAAGATACCGCCGGTTCTAGTTGTGGCGCTTTGTTGCCAACGGGTAATGCTGTCGATGTGATCGATGGTATCGAAGTGACCATGATTGATAACGGTATGCCATGTGTGGTGATGCGTGCTTCAGACATGGGCATCAGTGGCTCTGAGACTCGTGAAGAGCTAGAAAACAACGCTGAGCTACGTGCTAAGTTAGAAGCGATTCGCTTACAAGCTGGTCCATTGATGAACCTTGGTGATGTCAAAGACAAGTCTGTACCGAAAATGACCATGGTATCTGAACCAACCAATGGTGGCGCGATTTCTACCCGTACCTTTATTCCGCATCGTTGCCATGCTTCGATTGGCGTATTAGGTGCGGTGAGTGTGGCCACCGCTGCGGTATTGAAGGGCTCACCTGCTAATGCGTTGGCAACTTATGAGCCAGCGGCGCAGATGACGCTAGATGTTGAGCATCCAACGGGCTGTATGACGGTGGTGCTGGATCAAAACAGTCAAGGTGAGGTCGATTCTGCGGCTTTGTTGCGTACCGCCCGTAAACTGTTTGACGGTAAAGTATTTGTACATAAGAACGGCTTGTAAGCCGTTCTTTCATTAAAAAGAATAACGATAGGTAGCTAAAAATGGACAAAGATTATCTTCCATTTCATCCAAATCCTAGTAAACCAAAATACCAAGCACCAGCAGGTGCGGTTGATGCACACTGTCACGTTTTTGGTCCTGCTGATAAATTCCCATACCACCCAAAACGTAAATACACGCCTTGTGACGCTTCTAAAGAGCAACTGTTCGCGCTGCGTGATCATCTAGGTTTTTCTCGTAACGTGATCGTTCAAGCGTCTTGTCACAGTACCGACAACGCTGCACTGATTGATGCGTTGCAAACAGCGGGTGAGTTGGCGCGTGGTGTAGCCTTTATCGATGACAGTTTTACTATCGAACAGCTGCAAGAAATGCACGATGCAGGTGTGCGTGGTGTGCGTTTTAACTTCGTTAAGCGCTTGGTCGATAGCACGCCACGTGAAGTGTTCTTCTCCATCGCTGAGAAGATCAAAACATTGGGCTGGCATATCGTTGTTTACTTTGAAGCGCCAGATCTAGAAGAGCTGATCCCATTCCTAAAAGAGCTAGGTACGACCATTGTGGTGGACCACATGGGCCGTCCAGACGTTGCCAAAGGTGTTGATCACCCAGACTTCCAGCGTTTCGTGAACTTCATGGCTGAGAACGACAATGTTTGGTGTAAAGTGAGCTGTCCTGAGCGTCTAACGTTGCAAGCGCCAGATTACTCTGACGTAGTGCCATTTGCGAAGACCTTGGTTGAGCAATTCCCTGATCGTGTCCTTTGGGGTACTGATTGGCCGCACCCAAATATGAAGTCGCACGTGCCAGATGACGGCCACCTAGTTGATGTGATCCCAATGATCGCAACAACCGAGGAGCTTCAGCAGAAGCTACTAGTGGACAACCCAATGCGTCTATACTGGAACTAATCCGGTACAGAACAGAATAAAAAAGAGGTCACCCCATGGCGACTAATGAAAAGAGAGAAATTCCGGGTACTTACCTTTTTGATAGCAAAATGGCTAAAAAAGGGTATGGCCTAAATAAAATGTGCTTTACCTTCAATAATCAGGAAGCACGTGATGAATTTAATGCGGATCCAGATGCGTACTGCGATAAATTCAATTTAACGGAAGCTCAGAAAAAAGCGATTAAAGAAAAAGATATTATTGCGATGCTACGTGAAGGTGGCAGTATTTATTATCTAGCTAAATACGCTGGTTTATTAAAACTGAATATGCAAGATATCGGTGCTCTGCAAACAGGCATGAGTGTTGAAGAATTTAAAGACATGCTTGTTAAAAATGGTCGAGGAGAAGTGTAATGGCGAATATTATCGGTGGTATTACGACTTCTCATATTCCTGCGATTGCCAATGCCATGGCAAACGGTTTGGAAGAGACACCATACTGGAAGCCATTTTTTGATGGTTACCCACCAGTGCGCGATTGGTTAAATGAGAAAAAACCAGATGTGATCATTTTGTTCTACAACGATCACGGTTTAGAATTCTTCATTGATAAAAAACCGACGTTTGCGATTGGTGTGGCCGATGAATACCACAATGCAGACGAAGGTTGGGGTATCCCTACCATTCCACCTGTAACCGGCGAATCAGACCTTTCTTGGCATATTGCTAATAGCTTGGTAGAAGATGGTTTTGATATGACCATCTGTCAGGAAATGAAAGTGGATCATGGTCTAACAGTGCCATTAAATCTAATGTGGCCAGGCCATAACTACGGTCACGTAAAGGTGATTCCGGTATGTATTAACTGTGAGCAGCACCCAATGCCGCAGCCAAAACGTACTTTTGCCTTAGGTCAAGCGATTGGTCGTGCGGTTCAGTCTTTTGACGAAGATTTGAAGGTGGCGGTGTTTGGTACCGGTGGTATGTCACACCAGCTAGACGGTGAGCGCGCGGGCATCATCAACCGTGAATTCGACCTCATGTGCTTAGACAAGTTGGTATCTGACCCAGAGGCACTAACAAAATACTCAAACTTTGAATTGGCTGAAATTGCCGGTGCGCAAGGGGTTGAGCTAAACATGTTGATTGCCATGCGTGGTTGTTTGATCGGTGATGTGAAAGAGTTGCACCGCAACTACCATGCGCCGATTTCCAACACAGGCTCTGGTCTGATGTTGTTAGAGCATACTATGCCTGAGAAATAACCTGTTCCTTCCCCCTTTTTAAGGGGAAGGTTAGGATGGGGTTATTGAAAAAGCCATAACGTTTGTTATGGCTTTTTTTGTTTTTATGTCTTTCGTTTAATATAACTTTTACGCCTTTTTCTCGTTCTAATTAATCAATTTAAAGCCTGTTCGATACTAGATGTATATCAATTAATGGAACAAATAAGCCACTTATACTGTGTTGCAGGTGCGTTGTTAAACCATCCTATAAAAATAACACGGTGAGGTGTGAAATGAGCCAAACGGTAAATATCCCTGGGACAATTATGCTCGATGGGCCTATGGCAACAAAAGGATACCCATTAAATAAAATGTGTTACTCCTTCAATAATGCTGCGGCCCGTAATGAATTCAAGGAAGATGAAGAAGCCTATTACGAAAAGTTCAAACTAACAGAAGATCAACGAGATGCGATGCGTAAGCGTAATGTGATTGCCATGCTAGAAGCGGGTGGGAGCATCTATTATCTGGCGAAGTTTGCGGGTTTGTTAGGGTTAAGTGTACAGGATGTTGGTGGCTTGCAGACTGGCATGACAACAGAAGAATTCAAAGCATTTTTGGTGCAGCAGGGAGAAGTATAATGGCGAAATTACTAGGTGGCATCGCCACATCACACATCCCTGCAATCGGTGTTGCTATGGACCAAGGTCTTGAAGACACGCCTTACTGGAAAGAGTTTTTTGAAGCTTACCCACCAGTGCGAGACTGGCTATACACACAAGAGCCAGATATTGCGATCATTTTCTACAATGACCATGGTTTAGAATTCTTCCACGACCGTAAGCCTACCTTTGCGATTGGGGCGGCAGCTCAATATGAAAATGCTGATGAAGGTTGGGGCATCGCTGAAATTCCTCCGGTTACCGGTGAAACTGAGTTGTCGTGGCATATTGTCAATCATCTGATTGAACACGACTTTGATATCACCGTATGTCAGGAAATGAAAGTGGACCATGGTTTAACGGTGCCGCTGACTTTGATGTGGCCGGGATACAAATACGGTCATGTAAAGGTAATCCCTGTGGCGATCAACTGTGAGCGTCATCCTATGCCAAAACCAAGCCGCAGCTACGCGTTTGGTAAAGCCATTGGCGATGCCGTGCGTAGCTTTGCTGGCGATCAAAAGGTGGTGGTGATGGGGACGGGTGGTTTATCACATCAGTTAGACGGCCAGCGTGCAGGCTTTATTAATAAGCCATTTGACCTGTACTGCATGGAAAAAATCGTTGATGAGCCTGAATTGCTGACACGCTACTCTAACTATGACTTAGTGGAAGAAGCGGGCGCACAAGGGGTGGAATTGAATATGTGGTTGGCCATGCGTGGTGCTCTAGAAGGGGAAGGTAAGCTGAAAGAACTGCACCGCAGTTACCACTTGCCGATCTCTAATACTGGTGCGGGTTTACAGCTATTGGCAACCAATAACGCACGCTAATCTATCTATAATTTTTCTGACATAAAATCAGTCAAACTTATCATAAACATGAAGGCGTACTTGGTGTACGCTTTCATCACTTCTTATATTATTCACGACTCGTTTTAGCGCCTGTTTATGCGCAGCGGCTGCGTGATTCAATATATGCGCTCGACTCAGTATCTAAGGATCTTCTCATGCAAAATATTGGTTTAATCGGTCAAAGCATTTCTGCTTCTCGTGCTCCATCTCTTCACAATATGCTAGGTGAACTAAAAGGCCTACCGGTGAAATACGAACTGCAGGAATTGGACAGCCCTGAAGCGGCGGCTTTTAAAGAGCGTTTAGCCCTAATTCGTGAGCAAGGTTTTATCGGTACTAACGTTACCTTCCCATTTAAACAAATCGCAGTAGACAGCGCTGACGAAGTGAACGACTCAGTGAAAAAAGTCGGTTCAACCAATACCTTGCTACTAAAAGATGGCAAAGTCTGCGCATTCAACACCGACTACACGGGCTTTATCCGTGGCTACCGTACCCGTCTAGGTGATTTGCCAGCGGGTAAAGTGCTGATGATTGGCGCCGGCGGTGTGGGTCGTGCCGTGGCGTTTGGCTTGTTTGAAGTGGGTGCGACAGAGCTTTTCATTACCGACTTAAACGTCGCGGGTGCTGAAGCCCTAGCTAAAGCGTTGAACGACGCTGGCTACAAAACTACGGTCGTGGCAACTGAGGATGTTGCGTCCGTGGCAAAAGACGTCGATGGTCTAGTGAACTGTACCCCTGTAGGTCACTACAAAACGCCAGGTAACCCATTAGCAGAGTCTGCCTTTGGTGGTCAGCAATGGGCGTTCGATGCGGTTTACACACCACTTGATACTGAATTCCTAAAAGCTGCCAATGCGGCGGGTCTAAAGATTGTCTCCGGTTTTGATCTATTCTTTTACCAAGGGTTAGATGCGTTTGAAATCTTTACCGGTGTTGAGGTGGGTGATGTGACACCAGTATGGGATCAGTTCCGTGAGAAGTACGATGTGGTCAGTGATTTGATTTAATCGATCATTTTGAACCTAGAAACGCAGCCTCGGCTGCGTTTTTTTGTTTTTATGTATTCCTTTTTAGACTGTATATTCATTTGATATTTCATTCGATGCCTATCCCTCAGATACGTTACTATTCTTGCTATAAGGCTTAGTTAGAACGAAAACTTTTCGACTACTCTTATATATTAAAAATGATATATGTTAAGGGGGATTTAATGAAAACTGCATTAGCTACCGTATCTATCTCGGGTACATTGCGCGAGAAGATGGAAGCAGCCTCAAAGGCGGGTTTTCAGGGGATTGAGATCTTTGAAAATGACTTGACCCAGTACAGCGGGTCGCCATCAGAAGTGGGCAAGATGGCGAAAGATCTAGGTTTGGAGATCATCGCACTGCAACCGTTCCGTGACATGGAAGGCAACCCTCGCGACATTCAAAAGAAACGCATCGAGATGTTGAAGCGCAAGATGCAGGTAGCGCATGAGTTGGGCACTAACCGACTATTGATGTGCTGTAATGTTCAGCCTTATGCCTCTGCGGATCGCGATTTGTGTGCCGCAGACCTGCGTCATCTTGCAGAGATCGCCGCCAGCGAACAGCTGATCCTGGGTTATGAAGCACTGGCTTGGGGTAAGCACATTGCTGACTACGAAGATGCTTGGGATTTGGTCAAACGTGCCGACCACCCGAATTTGGGTATTAACCTAGATACGTTCCACATGTTCTCCCGTGGCAACACATTAGACTGTCTACGTGATGAGATCACAGTTGATAAGATTGCCTTGGTACAGGTCGCCGATGCGCCAGTCATGCCACGTACTGACTACCTAACTTATAGCCGTCACTCACGCTGTTTCCCAGGTCAGGGTGACATGCCAGTGGTAGAATTCGTGCAGATCCTGAAAGACAAAGGCTTTGACGATTACCTATCCCACGAGATCTTTAATGACGAATTCCGTTCCTCCGATCCTGTGGCGAAAGCCATCGATGGCATGCGTTCATTGATCTGGTTGGATGATCAAACCACGCCGAAACACGATATTGCCGTGGATAACATTGAAGAAGCTGCTTCGATCAAAGAAGTGGAATTCATCGAATTTGCAGTGGAAGGTGACACAGGCGATGAGTTGGTGAAAACCTTGGCTCAGCTTGGTTTTGCTGAGACTCATAAACACCGTTCTAAGAACGTTACCCTGATGCGTCAAGGTGAAATCAACCTGATCTTGAACAAAGAGCCTAAGAGCCAAGCGCACGAATACTTCCAGAAACACGGTGTCTCTGTCTGTGCGCTAGGGTTTGCAACGGATAGCGTGAAGCATACATTGGCTGTTGCGGAACACTACAAGGCTGAACGCTTTGAAAATCAAGCTGGCCCTGGTGAACTAAACATCCCAGCGATCCGCGGTGTCGGTGATAGCTTGGTGTACTTTGTGAATCGTGATGCGGGCTATCGTTTCTTTGATGTGGACTTTAAGCGCATCGATGGTGTACAAGGCGAGCAGGGCGTAGGCCTAAAACGTATTGACCACATTGGTCAAACGGTAGCAAACGTTGATTTCCTATCGACTGGTTTCTTCTACAAGTCGCTCTTTGGCTTTGATATTCAGCCAAGCCAAGACTTGCCGGATATCCATGGTCTAGTGGTCAGCCGTACCGCGACCAACAAAGATAAGAGCATTCGTATTCCAATCAATATGACCAATGCGCGTTCGGCTTCGGCGGAACGTTTCTTGACTCGAACTCGCGGTTCTGGCGTACAGCAAATCGCCTTTGCCTGTGATGATATCTTCACGGCAGCGAAGAATATGGATCAAGAAAAAGTCCTAGCGATTCCAAATAACTACTACCGTGATATCGAAGCGCGATTTGATTTACCGGAAGCGTTAATTGCCAAGCTAAAAGCTCATAACATCCTGTTTGATCGCAATGATCAGGGTGAATTCTTCCACTTCTACACTGAGCAAATGCATGGTGTCTTCTTCGAAGTGGTACAGCGTGTAGGTGATTACGACAACTATGGTGAAGCCAATGCCTTTGTTCGACTGGCTGCACAGGCTCAGGCAGAGCAAGAAAAAGCTTAAGTTTGAGTGACGGGATTTTAGAAGGGGCTGCCTTATTAAGGTGGCCCTTTTCTTTTTGTATGGACGAATTTCAGATAAATTCTAGTTGTTTAATGAATGGTCACGGCATTTGTGTTGGTTGATTTATAAACTAGTATTAATGTGACGTTAACAGGGAAGTTTGGGTAAACACCTACTAGATCCCTTAGTTTCTAGGTATGTGTCTCTTCAAATTCCCATAATTTCTTTTGTGGGTGCACGTGATGAAAAAAACACTTTTCGTAGCTTCAGTTTTAATGTCTTCAGCCGCTTTCGCAGGCGGTTATGCTGGTGTCTCTGCCGGTATGAGTGATGCCGATGAAAGTTACTTGGATAATGGCACTTCTTTCTCGGTTACGGGAGGATATGAGTTAAATGATAACTTTGCTCTAGAGGCAACTTATGCCGATTTGGGTGATATGGATGACAATTTGGGAGCTGGCCTGACCCTTAGTATTGATGGTTTTGTGCTTTCTGCAGTAGGCAAGGTGCCACTTTCAAATAGCATTAACTTATTTGGCAAAGTGGGTATGTTTATTTGGGATGCGACGGCGGACCAAGATGGTTTTGGTGCGGTGATGAATGATGATGGTGTGGATGCGACCTTTGCCTTAGGTGCTTCGGTTGATTTCACGCCTAACTTTGGTCTATATGCGCAATTTCAACAATTTGATATTGATGATGGTGAAGTGAAAAACTATTCGCTGGGTGCTCAATATATGTTTTAACGCATGATGTTATGAGTAATAAAAAGGAGGACTTGTGGTCCTCCTTTTCAATTTAGCTCAACTGGATAGCGTTAAGCCTAAAATACTTCCAACAGAGCTTTAAAACTCTTCGGTATCGATCTCTTTCTGCTGAGCGTCGTTGTAACGTGTGCCACTGACATTGTTCTGATTGATCATGTCGTTTAGGTCGCTTAGCTGGCTTTCAGACAGTTTCACATCGGTTGCACCTAAGTTGTCGCTCATATGGTTCACAAAACGTGTACCAGGAATGGCTACCACATGGTCGCCTTGGTGCAATACCCAAGCAAGAGCGAGCTGAGCAGGTGTGCAGCCAATCTCTTTGGCCATCTCAAGGAAGTTGTTAAGCAGCGCAAGGTTGGTTGGGTAATGCTCATCATTGAAGCGTGGCATGTTAAGGCGAATGTCGCCCTGTACTAGTTCACCAGCACTTTTCACGGCTCCAGTTAGGTAGCCACGTGCTAATGGGCTGAAGGCAACAAAGGTGACACCAAGCTCTTTAGTCGCTTCTAGAGTTGCGATCTCTGGGTTACGAGTCCATAGGGAGTATTCAGACTGTAGCGCAGCAATCGGCGCTTCAGCGTGCGCTTTACGCAGTGTTTCTGCAGACACTTCAGATAAACCGATCGAGCCGATCTTACCTTCTTTGACCAAGTCATTAAGTGCGCCGACACTTTCTTCAATGGCAACATTCGGGTCTTTACGGTGCAGGTAGTACAGATCAATGTGTTCAACGCCAAGACGCTTCAGGCTGTTCTCACATTGTTGACGGATGTTTTCTGGACGTCCGTTGATTTCTTTTTTGCCATCCACAATTGCCATGCCACATTTGCTGGCGAGGAAGAATTCTTTGCGTAGGTGTTTAAGGGACTTGCCAACTAAAAGTTCGTTTTTGCCGCCGCCGTATAAGGTTGCGGTATCGAAATGGCGGTAGCCCATATCAAAGGCTTCGTGAAGGGCTTTAACAGCTGCGTCTTCCGCTACAGGTGAGCCGTAAGCGTGAGATAGGTTCATGCAGCCTAGGCCAATGCTAGGTGTCAGTAAATTTGGGTGTTTAGTAGACATTTTCCTTGCCTCATTTATGGTCTGTATAAATGAAAAAAGCAGGGTGTTTAGCCCTGCTTTTGGATCACTTGTAAGTGCTTAGTCTTCTAGGCACAGTTCAAGTTTGTGTAGTGTTTCCATGGCATCGATGGCTTGCGTCACACAAGAGTTTGGTGCGCGGCCTTCTTCGATTGCAGCGATGAATTCGCGGTCTTGCAGCTCGATACCATTGTTAGACACGGCAACGCCAGTAAGATCGATCTTGTTGTCGTTACCATCGTATAGATCGTCGTAACGAGCAAGGTAAGTACCGTTATCACAGATGTAACGGAAGAAAGTGCCGAATGGACCGTCGTTGTTGAACGATAGAGACAAAGTACAGATCGCACCACTTGGCACTTTCATGCCAATGCTCATGTCCATTGCGATGCCAAGTTCTTCATGGATTGGGCCTTGAAGTGCTTGTACTTTGGTTGCCACTTCGCCTGTTTGGTATTGGAACAGGTCAACGGTGTGACAAGCATGGTGCCATAGTAGGTGGTCAGTCCAAGAACGAGCTTGGCCTAGGGCGTTTTTGTTAGAGCGACGGAAGAAGTACGTTTGTACGTCCATTTGTTGAACTTTCAGTTCACCTGCTTCGATCTTGTTGTGGATCCACTGGTGAGAAGGGTTGAAGCGGCGAGTGTGACCCGCCATAGCCACTAGGCCAGTACGTTTTTGTACTTCAACCACTTTGCGTGCGTCTTCGATGTTGTCTGCCATTGGGATTTCAGACATAACGTGTTTGCCTGCTTCCAAACATTGAATCGTTTGTGCCGCGTGCATTTGTGTAGGTGTTGCCAAAATAACGGCATCAACATCATCACGTGCTAGCGCTTCAGCTAGGTCAGTCGTGTAGTGTGGTACGCCACGCTCTTCGGCAAACGCTTTGATCGCGTCAATTTTCGTGCCGACTACAGACACCACTTCAGAGCCTTCGATGGCTGCAATGGCGTCCATATGTTTCATGCCGAATGCGCCAGATGCACCTGCAATACAAATTCTCATTAGATATCTCCTAACCGTTGTCTTGTTATTCTAGTGAGTGTTTAGACTCGTAACTGTATCCGTCCAATCTAACATCGACTGTATCAATGATGTAATTCGTTAACCAATAATGCTATTTAAAAAAAGCATAGGATATGGTTTTTAGCTCTCTATCTAAACTGATCACAGATTTCTCTTAGGACGCTTAGAAAGTGAGACTGAGTAATGGTTGGAAGCCAGTTTTTGCGTACACAAAGACCAATAGGGCGACGTGTATGCTCCAGTGGATAGGATAAGATTTTGAGTAAGCCTATCTCGACTTCACGTTCCATCTGGTGCTTTGAAATCAATGTTAAGCGATCGCTGCCCAACAGCAATTCACGGATCAGGATCTGTGAGCTGGACTCGACAATACGACTTGGCAGTTCACAATCCGCCTGATCAAAGATTTCTTTGAAGGCGGTGCGTGTGGGGGTGCCTTCCGCAGGGACGACCCACGCAAACTTAGCCAGATCCTGTGCCGACACCGTTTCCAGTGATAACAAAGGGTGATCTGCACGACAAATAATCGACAGTGGTGGATTCCAAAGTTCTTCTTGAATCACATCATCTGCCGGCGCCGGGTAACGTAACGCCCCCAAAACAATATCAATGTCACCGTGACGTAAGTGATGCAGTAAGTCAGGGTAAGGTCCTTCGATGACTTTTACGTTAACGTCTGGATGTTGATCGCCAAAGCGTAAGATCGACTTGGGTAAAATGGTGGTACGCGCTAATGGCATACTGCCAAGTGAAATAGTCGACACGTCTTTGAACTGCAGGGCATGGATCTCGTAAATGCCTTGGCGCAATTCATTGAAAGCAAGTTTCGCGGCTTTGGTCAGGGTCTTGGCTGCGTCGGTGGCGTTAATACCAGTGTTGGTTTTATCAAAAAGCGCGATGCCCAGTAGCTTTTCTAGATCTCTGGCAGCACGGTGTACCGAGGACTGCGACACCCCTAAGTTACGACTAGCGATACTGAAATTTTGTACATCGCACACCGCCACGAGAGCCTTTAGTTGTGTGGTGCTGATTTGCGCTAAGACATTAGCGGAAAGTGTGTCTTTTAAAGAGGGTTCTTTGAGTAACTCGGCGGTGGAGTCTCTTAGGTAATTCAGCGAACGTGTCACTCGCTTTTGCCACAAGATCCCAGACTCTGTCGGATACATGCCATCCGAATGGCGTTCAAATAGGTGGGTTTCCAGCTGCTTCTCTAATTTTGCAATGGCTTGTGTGATCGCAGGCTGAGATAAGTAGATTCTCTCAGAGGCGCGGGTGATGCTTTTCAGTTCGCATACCGCAAGAAACACACGTAAATGCCGTAAATTAGGAATTTGAATGTCCACAGCTGGCTCCAATGAAGTAATTTAGTTGACTATATCAAAAATGAATATAGTTTAAAAAGGCTACTTTTGGCTAATTAGATTGCCCCTGTACGGCAAAGTGCATTTAGCGAAGGTTAAAAATCTACTTTTTTCCTTTTATTTACGCTATTTTGGCATGAGTAGCTGTTGTGAGATCGAGCATGCGAGTCAGTCAAGTCAAACATACATTCCAGTGGGTGCTGTGCATTTACAGTCTTTTATTCGGTAGTTCTGCATTCGCTAGCTCTGGGTTTAATGACTATTTTATGGAGGTCTGGACCTCCCACGATGGCTTGCCGCATAACAGTGTTAATGCCATTGCTCAAACCAGTGATGGCTATCTGTGGTTCGCTACTTGGGAAGGGGTGGCGCGCTACAACGGCTTATCTTTTGAACTCTTTAGTCGTGATGCCAAGACGGGGATCGCGGATGCGGGGATTCGCACCTTAGTCGCTGATAGAAATAATCGACTGTGGGTAGGCGGTGCCCGTGGCGGTTTGACCCTGCATCAGGATTACAGCTGGTATCCTCAAGCGCAAACCAAGAGCCTAGTCAATCATGCCTTAATCGATCATGACTCGAATCTTTGGTTGGCAGTCGAAGGTGAAGGAGTTTTTTATCGATCTTATTTAGGCAACAACGAATATGGGCCTGAGCGTCAAATTCTGGATGTTGGGGCGTATCGATTAGTGCAGTCGGATCAAGGCTCTATTTATGCTGCTACCAAGACAGGTGTGTATCGCCTTAGTCAAACCGGCTCCGAAAAAATTACTATTCCGAACCTACCTGAGAATACTCGAATCTATTATGTGGCGATGGATCATCGTGACCACTTATTGATTGCATCCGCGCAAGGTGCGTGGCGTTACGATGGTACAAAATTCCATAGCATCACCGAAGAGCTTAATCATTCCACAGTTACTTTAATCGAAGAAGATGATGAAGGGACACTCTGGCTCGGCACGCTGGATAAAGGCTTGGCTCGCGTTGGTTATCGCCGTGTGGACTATATTGATGCGGATTCAGGTTTGCCGAACAACCGTGTTTTATCTTGGTTTCAAGACGTAGAAGGCAGTATCTGGATTGGCACGAATGGTGGCTTGCTCCGTCTTCGTACGGCGCCATTTAATTCCGTAGGCAAGTCAGAAGGTTTGCTGGGTGCCTTTACCCGTACCGTGTTGCAGGTGCCTGGCGAACGCTTTTTGGTCGGCACCAGCGAGGGGCTAAGCTTAGTAGAAGATGGACAAGCTTTTCCTGCTTCGCAAAGTAACATTGCTCATCAGTCCATATTGAGTCTGGCGAACATGCAATCTGGTAACGTGCTGGTTGGCACCCAGAGCTCTGGAGTGTTCGAGTGGCGCATGGGGGAAATGATTGCCCGATACAATAAAGAAAAGGGCCTACCATCCAACGAAGTTAGAGCTCTGTTAGAAGACTCTAAAGGACGCATTTGGATTGGTACTGTTGATGGTCTTGTGCTGATTGAGCCTGATGGCACCATGAAGCATATTAATCAGCAGAACTCGAATTTACCGGATGACTACATCATGGCGTTGATGGAGGATCATCGTGGTCGTATTTGGATCGGGACGGCCCAGGGGGGCGCCTTCTATGACCGTCGTGATCAAGTTCAGTCAGTGGACATCTCTGCTTACGAAGGAGCTCAATATGTGTTCGGTTTTTATATCGAGCCTGGATTCATATGGATGGCGACAGATCGAGGCCTACTTCGTTATGACTCCATGGAAAACAAACTTAGTGGGGTGGGCAAGCCTGCGGGGCTGCCCATCGATAAGTTCTTCCAAGTTATCTACGATCACATGGGCAGTTTTTGGCTAAGCAGTAACCGTGGAATTTGGAAAATAGGTTATGTGGATGCCCATCAAGTGGCATCTGGTGAACGCAAGACGATCAACTTTGAGCATTTTGGCGAAGAGGATGGCATGGGCAGTAGTCAGGCCAATGGCGGCTCAAGCCCTGCAGCAGTCAGTTCTCGTGGTGGCAGCTTGGTATTTGCAACGGCCAATGGTGTGTCTTTTATACGTCCAACCGCTCTTAAACAGCTGTATCAATACCGATTGCCAGTTGTCATCGAGGCGGTGGATGTCGATGGACAGTCTATTAATCCAAAATTGGACAAGAAACTGGGCTCAGGGGTAAACCGGATTCGCATTAACTTTGCTGGCCTGAGTTATATCATGCCACAGCGTTTGCAGTACCAAACTAAGCTTGTTGGTTTTGAAAATGAGTGGCTCTACCACGGCAGTCAAACGGTCGCTGAGTATACCAACTTACCTCCAGGTCATTATGAGTTTTTGGTCAGTGCGCGATACCCATACGGCGATTGGAACGTGGCAAAAGTGTCGTTTCAGTTTGAAATAGAGCCCTTGCTATGGCAGCGCAAAGATATGCAAATTATGGGTTTGTTGGCGCTGATTTTTTCCATTGGCAGTTTGATGTTTTGGCGAGTGCAGTCTTTAAAACATCGTCAGCGAGAAATGGCGGAACAAATTCGTATTCAAACACAAGCGATACGCGAGCAAGCTGAGCAGTATGAGCGTTTAGCGAAAGAAGATGCTTTAACCGGACTGTTTAACCGTCGTGCGTTCGACGAGCGAGTGCGCCGCGATTTTATTATGTCTTTTCAATCTTTAAGGCAACTTAACTTGGCGATTATTGATATCGACCATTTCAAACAGGTAAACGACCGCTTCTCGCATCTAGTAGGTGATGAGGTGATCCAATTAGTGGCGAACTATTTGAAGCAAGCGGTTACTGCACCAAACATCGTGGCCCGCTGGGGTGGGGAAGAGTTTACCTTGTTGATTCATGGTGATCAGACCCAAGCCGAAGAGTTCTGTGCGCAATTACTAAGAGGGGTATCTGAATTAGAGTGCGAGGCGCTAGAAAACCAATTCCAGCTGACCGTGAGTATTGGTTTATCCAATGCGTTAGGCTGCCCTGATTATCAAACCTTGTTAAAACGGGCCGACCATGCCCTTTATGAGGCGAAAGATACAGGGCGAAACCGAGTGGTTTGCTACCATGAGTTTCGCCGTTGATGCGGAACTTATGATGTGTGTCATGTTCTGAGAATGATTCCACCCTTAGTCTGTAAGCCATTCATTCGGCAAACAATATAACGTTAGGAATTGCAGGAGAGAGCTATGATTGATAACGGTCGTCGTAAATTTGTTAAAAAAGGATTGTTTGGTTTAGCCGTTTTGCCATTTGGTATGGGCGTGCTAACGACAAAAGCATTTGCTGCATTGCCAATGTTGGATCCAAATGCGCCCAATGCAAAAGCTTTATCTTATACACCTGATGTATCAGCTGGCGTATCTCACGCGGCTTATAAAGCAGGTAGCGACTGCGCGAACTGTAACTTCTACAATGCCGAAACAGGCGCATGTCCGCTATTCGCTGGTAATGCAGTAGAAGCAAACGGTTGGTGTCAGGCTTGGGTTAAAAAGCCTTAATGAGCACATAACAGATACTAAAAAGCTCTTAAGCTGTGGAAGGCTTAAGAGCTTTTTTATTGTCTATATCAGTCTAGTCGCTTGATGATTAATAGCAGCGTGCAGCCTTGTTAGCGGCTTTAAGTGAACTATAGACCTGCTTAGGTCCAGCCATCGCGGCATTCAGATCATTCATACGTGTCTGATGGGACGGGTGGGTCGATAGGAATTCAGGGGTGGTACTGGATCCCTTCTTAGACATGTTCTGCCAAAGCTTAATGCTTTCTTCCGGATTGAAGCCAGCTTTCGCCATTAAATCAAGACCAATGACATCTGCTTCAGACTCATGGGTGCGGCTAAACGGCAGGATAATGCCTAGCTGAGCACCAATACCTAGACCTTGGAAAATAGCCGCCTTAGTCACAGAGTCTTCACCGTAAAGCTGAGAGCCTATTGCTAACGCCTGACTGGTTGCTAGCTGTGTAGAGACACGTTCATTACCATGACGAGCCAGTACGTGGCCGACTTCATGGCCGACAACCGCAGCCAATTGATCTTGGTTGGTTGCGACTTCCAATAGGCCTGTATAAACGCCTATTTTATAGCCCGGCAGAGCGAAGGCATTCACTTGTTCATCATTAAACAGAACCACTTCCCAGTTCTGTTTACGGTATTCATCTGGTAGCACCGCAATAATGCGATCCGCAACACATTGCACCTGTTGCGTGGCTTGCGTACTGCTTGATGCCGGAGTGCTTGACTTCATCTCAGTAAAAGAGGCCACCCCCATTTCATTAAGCTGGCTATCTGGTAGCAAGACAAGTTGCTTACGGCCAGTAGGAGAGGTGCTACAAGCACTTAGTAAAGCTGCACTCAGCAAACCAAGAGCAATATTGCGTTGTAATTTAGATGCCATAGGAGCGTATCCTTATGTGTTTATCCTTGGATATCTTGAAGAAGTTCTGAGGCTTGTACGACAATCCCTTCGCCAGCCATATTAGGAGCAACGCCCACACTCACGCCGTCATTTGACATACCTGGCAACCAGATATCCGTGAATGATTCATTGCTCACATCTAATGCACTGAAACCTTCATGTTCAGTTTTGGCCCATTCGTTGGCCATCTCTTCGCTTGGCCAAACAGGCAATACTCGTTCACTACCGATAGTGACGTTTAAACAACCTTCTGTGTCGGCTAACGTGTAGCAAGTGCCGCCATTTTTAATGTGGCCGACAAACAAATCATAGCGTTTTTGACTGGTTTCTCTAAAAAAAGTTGTGTTATCAAATGTCATAATTGTTTCTTCAATAAAGTTTGTTCGATAGTAACACATCAGACTATATCTGATAGCCCAAAAAAATGGGCAGCCTTGACAGGCTACCCATTGCGTAAAGAAAAAGGAAAAGTGTGAGCTAACGTGGAATTTCGTCAGTGATACCTTCGACGTACCAGTTCACTTGCGCCAATTCTTCATCTGTTAGGCTGTGGCCTTCAGCCACCACAAGATTGCCTTTGTTGTCCTTGATCGGACCAGTGAATGGCTTGAACTCACCTGATTTGATGCTCTCGTAAGTAGCATCAATTTTTGCGCGAACATCTGCAGGCAAGTTTTCGTTGATAGACGCAAGGCTTAGCATGTCTTCATGGAAGCCGCCCCAGAAGTCTTTTGGTTGGTAAGTCCCATCCATTACTTCTTGAGTAACTTTAATGTAGTAAGGAGCCCAATCATCACGTACTGAGAAGACGTGTGCAGTCGGTGCAAAGCTGCTTTGGTCTGACGCTTGACCAATGGCACGCATGCCACGTTTTTCAGCAGCGATCAGAGGTGCTGGACTGTCAGTGTGTTGTAGCAATACATCGACGCCCTGATCCATTAGAGCGTTTGCCGCATCCGTTTCTTTACCTGGATCGTACCAAGAGTTCACCCATACGATTTTGATTTTAACGTCAGGGTTAACGCTCTTCGCTGCCATGTAAGCAGAGTTGATGTCACGGATAACTTCCGGGATAGGGAAAGAGCCGATGTAACCAATGGTGTTAGTTTTGGTTAGAAGGCCTGCTGCTACGCCTGAGACATAACGACCTTCGTAGGTACGCAGTACGTAGGTGCCCATGTTTTTAGAGCGTTTGTAGCCGGTTGCGTGTTCGAACGTTACGTTCGGGAAACGCTTGGCAACTTTTAACGTCGGGTTCATAAAACCAAAAGAAGTTGAAAAGATTAGATCGTTACCAGATTTTGCCAGTTGAGTAATGACACGCTCAGCGTCTGCACCTTCTGGTACGTTTTCGACAAATGTTGTTTCAACTTTGTCACCAAAGAATTTTTCCAATTCTTGGCGGCCACGATCATGCTCATAGCTCCAGCCTAAGTCACCCACTGGGCCAACGTAGACAAATCCAACCTTGAATGGGTCATCTGCTGCTTGCGCAGCACCAACACCTGCCAATAGGCCAAGACCTACAAGTAAGCTCTTTAGTTTCATTATTTGCTCCTTTTGTGCCCGAAGGCGTTTTCTATCACTTACAACAAAATGGGGATTAGGCCATCTGACGTGGGTCAAATGGTTTGCCAAGCGAGCGAGGCGCTAGCAGTTTCTCTTTGTATTTGTCAGCACTGATGATGACTACCACAACAATAGTAGCGACATACGGCAACATGGCGAGCAAGTTCGGAGAAATCGACCAGCCCATACCTTGTAGCACTAGATGCATAATGCTGGCTAGACCAAATAGATACGCACCTAGAACAATGTTGCCAATACGCCAAGAGGCGAATACCACCAGGGCTAGGGCAATCCAACCACGGCCTGCGGTCATGTTCTCAACCCACATGGGCGTGTACACCAAAGACATGTAGGCACCGCCAAGGCCAGCCATGGCACCACCGAACATGATGGCTAGGTAACGCACTTTCAATACCTTAATGCCAATGGCATTAGCCGCGTGCGGATTTTCGCCGACGGCTTTAATGGTTAACCCTAAACGAGTTTTATTGGCAACGAAAGAGAGGATGACGGCCAGCGCAATTGCTAAATACACCAATGGATCATGGCTAAACAATACCTTACCGATCACTGGTAGTTCTGATAGCACAGGTATCTCGATAGGTTGGAAGCCAGTAATGGTTTGGCCAACCACACTTGAACCCACAAAGGCGCTTAAGCCGCTACCGAAGATGGTCAATGCTAAACCTGTTGCCACTTGGTTGGCGCCCAAATGTAGCACTAGGAAGCCAAAGATAAGGCTCATGATCATACCAATTAATATGGCGCCTAAAATGCCCATGCCAGCATTGCCGGTAGCGTAAGCGGCCATAAATCCGACCACGGCACCCATTAGCATCATGCCTTCTTGGCCGAGGTTCAGCACCCCTGTTTTCTCACAAATGGCTTCGCCTAGAGCGATAAACAGTAACGGTGTTCCCGTTTTAATCGCTGCGAACAGCACTTGCGTAATTAGATCGATGTCCATGTGTTGCTCCTAAGCTAGATTTTCACGAGAGGGAATAATGCGGTAACGAATAAAGAAGTCACACGCAAGAAGGAAGAATAGTAAGACACCTTGGAACATGCCGACCACGGCAATAGGAATCCCCATCTCAATCTGAGCAAGGTCACCACCCATATATAGAATCGCTAAGAAAATCGACGCGACGATGGCGCCAGCAGGGTGTAGACGTCCTAAATAAGCCACGATGATAGCTGAGTAGCCATAGCTAGGTGACACATTAGGAGTCAATTGGCCGATTGGACCAGCGACTTCCGCTACCCCAGCAAGACCTGCCAAGGCACCGGCAAACAGCATCACAAACCAGCTGATGGCTTTGGCATTAAAACCTGCGTAAGTCGCAGCGGGTTCATCGGCGCCGTAGACGCGGATTTTAAAGCCAAGGTGAGATTTGCTTAGTAGAAACCATGCAAACAGCGCGAGCAATATTGCTAACACAACACCTAAATGTACACGACCGCTGTCAAACAGTACTGGTAATAGTGTCGCGTCTGAGAACATAGCGGACTCAGGGAAACCAAACCCCTCCGGATCACGCAATGGTCCATGTACCGCCCAAATCAACAGATACAAGGCGATGTAGTTCAACATAATCGTGGTTAGGATCAAGTTAGAGTTGAATTTTGTTTTCAGGTAAGTCGGAATTGCTGCCCAAGCCATACCTGACAAAATGCCCCCTAATAGCGTCAATGGCATCGCCATAGCGGATTCCGACTCAACGAACATTAGCGCAACAGCGCTACCGCCTAGCGCACCCGCCAGCAGCTGACCTTCAGCACCGATATTCCACATATTAGCGCGGTAACACAGTGAAAGGCCCACGGCACAGAGCAGCAACGGCCCCATTTTCACCAGCATCTCACTGATATTATAAGCATCCGAAAGCGGCAGTATCAGCAACACATGCAGCGCTTGTAACGGATCTTTACCGAGCGCTGAGAATAAAATAGAGCCAAAAATAAGGGTTAATACAATCGCTAGAAACGGTGACGCAAAGGTCATCAATGTACTCGGTTCGGTACGAGCTTGAACGCGGATCATGCCTGCGCCTCCGAAACGTTGGAATCATTAATAAAAGTACCAGCCATCCACTGACCGATTTGATCAATAGATGTTTGCTCGGTACGAACCACTGGGGAAAGGTAGCCATCACACACAGCCGCCATGCGATCCGCAAGTAGGAACAATTCATCAATATCTTCTGAGATTAAAAGGATGGCTGCGCCTTCATCACGTAACTTTAATAACGCTTGGTGAATCGCTAGCGCCGCGCCCACATCGACCCCCCAAGTAGGGTGGGCACAGATCAGTACCTTAGGGTTCTGGCCAATCTCTCGACCCATGATAAATTTTTGTAAGTTGCCGCCACTCAGGCTTTTAGCTTCCGAAAACTCACCGTGACACTTGACGCTGTACTGTGAAATTAAGCTTTTGGCGTACTCTTTTACGGCCCCCCAGTTCACCAAGCCTGATTTCACAAAACCTTGGCTATGCGTTAGCAATGTGTTTTCCGATAGGCTCATTTCTGGTACGGCGCCACGACCTAAGCGTTCTTCTGGTACATAAGCTAAACCAGACTTGCGGCGCGCACCTGCTGACAATACGCCAAGATCTGCGCCATCTAGCATCAGTACGTTTTTAAGGCTGCGGCTGTCTTCGCCGCTGATGATGGACATCAGTTCTTCTTGACCATTCCCAGCAACCCCCGCAATTCCAAGAATCTCGCCTTTTAACAGCTCAAAATTGATGTGCTTTAACGAGGTGCCAAATGGCGTTTTTGCCGCGAGATGTAAATCTTTGGCGGCGAAAATCACTTCTTTGCCATGCGCTTTTTCATAGCCGGCATCTTGCTCGGCCAAATCACCAACCATCATTTTGGCAATGGTGGCTGGAGTTTCGCGAGCAGGTTCACAGTCGCCGACAAACTTGCCACCACGCAAAATAGTGGCTTTGTGGCAGATTTCAGTGACTTCATGCAGTTTGTGAGAAATAAAGAGAATGCTGCAGCCTTCGCTTGAAAGCTGGCGTAATACGATAAATAACCCTGCTACTTCTTGTGGTGTGAGGACAGAGGTCGGCTCATCAAGGATTAATAGTTTTACCGATTGCACTAGGCAGCGCATGATTTCAACACGCTGACGTTCGCCGATCGACAGAGAATGAACGTAACGATCAGGGTCAACGTTTAAGCCGTAGGTTTGGGATAAATCACGAATACGCTGAGCAAGATTGCCGATCTCGGCTAACTGAGTTTTGCTTAGACACAGTTCGATATTTTGGGCGACGGTTAAGGTTTCAAATAAAGAAAAGTGCTGAAACACCATGCCTATGCCTAACTCTCGGGCGATCGATGGCGACTTAATATCGACCTCGTGACCATCCCACATGATTTGGCCTGCATCGGGTGAGACGACGCCATAAATGGTTTTGACTAATGTGCTTTTGCCTGCGCCGTTTTCACCGAGTAAAGCATGAATTTCCCCTGGCATAAGGGTCATGCAAATTTGGTCGTTGGCAAGACATCCGGGGTACTGTTTAGTGATATTCAGCAATTCTAAGCGCGGGCTAGAATTCTGTTTTTTCAATGTTTCCGACACCGTTAATACTCTATGTGATTGGGTGATTTAATTCTTTTAACAGATGCTGGGCTGTCTGTCAGATTCTATTGTTAGCATCCTTGGCATTTTGGACTGGGCAATGGGCATTTTGTAGCGTTTAAATTTGCCAGTCTGATATGTCGTTATCAATAAGTGTGCCAATGCGTTGAAAATAGGCGAGAGGCATTAATAAGGCGCGAAGAATACGCAATTTTCAGTTGTTTGTCTGCATGGTCAGCTTTTTAAGTGGCGTTTATTTAGCAAGGTTCTAGAATAATCTTGTTTTGTTGGTCAGTATTGCACTATTTTGGTGATAAGTTTGACCATGTGGTCCAGAATTAGGCGTAGGCGCATGACCCAGCCTAGTGTAAAATATTCGCCCATTACGTGGCTTGAAAGAATAGATTTTTTCCAGCCCATCGCTTCCATGTCGTATAGGACATACTTTGTCTTTTTTTAGCGAACTTTTACAAAAACTGGCTTTGATTGGTTTGAGAAACAGCGCGGATGTTGATCACAATCGTAAGCAAGTGGTTAACATCACTTACCTGCTGACCATGCTGGTGGGTATCTCCTCTGCATTGCTGTTTATGGCTCAGGGTTGGCTAATCGAGTCGTTATTGCATTGGGGGAGTGCCGGCGTTGCCTTAATTGGCTTTGTTTTGTCAATCAAAGGGCATTCCCGCAGTGCCAGAATGCTATTTCCCTTTGCTTGTTCGTTGTACGTTACGCTGTGTACCTTCCTGTTCTATGGATCCTACAGCCACTTCCACTGGCTGTTAATTACCTTGGCAGCTTATTCGGTAGCGGGCTTTCGAGTTGAAAGTGGTAAAGAGCAATTCTTGGTGTGTTGGCTGGCGCTCTTGGTGTTTTCTTTTAATCAGTTGTTTGCCCCCATTAGTACTCTGTATTCCTCGAAAGATGCCCAGCTATTCATTTCGTTAGCGACCTTTATCGTGGCTATGATTATGGTGGTACTGATCGCTGGCGTGGTGGTAAATAAGCTGCGTAAATTAAATGAGCATTTGCGCTATCAAGCGGAGGTGGATGAGTTAACTCGAGTCAGTAACCGACGTAAAGTGCTGGCCGAGGCGGTGAACGTGTTTGCTGATGCAGTGATCAGTAATCAACGATGCTGCTTTGCGATTTTGGACCTAGATCACTTTAAGCAGATTAATGATTGCTTTGGTCATGAAGTCGGCGACCGAGTGTTACAGCGCTGTGCCCAAACCATGCAAAATGCCATGCGCAGAGGGGACTGGTTGGGGCGTTATGGTGGTGAAGAATTTGTCATGGTCATGCCGAATACGCGTCTCAATGAAGCCTATGACATTATGGAAAGTCTGCGCATTCAAATAGGGGATATTCGTATCGCTCTTGAAGAGCAAGATGTGCCCATTGCCGTTACCACAAGTATCGGTGTCGCAGAGATTAAAGACGATACGGTACGTTACGAACAGATTCTTGCCCGCGCTGATGCGGCTCTCTATCTAGCCAAGGAAAATGGCCGTAACCGTGTCGAGTTAGATGTATCTGAGTAAGAACCAAACATGAGTACTATAGACATCATTTGTCAGCACCCTGATTTTTGGCTGGTGGTGAAACCAGCGGGTGAGAGTTTTCACTCGGAAGACGGTGTAGGCTTTGCCCAGCGATTACAAAATGCTTACCCTGAGCAGACCTTTTACCCGTTACATCGTCTGGATAAAATGACCTCTGGTTTGTTGATGTTTGCTACCAACAAAGAGGCAGCAGCGCAATTTGGTGATATGTTTGCTGAGCATCGTTTTGAAAAACGTTATTTGGCGGTGTCGCTCGCTAAGCCAAAGAAAAAACAAGGTACGATCGTGGGCAGCATGCAAGCCAGCCGCCGCGGTCAATGGAAGTTGACCAGTCAGGGCGATAATCTGGCTGTCACCCAATTTTTCAGTGCTGCATTGGATGGTAAACGCTATTTTTTCGTGCGGCCATTAACAGGTAAGACGCATCAGATTCGTGTCGCATTAAAAAGTCTTGGCTCACCGATTTTAGGTGATCTGCGTTACTCAGGAGGCGTCGCCGATCGTGGCTATTTGCACGCCTATTCCTTAGCGTTTACATGGCAAGGACAGCCTTTTGCGTTTCAAGTCTGGCCAGATCAGGGTGAGTTTTTCTCTGATGCAGCCAGAGACTTGTACCAAGCAAACTTTTTCGAGCCATCTTTGCCATGGCCTAAATTCACTATTCCAAAATAAATCACCTCACCATTATGAAAAATATTTTAATTTACTGTCGCCCAGGGTTTGAAAAAGATGCGCTGGCTGAGATCTCAGACAAAGCGGCCGAGCATGGGCTTTTCGGTTATGGTGTACCAACTGAGAATTCGGGGTATGTGATCTACCATACGGGCGATGATCATGGGGCGGAATCACTGATTCAGTCTCTGTCTTTTAACCACTTAATTTTTGCTCGTCAAATCATTGCCGTAAATGATGTGATTGATTTTGAAAAGGGTGGACGTGTTCAAGCCTTGTTAGAGGCGGCGCGTGAGTTGCCGTTAGCGGAAGATATCTGGTTTGAAACCGCGGATACCAACGAAGCAAAAGCTTTGGCAGGTTTGATTAAAAAGATTGAGAAGCCTTTGTTAGCCGCTTGGAAAAAAGCTGGGTTAGTTCGTAAAAAAGCGGTCGGTGTACGTCACCATGTGTTTTTTATGGAAGGTGATCAAGCCTATTTGGGTGTCAGTTATGCCGAATGTCGTTCAGAGTTCCCGCTGGGTATTCGTCGTCTACGTTTTCCGGCGAAAGGTCCTAGCCGCTCAACGTTAAAGCTAGAAGAGGCGCTATTGCAATTCGTACCTGAACAGCGTCGTGAGAAAGACTTACACGATGCCATGCATGCGGTGGATTTGGGAGCCTGCCCAGGTGGCTGGACTTATCAGTTTGTGGTGCGCGGCATTCATACTTACGCAGTCGATAATGGCCCTATGCAAAAAGAGTTGATGGCCACTGGCTTGGTGTCACATATGACCGAAGATGGCTTCAAATTCCAGCCGCCAGTGAAAGTAGACTGGATGGTGTGTGACATGGTGGAGCGCCCGATCCTAGTCGCTGAACTGATGGCGAAATGGTTATGTGAAGGCTGGACGCAACGGACTATCTTTAACCTAAAACTGCCGATGAAGAAGCGTTACCAAGAGGTGGTGCAGTGTTTGGAGCTGATTTCGAGCCAGCTGGCGCAGAAAGGGATGCGCTATGAGATGCAATACAAACATCTGTTCCATGATCGTGAAGAAATTACCGTGTGTATCATGGTGAAATAACAAAGGGGCTTTCGCCCCTTTGTTATATGTTTTCAGAACAGCCTAGATGCTCTCTTTTGCCTTGAACGGCGAGTAACCCATGGCTTCTTTCATTAATGCATCACGTTCGTAAATGTCATTGCGAAATTCTGGCATACCATTGGTGTTGGGTACCACGGTAAAGTAAACCAAATACACGGGCAGCGACTGACTTAACGAAACGACTTTGGTTTCTTGAGATGCACGAGCTGCTGCTAATTGTTGTTGGCCTTTACGATTGCCAGCGACCAGCAGATCAGCGAAGTCTTTAGCGCGTTCTAAGCGGATACAGCCTGAGCTAAAAGCACGTACCTTTTCATTAAAAAGGTGTCTGGCTGGAGTGTCGTGCAAATAGATGTCGAACTTATTGGGAAACATAAATTTGTATCCCCCTAAGGCATTATCGTCATCCGCCGCTTGTTCAAAGCGGTAACGCAGTTCCTCGGGTTGTATGTTCTTCCAGTCAATGTTTAATGGATCTAATTGTTGGGCACCGATGCTCCAGCTACTAAACACTTGATAGCCATTTTCCGCTAGATAGTTGGCGTTTTCCTGCAATTTAGGCAGTAGGTTTTCTCTGGCAATGCGCATGGGGACACGCCATGTCGGATTGACCACCATGTAGGTCATCTTGCCGTAGAATACATTGGTTTTTCGATCGGGCTTACCAATTACGATCTTCATGCTTTCGGTGCGATCATTTAGGAAAATATGGGCGGTAAAGTCGGTCAAATCTACCCAAACACGGTTGTCCTCAAGCTGAGAGGGCAGCCAACGCCAGCGTTCTAGATTGTAGGCGATTTGTTTCGCGCGCTGTTCTAGCGGGACATTGAGGGCTTGTATCGTTTGAGTGCCGACCGTGCCATCGGCGTCTAGTTGATGGCGCTTTTGAAAACGAATTACGGCCGCGCGTAATTCTTCGTCAAAGTAGTTTTCCGCCACTTTTCTGGTTGAAAAGCGCATATCTCCCAACTGCACCAAGCGAGCACGTAATTGCGCTACCCGTGGTGACTGATCGTCTAGGCGTAATAGGGCGCCATAGTCCACATGTACGTCACCTTCTTTCTGAGCAACCTCTTGGTAAAAGGCTAACCAGTTCTGCAGTACTTGATAGTCTGGTTGTCTTGGCGCTAGCGTCGGTAAGTAACTCACCATATCAACTGGTGAATCTAAAAATAGTAAGTTTTTCCAATCGTTATTTGGAGCGTCAAGTTGCCAATTTGGGTCGATTAAATGCGGCTCATAACGGCCATTGGAAATGTCGTGAGCATAGCTAGAGAGGGCAATCGTAGTGATCACGTCCAATTCCGCCAGTTGCTGCGCGGAAGGTGCTTTGATCGCTAGATAATCTTTAATGGTTTGTAGATGATAATGGACAGGGTTGAGTCCGTGGCTACGCGCCGCTTCAAGGGTGTCAACCAACTTATAGATGGACTTATCTAACTGTTTGTCTTTGATCCAAATGGGCTCGAAGTTTCGAAATTCATAAGCGTCTAAGACGCTCTTATTGGGCAAAGCCTGTCCTGCGATAGGGGTGAATGCATCCAGCATCCAAGAGACTTGCTCGCGTACACTGCTTTCAATCTGAGCACCACTTGGCTGGGAGCTGATTGCGTTGGGTGTCTCATAGGTCTGAGGACTATTGCTAGAACAGCCTGAAAGTATGGCGCAAGTTACTAACGCAGTGCCGACATTACGAGTCAATCGTTTCATGTAGAGTCCTTAATTATGAGCGTCGGTGATGTCGAGGCTTCCATGTCATTTAGGGTAGCAATGGCTTCGTCCCGGTGGTTACCGCACACATATTCGACCGCTTGAAAATCAGCGCAAACGGCAGGTCGATCTGGGTGGCCAAAAATTTTGCAGCGATAATCGTGGTCAAGTTGTATGCAAGGTACTCCAGCGGGTTTGCCATTCGGCATTCCGGGTATCGGGCTGGAGATCGATGGGGCGATGCAGCATGCACCACAGTTGGGTCGACAGTTCATGGGGCCCTTTTACAAAAAATCACTATTTAACAACTAAGTAACCGACGTTAATCTGCCAAATCACTGTTACATTCTCTATAAGAGTCATCTTAAGGGTAGCAGAATGTATAACATATTGGTGGTTGAAGATACTGCTGTAGTTAGAAAAATCCTCGAGAATCTGATTGGTTCAAATCCTTTCTTTCGCTGTGTGTCGTGCAAGGATTTGGCGTCAGTAAAAGAGGCAATCAAGCAGGATGTCGAGTTTTTGGCTGCGGTGGTGGATTTAAACCTTCCTGATGCCCCAAATGGAGAGGTGGTGCCAGAAGTGCTGCAACGCGGCATTCCAACAGTGGTGCTAACGGGTAATTTTGATGAGCAATTACGCAGCCGCCTGTTGGCACAAGGTGTATTGGACTACATCTCTAAAGATGGTGGTTATGCCTACAAGCAAGTGGAGAAAATCTTAGATCGCATTCGTAAGAACTTAGCGATTAAAGTGCTGGTGGTAGAAGACAGTCTTGTCTGCTCTAACATCATGTGTAATTTGCTACGCAAAGCACGTATTGAAGTGTGTGTTGCCAAAAATGGTGTCGAGGCATTGCAAGTGCTGGATCAAGAGCGTGATATCAAAATGGTGATTTGTGATCACTATATGCCAGAGATGTCGGGCTTTGAGTTAGTGAAACAGCTGCGTGAACAGCCTCAGTATCAAAACTTAACCATTATTGGAGTGTCTGCTCAGGGTGATCCGGTGATGTCGGCAAAATTTATTAAAAGTGGTGCCAATGATTTTCTGACTAAGCCTTTTTACCATGAAGAGTTTTATTGGCGGGTATTCAGTGCATTGGAGTCCATGGAAATGGTTGAAGCCATCCAAAAAGCAGTCTATGTGGATGCTTTAACGGGGATTCATAACCGACGCTATTTATTTGAGCAGGCAGAAAGACTCTTTATTGAAAAGCACAAGTTCGCTGGCTTTGGTGTCTGTATGTTTGATTTGGATGAGTTTAAAGAGGTCAATGATTCTTTAGGGCATCGTATTGGCGATCAGTTGATAGCGCAATTTGCTGGCATGTTGCGCAAGTGCTTCCAGGATGATTTGGTAGGGCGCTACGGTGGTGAAGAGTTTGTGGTGATTTCTACTCGCTCGGAGGCAGCTCTACGACAGGATATTACGGACTTTATGTATGCGGTTCGTTGTACCTTGTTTACCGAGAAAAATTTGGCGATGACCTGTAGTGTGGGGGTGTGCTTTAAGTCCAAGTTAAGCCTCAATGAGTTTCTCGATGCGGCCGACGTGCAGCTGTATCAAGCCAAGGCATTTGGCCGTAATCGTGTTGAACCCTATGATAGTGAAGTGGCTTAAAGAGCTCGCCTAAGGTGCTGGTGGTTGCCATAAAAAAGCCCGCTTAAGTAGCGGGCTTCTTGTTTCTAAAGAGCTTGATTAGCCTTTTAGTAGCTTGTTCAAGATTGGCGTGACCACACCTGGGTTCGCTTTACCTTGGGAAGCTTTCATGACTTGACCCATAAAGAAACCGATCATCTTCTTCTGCTTGTCTTCGTCAGACTCACGGAATTGCTCTACTTGAGTGGCGTTGGCTTCAAGGACACCTTGAATCATGGCTTCGATGGCGCCAGTGTCTGTCACCTGTTTTAGGCCTTTGGCTTCGATGATCTCATCTGCAGAGCCTTGACCTTCCCACATGGCTTGAAGAACACTTTTCGCGGTGTTGCCGTTGATGGTGTTGTCTTCGATACGAACCAACAGGCCACCTAACTGTTCCGCAGAAACGTTAGATTCGGTGATTTCTTTGCCTTCAGTGTTTAGGTACTTACTTAGTTCACCCATAACCCAGTTAGCTGCCAGCTTGGCATTGCCAGCAGCTTTAGCTACGACTTCAAAGTATTCAGCCATGGCGCGCGTTGCAGAAATAACACCTGCATCGTATTCGCTTAGCTTGTACTCAGTCATGAAGCGTTCAGCTTTTTGTGCTGGAAGCTCAGGCAGGTTGGCAGCGATCTCATCCACATACTCTTGCGTTAGCTCGATTGGTAGAAGATCTGGACATGGGAAGTAACGGTAGTCGTTAGCATCTTCCTTGGTGCGCATGCTGCGTGTTTCATCTTTGTCTGGATCGTATAGGCGTGTTTCCTGAACGATCTTGCCGCCATCTTCAAGAATATCGGCTTGGCGCTCGATTTCGGTGTAAATCGCGCGTTCGATGAAGCGGAACGAGTTAACGTTCTTGATTTCCGTACGAGTACCAAACTCTTGCTGGCCTTTTGGACGCAAAGAAATGTTGATGTCACAACGCATCGAACCTTCGGCCATGTTGCCATCACAAATGCCTAGATAAGTCACGATTGAGTGGATCATCTTCACGTAAGCCACTGCTTCTTTTGCTGAGCGCATGTCTGGCTCAGAAACGATTTCTAGTAGTGGTGTGCTAGAGCGGTTCAAGTCGATACCGGTCATGCCGTGGAAGTCTTCGTGCAAAGACTTGCCCGCATCTTCTTCAAGGTGCGCACGGGTAATGCCAACACGTTTTACGGTGCCGTCTTCAAGGGTAATGTCTAGGTGACCCTTGCCCACAATAGGGTGATCCATCTGACTAGTTTGGTAGCCTTTAGGTAGGTCAGGGTAGAAGTAGTTCTTACGTGCGAACACGGATGTCATGCCGATCTCAGCGTTCACCGCTTGACCGAACATTACTGCCATACGTAAGGCTTCTTTGTTGAACACAGGCAGTGCGCCAGGCATACCTAGGTCAACTAGTGTGGTATTGGTGTTTGGCTCAGCACCGAAGCTGGTGGCTGCGCCAGAAAACAATTTTGATTTAGTCGACAGTTGGGCGTGAATTTCCAAGCCGATTACAACTTCCCAATTCATGATTATGCTCCTTCTGCCAAGCTAGGGTTTTTCGTGTGCCAATCGGTTGCTTGCTGGAACTTGTGTGCAACGTTCAATAGCTTAGCTTCTGCGAAGTAGTTACCCATGATTTGCAGGCCAACTGGCATGCCGTCCGCAAAACCTGCAGGAATAGACATGGCTGGAATACCCGCAAGGTTAATCGACAAGGTGTAGATGTCTTCTAGGTACATGGCGATCGGGTCATCAGTTTTTGCACCGATGCCGAATGCAGTCGTTGGTGCCACTGGGCCCATGATCACATCGACTTCTTCAAAGGCTTTGACAAAATCTTCTTTGATCAGGCGACGGATACGTTGTGCTTTCAGGTAATAAGCATCGTAGTAACCTTCAGATAGAGCGTAAGTGCCGACCATGATACGTTTTTGTACTTCTTTGCCGAAGCCTTCGCCGCGCGAGCGTTTGTACATATCCATCAGGTCTTTTGGCTCTTCGCAACGGTAGCCGTAACGTACACCGTCGAAACGAGATAGGTTAGAAGACGCTTCCGAAGGCGCGATCACATAGTAAGAAGGAATGCTTAGGTTAAGGTTAGGCAGAGAAATCTCTTTCACCTTAGCGCCTAGTTTTTCGAATTCTTTTACGGCGTCTTGAATGACTGCCGCGACACCATTGTCTAGACCGTCACCGAAGTACTCTTTCGGTAAGCCGATAGTTAGGCCTTCAAGAGGTGCGTCTAGGTTAGCCGTGTAATCTTCTGTTGCGACTTCAGAACACGTGGAATCGTTGGCGTCAAAGCCCGCAATAGACTGAAGAATATGCGCACAGTCTTCGGCAGAGCGTGCCATTGGACCGGCTTGGTCAAGGCTTGATGCGTAAGCGATCATACCGAAACGAGAAACTCGTCCATAAGTTGGCTTAAGACCAGAGATACCACAGAACGAAGCTGGCTGACGGATAGAGCCGCCAGTATCTGTACCCGTTGCTGCGACACAAAGACCTGCCGCTACCGCAGCAGCAGAACCGCCGGAAGATCCGCCTGGTACCTTGTCTAGGTTCCATGGGTTTTTCACTGCACCGTAATGGCTGTTTTCATTTGATGAACCCATTGCGAATTCATCCATGTTGGTTTTACCCAAAGTCACTGCGCCAGCGGCAAGCATGCGCCCCGTCACGGTTGACTCGTATGGTGGTACGAAGTTGTACAGCATTTTTGAGGCACAGGTGGTTAGGATGCCGTTAGTACAGAACAAGTCTTTATGGGCGATTGGAATGCCCGCTAGAGCGCTTGTTGAGCCAGCAGCGATCAGTTTGTCTGCGGCTTCGGCTTGCGCTAGGGCTACTTCGTCAGTCACTGTGATAAAGCTGTTTAGCTGTCCGTCTAGCTGTTTGATTCGTGCTAGGTAGTCTTGCGTTAGTTCAACGCTGGAAATTTCTTTAGCTCGCAGTTTCTTCGCGAGCGAGGCAATGCTTTGATCAACCATGTCAGTAAGCTCTTAATCGATAACTTTAGGAACCAAGAAAAGGCCCGCTTCGGTTTGAGGTGCGTTAGCAAGGAAGGCTTCGCGGCGATTTTCTTCGGTCACCACGTCTTCACGTAGGCGCTGTTTCGCTTCCAATGGGTGCGATAGTGGCTCAACACCGTCCGTATCAACAGATTGCATTTGTTCAACCAGATCAAGAACACTCGTTAGAGAGTGTTGGTATTGCTCGGCATCGTTGTCATCCAACGCTAAACGAGCAAGGTGCGCGATTTTGAGCACGTCTTGCTTTTCTAGAGACATGTTTCACCTAATTTTATCGGTTTTCAAAAAATGCGGACATTGTAGCGCCATTGGGAAAGGGGAGAAAGCGCACGACGAAAAATAATCGAATATTCCTTCACACTACGAAAAAACGCCTATAAACAAAGATATATGAGTAAAGAAATCGCTAAATTGTGTCGTTTCGGCTTGCCCAATGGACAGCTGGTTGTTACATTTTCTGACTATTCGTAATGGATCTATTCAGGGTGTAGAAATTCATGTTTAAAAAAATTAGGGGAATGTTCTCAAGCGACCTATCCATCGATTTGGGGACAGCTAATACCCTTATTTACGTGCGCGATCGTGGAATCGTTTTGGATGAACCGTCTGTTGTAGCAATTCGTCACAATGGTAACCAGAAAACTGTAGCGTCTGTCGGTTCAGATGCTAAGCGCATGTTAGGACGTACGCCTGGAAACATTACTGCGATTCGCCCAATGAAGGATGGCGTAATCGCTGACTTCCATGTTACAGAAAAAATGTTGCAGTACTTTATCTCTAAAGTACATGAAAACAGCATGCTTAAACCAAGCCCACGCGTATTGGTGTGCGTGCCGTGTAAATCAACTCAAGTTGAGCGTCGTGCGATTAAAGAATCTGCCTTGGGTGCGGGTGCGCGTGAAGTCTTTATTATTGAAGAGCCAATGGCAGCGGCGATTGGTGCAGGTCTTCCTGTGGCAGAAGCTTCTGGCTCCATGGTCATCGACATCGGTGGTGGTACCACTGAAATCGCCATCATCTCTTTGAATGGTATCGTGACATCTGAATCGATTCGTGTTGGTGGTGACCGTTTTGATGAAGCGATTACAACCTATGTTCGTCGTCAGTACGGCAGTCTAATTGGCGATGCCACAGCGGAACGTATTAAGACTGAAATCGGTATGGCTTACCATACAGGTGAGGAACTTCAGATCGATGTTCGCGGTCGAAACCTAGCAGAAGGTGTGCCTCGTTCATTTACCCTTAAAAGCACCGAGATTCTTGATGCACTACAAGAGCCATTGACTCAGATCGTTCAAGCGGTCAAAGCAGTACTTGAGCAATCTCCACCTGAATTAGCGGCGGATATTGCTGAATCTGGTCTAGTGCTAACTGGTGGTGGCGCCCTGTTGCGCGAAATCGACCGTTTGATTAGTGAAGAAACTGGTTTGCCAGTGATCGTTGCTGATGATCCACTGACGTGTGTGGCTCGTGGTGGTGGTATGGCATTGGAAATGATGGATAAGCACGCTTCGGAATTATTCTCACCTGAGAGTGATTAAGTTTAGGAGCTTCTCCCATTAGCAATTCTGTTTTTTTTACAAGCAAAGTATCCAGCGCACGTGTTGTTGTGCTGGTGCTGCTTTCCGTTGCGATGATCGTAGGGGATTTGCAGTATAAAATCTTTAGCCCTGTCCGACCGTACTTGAGCTGGCTGGTGACGCCGATTCAGGTGGTAGTTGGTGCGCCTCAAAAAATGATTAGCTGGGCAGAAATGCACTTAGATAGTCGTGAGGACCTCGTCGCTCAGAATCAAACCCTTAACCAAGAATTACTTATGTTGCGCGGCCAGCTGCAGCTATTTCAATCGCTGAAAGCTGAGAATGTGCGTCTACGTGAACTGCTCGATGCTTCCCAACGAGTAGAGGAAAAAGTAGTGATGGGTGAGGTGATTGGTTTTGATCAGAACGCTTACAGCCACAAAATCCTAATTGATAAAGGTTTTTCTAATGGTGCTTACGTTGGTCAGCCAGTATTGGATGCAACCGGTGTCTTAGGTCAAGTGGTAGAAACCTCTGCTTATACTAGTCGTGTGCTTTTGATTGCCGATGCCAGCCATTTCGTTCCTGTGCAATTAGCTCGTACAGGCTTTCGCAGTGTGTTGCGTGGTACGGGTGATATGAAACGCATGGAACTGATGAGTGTGCCGCATACAGCGGATATTAAAAAGGGTGATATTTTGACGACGAGTGGCTTAGCCAACCGTTTTCCAGCGGGTTATCCAGTGGGGGTTGTACGTACCGTGACCCATGTATCTGGTAAGCCATACGCAGATGTAGAAGTAGTACCTTTGGCTCAACTAGGTCGTAGTCGTCATGTGATGTTGATTGAGCGTGCCAAAGAGGATAATAAATGAAGTCCTCCATTGTTTTTGCATTAACCTTTATTGCGGCTTTGATGTTGGAAGGCTTGGTTTTTCCAACGTCTTTGATTTGGTATAAGCCAGAATGGACATTGCTCGTTATCCTCTATTGGGTGCTAGCATTGCCTCTAAAAGTGGGTATTGGTATTGCTTGGGTGTTGGGTTTGTTGGTGGATTTGTTGCAGGGTGGTGTGATCGGGCAGCACTCTTTAACCTACGTCATCGTCACTGCGACCTGTGCCACACTATACAAACGTTTGCGTATGTACCGTCGCTGGCAACAAAGTATTTTTATTTTTCTGTTAATTTCAATCAACCAGCTGGTTGGCTTCTGGATTGACCACTACAGCGGTGATGCGGAACCAACTTTGATGATCTTTATGCCAGCCATTATCTCAGCGCTTATTTGGCCGTGGATATTTGTATTGTTGCGCAGTATTCGTCGGTTGTATTCGATTCAGTAAAGGCTTTTTCATGATTATTCTGGCTTCAGCATCGCCTAGACGAAAAGAATTATTGTCTACCTTGGTTAATGAGTTCTCCGTTATGCCAGCGGACATTGATGAAACCCCATACCCATTAGAAAAGCCTGATGAGTATGTGGTGCGCATGGCGCGTGAGAAAGCTGAAGCAATTGCACATCAGCCTAATTTATCTCATCGCGATATCATTATTGCCTCGGATACCAGTGTGGTGTTGGGTGACGAGATTTTAGGTAAGCCAGAGAATTTGGCTCACGCCAAGCAAATGTTACGTGCCTTGTCTGGGCAAAAGCATCAGGTGATGACTTCCTTGTGTGTTTGCAATGGTGGTTTAAACCGTGTCGCCACCTGCAATGTAATATCTGAAGTGGAATTTAGGGAAATCTCTGATCTTGAGATTGAACAATATTGGCGCACAGGCGAGCCAGCGGATAAAGCCGGTGCCTACGCGATTCAAGGGCTTGGAGGTATGTTTGTGAAGCATATTTCAGGCTCGTTTTCTGCAGTGGTGGGGCTTCCAGTCTATGAAGTGACTCAATTGCTAAACGAGTTTGGTGTGAGCCCTTTAAAGGAGAAGGTTCGTGAGTGAAGATGTTTTAATCAACGTCACTCCCATGGAGATCCGCGTTGCGCTGGTTGAAAATGGAGTGCTGCAGGAAGTTTACATTGAGCGATCAACTCGCAAAGGCATCGTTGGCAACATTTATCAAGGTAAAGTGGTGCGTGTTTTACCTGGTATGCAGGCGGCCTTTGTTGATATTGGCCTAGAGCGCGCGGCGTTTATTCATGTTTCAGAAGTGGCTGACCGTGATACGGTGAATGCCAGTGACCAGATCGGCGATTATTTGCGTGAAGGGCAGTCGCTGGTGGTTCAAGTCACCAAGGATCCGATCAGTACTAAGGGCGCACGTCTGACGACGCATCTGTCGATTCCATCCCGTTACTTGGTGTACATGCCTGATCAGGCCCATGTGGGGGTGAGCCAGCGTATTGATAACGAAGAAGAGCGCGAACGTCTTAAGTCTTTGGTATCAAAAGCACTGGAAGATCGTGATGAAACCAGTGGTTACATCTTACGTACTGCGGCAGAACGTGCCGGCGAAGAAGAGATCTTGGCTGATATTAACTTCTTAACACGTCTATGGCAGTCGGTTAAAAAGCGTATTACCAGTACCAAGGCGCCGGCGATTATCTACGAAGATTTGCCGCTGCATCTGCGCACTATGCGTGACCTAGTAAGTATCTCAACTGAGAAAATTCGCATTGATTCCCGTGAGAACTACGCTAAGTTATGTGGGTTTGCGGAAGACTTTATCCCCGATTTAATGGATCGCATTGAGTATTACCCAGGCGAGCGTCCAATTTTTGACCTTTACAGTGTTGAAGATGAGATTCAGCGCGCCCTAGACCGCAAAGTGCAGCTTAAATCTGGTGGTTATTTGCTGATTGAGCAAACCGAGTCGATGACCACCATCGACGTCAATACCGGTGCCTTTGTTGGCAGTCGTAATCTAGAAGAAACCATCTATAAGACCAACTTGGAAGCGGCCACCGCTATCGGTCGCCAGCTACGTTTGCGTAACCTTGGTGGTATCATCATCATTGATTTCATTGATATGGAAGACGAAGAGCATAAGCGACAAGTCTTGCGTATGTTGGAAAAAGTCCTCGAAACCGATCATGCTAAAACCAAGATTACAGGTGTTTCTGAGCTTGGCTTAGTGGAAATGACACGTAAGCGTACCCGTGAAAGTTTGGGGCAAGTGTTATGTGAGCCTTGTCGCTCTTGTCGCGGTAGCGGCGTAGTGAAAACACCGGAAACAGTTTGTTACGAGATCCTGCGTGAAATCATGCGTGCAGATCGGGCCTATAACTCACAAACGTATACGGTCTTGGCGAGCAATTCGGTGGTTGAGCGTTTCTTGGATGAAGACAGCAGTGCGGTGGCAGAATTGGAAGCTTTCATCGGTAAAACCATTCGATTCCAAGTGGATCCAGTCTACACTCAAGATCAATATGACGTAGTGCTGCGATAATAAAGGAATAGTTCATGCGGGTATTTAAGGCAACGGCAATCTTCACCTTCTGGACAGTGGTGGCGGCCAGTGTGCTTCTGGCAGGCGTTGTCTTGCTCGCAAAATTGAGTTTGCCTTGGCTTAATGCCTATCAGCCTCAGATTGAGCGCAACCTAACGCAACTGACGGGAATGAAGGTTCAAGTCGGCGAGTTGATGGGCGAGTTGAATGGCATTAATGTCGAGCTAAAGGTTTCTGATATCAATGTCAGTAGCGCTGGGCAAAATGGCGTGATTCAAGTCGGCGATTTGAATCTTGAGCTGGACATTCCTAAAACCTTATTAACGTTCTCTCCTCAGTTTAAAAATGTCTCGGTCTCCGGAGTCTCTGTCTTATTGCAAGAAGATGGTTCGGGGAACGTGGCATTACGTGGTATTGCTGAATCCACAAAAGCCTCTGATGGTACCAATGTTGCCATGTCCCGAGTGTTAAATTATGCGGCTGAACAGCAGCAAATGACGCTCTCAGATGTTTCGATCAGTATTAGCAGTCCACGATTTTCCGATCTAATCATCTCTGTTCCTGAAACCTATTTGCTCAGACAATCCTCGCGAACGTTATTGCGCTCTGATGTCTTTATTGGTGACATTGCGCAGCCGATTCAAGTGCGTGCGCAAATGAGCACGGATCTCACTAATTTTTTGCAGCAGCAGGTTCAGGCCTATGTCATGGTGCCTGATATGGATGTGTCGCTGGAATGGTTGGATTCTGCGGCCTTGGCAAAGTTGGCGGGCGTCAGCTTGGCGGGTGATTATTGGTTAACCTATCAGCCTAATAAAGGCGTGACACTTCAAGCTGAAAACAGTCGTTTGAAACTCGATTTTGTTGATCAGGCACCCTTATTTATGGCGTTAGATTGGCGTATAAGGGCCAATTCAGATGGTGTCAATGCAACCATTGCCAATCTATCGTTTAATGATGATGGCCGCCTGTATGAAGGGGTAGATATCAAGGCTGAATGGGAGCGTGATGATAACCGCACCTTTGTCGTGTTCAATAAAATGGATGCACAAATCGCCAACCGCCTCGCGTTAAATTTTGTTCCAGAGGATTGGCGTCTAGCGAAAATTCTATCGGGCTTGAATCCTCATGGGGAGGCGCAAAATGCCTCTCTGCGTGTTTGGCGGGATGCTGAACAACTGCGTTATCAATACTTGAGCAATTTAATAGATGCTCAAGTGGACGGTCATAATGGGATTCCTGCGGTCGATCATGTCTATGGTCTGTTTTCTCTAACCGATTCCCAAGGTAGCGTAGAGTTTAAAAATCAACAGGCCACACTGGCGTTTCCAACTGTTTATGAGGATGCTTGGTCGGTTGAGCGTGCCAGCGGGGAAGTGTCTTGGCAACTGCATGACAACGCCTTTGCCGTCTCTGGTAGGGATCTTATTCTTGAACGAAATGGCGCTACTGTTCGGGGCGGTTTTCATCTGGAGCAGCCGCTTGAGCAAACAGGGGTGGGCGAAGATTGGCTTGCCATTGATATCAATGCGCAAAACGTCCCAGATCAGGATCGAATGACTTTTGTGCCGCCGAATGTCTTATCTGAGGAATTAACCCAATGGCTAGAGAAGGCATTGGGTGCTGGTGTGGCTTCTAATGTGGACTTGCTGTTGCGCACTGGGTTGAAGAAAGGCGATGCGCCCCATTTACGCCTAGCGATTGATGCCAAGCTTGATCGCATCATGTTTGCGGACAACTGGCCAGCACCAACAGATGTGGATGGCAGGGTGTTGGTCGATGACCAGCAAGTGAGTGTTGATGTTAAAAGTGCTGTGTTTTCCGGTCTTCCTGTTAATGATATCCAAGTGGTAGTGCCCATCCATGGTGAGCATGCCGGTTGGGTGGAAGTTCAAGGGAAGGTTCAGCATGATGCGGGTAAAGTCTTAACTGCGCTTGCCAAGACACCTCTGAAAGACTCTGTATTAGAGCCATTTATTGATTGGAAGGCTGCGGGAAATGTCACAGGGGATTTTGCGGTAGCTGTTCCGATTCAAGGTCAGAAAGTTGATCCAGATGTCAGCTTGAATTTGGACTTCGAGAAAAACACCATTAATGTCGCGCAAATTGCCTTGCCTGTGATAGTGGATAAGGGGGCTTTGCATTTTAATGGCTCGCAAGGTATTTATGATACGCGCTTTGAGCTGCGCACATTGGGTGGACGTTCTGATTTGACGCTGACCTCTGAGCGGGCAAACTCTGGTCGCTTGATGGTCGATGGTGCCTTAGCCGGCAGTTTTGATAGCACTCAGCTTGCCAAATGGCGTCAAGCACCGCCAGCCGTCATATCCCGTTTACAGGGCGCAAGCAGTTACTCTGCTAATCTTGCTATTGGCAGGGCTCTGCCAAACCAAGTGGATTTTACTCTGTCAAGTGATCTTAAAGGGGTCTCCCTTGCTTTGCCGATGCCGTTCACCAAACGCTCGGATCAACTGCGTCCAACCAATGTTCGCGTGAAAGTTTTAAATGGCGAGGTGTTGTTGGATGCCGCTGTACAAGATCTGGTGTACGCGCAACTGTTGATTGAAGATGGCGCGCTACAAGGGGGCAATGTATCTGCGTTTAAGCCTCTGCCACAGGATATGGGTATACAAAAAGGTGTGTCTATTTATGGTCAATTTGATGAGTTTAATTGGCGTACTTGGATGCCGATTATCAATGATTTTGGTAAAGCGGAGACTGCTTCTGTACAGCAGGCTAGTCAGAATGCAAGCATTGTAACTGAGCTTCCAGAGTGGCTGTATGCCACGGATATTCTGATTGATCATCTGCCGATTAATGACATCAACCAACTGAATAATGTCAAACTTACCTATAACCGAGGTCAAGATGGCCATCCATTGGCGATTACATCTGATGAGTTGAATGCGGCCTTACGTCAAACGGATGCAGGACCAGAGTTGCATATCCATTATCTGAATTGGCGAACTGTTACGCAAAGCGAAGATCAGGCGCCTGTAGAGGAAGAAGAGAGCTCCATCGAGCCAAATATCATTCCATCGATGTTGTTACGTGTAGATCAGATTTTCATCGATAACCGCCCGTACGGAGATTGGCAAGGTAAGGTGGTAAATCTTGGCAATAGTCTGCGCATTGATGATATTTCAACTGATTTACCCAAAGGGCAGTTTAAAGGGCAAATCTTCTGGCAAGGTGGGGCTCGTCATAATGTTGAGTTAACGGTGAAGGCGCAAGGTGAGAATGCCCGTGAGTTAACTAAGAAGTTCTCATCAACGCCGTTCTTATCGTCCAATCGCTATCAAATGGACATTGCCTTGAGTTGGAAAGACTCCCTACTGAAATTTGATCGTAAGTCGCTCAATGGACGAATTCAGTTTGATGTGCAAAAGGGGAACTTTAATCAGGTGGATCAGTTACCGCCGTTTTTGCGTTTGCTGGGGATCTTCAATGTTGATGCCTTGGCTAAGCGTCTGACCTTCGATTTTACGGATTTGTATGAACCAGGGATGCCGTTTGATAACTTCAGTAGTTCTCTGTTTATTACCGATGGTCTGCTCAAAACGGCTGAGCCCGTTAGGGTAAAATCGCCGACCGCCGAGATTACTTTACAAGGGACGGCTAACTTGGTTGATGAGACCCTTAAAGAGCGTTTGACAGCCTCAGTGCCGATCAGTAGTACTTTGCCAGTGGCGGGCTTGTTGTTGGCGACACCGCAAATCGCGGGCTTGCTGTACATTACTGATAAGTTGATCGGTGATCAGCTTGCTAAAGTGACCAGTATTCAATATGAGATCGAAGGTCCATTTAGTAATCCTAAAGTGACGCCTGTTCCATACTCTCCAATAAGGTAAACCTGCAATGTCTAAGCTTTCCGTAGTCTCGATTCAGTTAACCAGTTGCGCTGATTGGCAGGTCAATTTAACGACCGTCCTCAACTTAATGGATAAGTCATTAGAGTATTCACCACGCTTGATTGTACTGCCGGAGAATGTGTTTTTGTTCGATGCCAAACAGATGCGAGCGATTGCTGAAGGGGATGCGACAGAGCAAATTTTGATGGCCATGTCGACCTTTGCACAACAACACAAGACGTTCATCTTGATTGGCTCCCACCCTATGGCGCTTCGCCCAGACGGTCGTCCTGTAGAGGGCGGTCGAGTGCGACAATCTAGTTTGCTTATTTCTGATCAAGGAGAGCTGGTGGCTCGCTATGACAAGATTCATCTATTTGATGTGCTGGTGGCGGACAAAGCGGCTGTGTATCAAGAATCCCGTTTTATTGAGCCTGGAGAGATTCAGCCTGTGGTATTCGAGATTGATGGAGTGCGCTTAGGTTTGAGTATTTGCTACGACCTGCGTTTTCCTGAACTCTACCGTCTGCTTATGATGCAAGGCGCTGATGTGGTGGTGGTGCCTTCGGCCTTTACGCATCGTACTGGTGCGGCACATTGGCATGCTTTATTGCAGGCAAGATCGATTGAAAATCAATGTTATATGGCCGGAGTAAATCAGGCTGGATGGCATAATGAAACGCGCCAAACATATGGTAATACTGTGGCCTATTCGCCTTGGGGTGAGCAGTTAGCTTGTTTAGATGATGAGCAGTCCAGCGTGTTGCACTTTGAGGTGGATACGGATTATCGTCAGCAAATAAAAACGGCGATGCCCTGTGCAGAACATCGCCGTATTTTCAATTAGGCTTATAGTAAGCCTAATTGAGCATCCTGTACTTCGCGCAAGTACTTGAAGAGTTTCTTACGACTAGTGGTTGCTTTGCCGGTTTCCACTTCTTTAATCGCCATGCGAACTAAAGAGCGCAGCTGTTGAATATCAACAGATGGGTTCTTTTCGATGTATTCGTCTAGAATCACTTTGCTGTTTTCGCCAATCAGCGCATCACGTGTTGCTTCAAGTTGATGGAAACGCTTGTTGTTGGCCGCTGATGTGCTGTCAAATAACTCAAGACGTGCTGCAATCGCATCAGAGTCTTCGGTGCGCATCACTTTACCGATGTATTGCAAGTGACGGCGTTTCGCGCCCCATTGCTTAATACGATCCGCTTCTTCTAGTGCCGCGCGTAGGGTGTCCGACATCGGGACTTTTTTGCGTTGGCCTGGGCTTAGTTGCGTCAGCTTTTCACCTAAGTCTTGCAGAGCTTCCATTTCTCTTTTTACTTGGGTTTTGCTTTTGTAATCGTCTTCGCTGTCGTCGTAATGTTCAAAATCTGTCATGGTAAATTCGTTTCTATAGTAAAAAGAGAGTTGCCAACCCGAGGAAGGACAGGAAGCCTACCACATCTGTGACCGTGGTTAAAATAACACTGCCAGCTAATGCGGGATCTATGCCCAATTTCTTTAATGCAATAGGCAGCAGGGTGCCTGTTAGGGCGGCAAATATTAAATTTATGATGATGGCCCCGGCGATCACATACGCTATCTGCATGTCGCCAAACCACACCACCGTGAGTAAGGCAATGACGGTGGCCCAGAGTACCCCGTTAATAAGACCAACGATGACTTCTCTGTTGAGTAGCCAGCGGGCGTTCGAGGCGCCAATTTGGTTGAGCGCAATACCCCGTATCACAAGGGTGAGTACCTGTGAGCCGGCAATGCCGCCCATGCTAGCCACGATAGGCATAAGAATAGCCAGAGCCACAACCTTGTCCAATGTGTCTTGGAATAAACCAATCACATAAGAGGCGATAAAAGCAGTAATGAGGTTAATGCCTAGCCACACAGCGCGACGGCGAGTGGTTTGCATCACCGGTGCAAAAGTGTCTTCGTCATCGTCCAAGCCGGCCATTTGCAGCATGGAGTGTTCAGCTTCATCACGAATAACGTCGACTACGTCATCGATGGTGATACGACCTAGTAGCTTTTTGCTATTGGGGTCGATGACGGGCGCGGAAACCAAGTCCATTTTTTCAAACAGTTGTGCGACTTCGGTTGCCGTTTGTTCTGCATAAATCACATCACAATCGGTTTCCATGATGTCACGTACGGTGGTGTCGGTGTCTGCTACCAGTAGTTTACGCAGTGGCAAGATGCCTAGGAAACGGTCAGAGCGACTCACGACTAATAAGCTGTCGGTCATCTCCGGCAGTTCTGTGTGTCGGCGCAAAAAGCGGAATACAATATCGATGGTGATGTTCGGACGAATGGTGATGGTGTCTGTGTTCATCAGACCACCAGCAGAGTCTTCCGGGTAGCTCATCAAGGATTCCATGCGCGTACGATTTTGCGCAGTCATGGAAGCCAAGACTTCTTTTACCAGTGTCTCAGGAAGTTGTTGCAGAATGTCTGCAAGGTCGTCGTCATCGAAGCTTTCGGAGACCGCCAGAAGGCGCTCAGTATCCATGCTTTTCATAAACTGGATACTGATGTCTTCGGAAACGTATTGAAGAACGTCACCTTGGTTGTCGTGGTCAATCAGCTCCCACAACAATTTACGTTCTTTCGGTGGGGAGGATTCTAAAAGACGTGCAACATCCTGTGCAGGCAGAGCACCATTTAGCAAATAACGAATTTGCATCGTTGCCCCAGACTCAAGGGAGTCGGCAACGGTTTGTAAGTGTTCTAAGGTCGTCTGATCGCTCACAGGCTATTCGCCTTCTCCGAAACGGTCATTTATCAAGGCAACAATGGCGTCCATTGCTGCTTGTTCGTCTTCGCCATTCACTTTGATATTGATAATTGTGCCTTTTGCCGCAGCCAGCATCATCATCGCCATGATGCTTTTTCCGTCTACGTTACGGCCTTCTTTTTCAATAGTAATGTCGGATGTAAATCGGGTAGTGGTTTCCACTAGTTTTCCTGCTGCGCGAGCATGAAGGCCCAATTTATTAATGATCTCGATGGATTGCTCCAACATAGGCTTGTCCTTAAATCAAAGAATCGAACGCCGAATACAAATCGCTGTTGCTTTGTGCTTTACGTAAGATGTTCAGTTTGTCTTCAGATTGAGCAAGCTCGGCAATTTGTGCCAAAGTCGCTAAATGCTCATCACACTGATTTGATGGTACTAATAGGGCAAAAATCAAATCGACAGGGCGGCGGTCAATTGAATCAAAATCAATAGGCGTTTCAAGCGACATCAATACGATGGTGGCGCGATTTGTTTGGTCTAGGCGACAGTGGGGGATGGCAATGCCATTGCCGATGCCAGTACTACCCAGTTTTTCGCGTCCTAGAAGGGCATCGTAAACCTCGTCGGCATTGCAGTGCAAGCGATCACCAACGGACTCAGCTAATTGTTCTAGCAGTCGTTTTTTGCTGGAAATTTGCTGCTTGGCAAATACCAGTTCAGGTTTGACTAAATTTTTCACAGACATTTCAATAGCCTTTAGATAAGTCGTTTCCGCTCGTTCGAGGGCGGTATATTCATAGCTTCGCGGTATTTAGCGACGGTGCGTCGCGCAACCTGGATTCCTTGTTCGGCCAGAATGTTGGCCAATTTATTGTCGCTGAGTGGCTTTTGTGGCGGCTCATCCGCTACCAGCTTTTTAATCATCGCGCGAATCGCGGTGGATGAGCACTCGCCCCCAGAAGCGGTGTTTACATGGCTTGAGAAGAAATACTTCAGCTCGTAAATGCCGCGTGGGGTATGCATGTATTTTTGCGTGGTGACACGGGAAATGGTCGATTCATGCATGCCGACTTCTTCTGCGACATCATGAAGTACCATAGGTTTCATGGCTTCTTCACCCACTTCAAAAAACTCTACTTGCTTGGCAACAATGCAACTAGCCACTTTGAGTAAGGTTTCGTTGCGGCTTTGTAGGCTCTTAAGGAACCATTTTGCTTCTTGAAGAGAGTTTTTGATGTAAGAAATATCTTCGCTGGAAGCGCTGCTGTTGACCATCGCTGAATAAGTTTCATTGATTTTGATCGGAGGCAGAGCGTCGTTGTTGAGCTCTACTTGCCACACGCCATTGTGCTTTTTAACCGTGACATCAGGGATAACATAATCTGTTTCAGTGGTATCAATCACTGAGCCTGGGCGTGGATTAAGCTGTTGAATTAAGGTGATGACGTCTTTTAAGGCGTCTTCTTTCAACTTGGTTTTACGGCTAAGTTGTGCGTAGTCGCGGTTACCAAGTAAGCCTAGGTGCTGATCCACGATGTTGTAGGTAACTCGGTATAGCGGGTGTTCTTTAAAGGCTTCTAATTGCACCAGTAAGCATTCGCGCAAATCTTGTGAACAAACACCCACAGGGTCGAAGCGCTGTAGTCGATGTTGTACGGCTTCTACCTCATCAAGCTCTAGATCTTCCAGTTCTTCGGCGAGGGCTGCAAAAATTTCATCTAGGCTAAGTGATAAATAACCATCGGTTTGCACGCTATCAATGATGGCGTAAGCAATCTCAATGTCGCGATCGGACATATGGGTTAAGTTGAGTTGCCAGATCAGGTGATCTTGCATGTCTTCTGATGAGGCGTTACGGCTGTCAAAATCTTGCTCGCCTTCAAACACAGGTGTGTCGGCAGCGGCAGCTGAATTTTGGTAGGTATCATCCCAATTGCTGTCGATCGACAACTCATTTGGGATGCTTTCAGTCCATTCTGATTCAACCTGCGGTTGCTCAGAACTGCTCTCACTGGCTTCGCTGTTAGACGTATCTTTGGCGTTATTGGTGTCAGCAGAACGGGGCTCGATTTCCGCGCTGTAGTTCTCTTCCTCATCAAACTCAAGTAACGGATTTGATTCAAGAAATTCGTGGATTTCTTGTTGCAGGTCGAGAGTCGACAATTGCAGCAATTTAATTGCCTGCTGCAATTGCGGAGTCATAGTTAACTGTTGACCGATTTTAAGTTGCAAGGACTGCTTCATAACGCAACTCTTATATTTTCGTTTATTTGGAATGACTTATGCATAGTACTCCCTTTTTATCCGAAAAATAAGGGCTTTAAAGTCTGAAGTTGTCGCCTAAGTAGATTTTTTTAACCTGCTCGTTGTTGATAACAGATTCAGCATCACCTGAGGCGATAATGTGACCATTACCGACAATGTAGGCTTTGTCACAGATGTCGAGTGTTTCGCGCACGTTGTGGTCGGTGATCAAAACGCCGATGCCGCTTTTTTGCAGGTGCTTGATGATTTCTTTGATATCGCCGACCGAGATTGGATCGACTCCGGCAAAGGGCTCATCTAGTAACACAAACTTAGGATTCATTGCCAAAGCTCGGGCAATTTCAACTCGTCGTCTTTCGCCACCCGATAGGGCCATACCTAAATTTTTTCGGATATGTGTGACGTGAAATTCCTCTAGCAAGCTCTCCATCTTTTCGAGGCGTTCTGCTTTGCTGAGGTCTTTACGTGTTTCTAATATAGCAAGGATATTATCCTCTACCGACATTTTTCGGAAGATGGACGCTTCCTGTGGTAAGTAGCCAATGCCTTTTTGTGCGCGGCTGTGCATGGCGTCCTTAGTGACGTCCTCACCATCAATGAAAATGCCGCCTAAGTCGTTCGCAATCATGCCTACTATCATATAGAAACAGGTGGTTTTTCCGGCGCCGTTAGGGCCCAGTAGGCCAACGGCTTCGCCAGAACTCACTGATAAGGAAACGTCTTTTACAACTTGTCGTTTTTTGTAGCTTTTGGCTAGATTTTTTGCTTCTAGAATGGCCATGAAAATTATTCTATTTGATCTGTAAGGCTAGGTTGTAGGGTCATGTTAACACGACCAGTGCCGCGGTTTTCGGCTTTAAAAGTGCCTTCATTGAGTAAGTAATGAATGTAATCGGCAGAGATTTCGTCTTCACCACGTTGCAGGTAGCCGTTGTTGTGGATCTCAAGCTGGCCTGTGGTGACGTCATAGTCTAGTGAATCGCCATTGGCATGCATGGCATTGCCGGCTTCATCAAGCTGTTGCGAGAACTTGGACGGTGTGCCCTTTGCGTTAAGCGCTTTAAACTCACCCGTTTGTGGATTGGTTTTAATCGTTAGCTCTTGTGCTTCAATTACAATTGAACCTTGCTTGACGAGCACGTTGCCGCTGTAGCTGGCAGTGCCTTGTTGTTGGTCAAAGAAGGCTTTGTCAGCTTCGATACTGATGGGTTTTTGATGGTCATTTGGTAAGGCAAATGACGAGCTGCACGCAAGTGTAAGTGCTAGTGCCGCTAAGCTAAGTTTAGTGTTGTGTAACGTCATAATGTCCTTTTACGCCTCCATCTAGGGTAGCGGTATCATCGACAAGGTTAAAGCGGATGCTATCAGACTCAGTAATGCCTTGCTGGGTAATGAGTTTACCCTGAGATTGCCCGTGGATGCTCTGATCTTCATCGTTATAAGTGATGGTCAGTGCTTCGACTCGGGCGGTCTCCTGTTGATCTTGGTAGCGGGTAATGCTGGCATTATCACTCAGCGTAAAGCTGTCGGAGGTGTCATCAATAAGGCCATTATCAGCACTGGCAACAGAGCTGATATTGCCGCTGCTACGTGTAATCACAGGATTGGTTAGCTTTGTGTGTTGCTCGATATAGTGGTTGGCCGCTTCAGCATTAATGGTTTCTTGCAGCTCCCCATTCACATTGAACGATCTGACTTCCACGCCTTCTAGGAAAAAGTCAGGCGCTTCGGAAAGCTTTTGCTCTTCAAGAATGTAAAGCGTTGGTCTGCTGCCAAGCAAGAACACAACAGCGGCGACGATGGCAACCGCTATGATGCCAGCTAGCCCTTTATGCTGAGCAATCTTTTTGATGCTTTCTAGCATGAGTTATCCATTAATAGTGAGTAAATATAGGTAGCCTGCATAGCCACCTAGTAATGGTAACGCAAACCAGCGTGGAATGCTGAAACTACGGTGTTTGGAATAAATAATAACGGCCAAAGCGAACAGCAAGGTAAAGCCAAGCATCCACCAGTAATCTCGACTTAAGATGGTTTCATCCACTAAGCCAGGAGCCAGCAATGCTGGAAGAGGTAGTACTGTCGCTAAGTTAAAGATGTTCGAGCCTAGAACGTTGCCAATGGCGATGTCATGGTGGCCTTTGCGTACACTGGTAATCGACGCGGCAAGCTCGGGTAGGCTGGTGCCGATCGCAACAATCGTCAAGCCAATGATTAGGTCAGATACGCCCAAGGCTGAAGCAATGCCGATCGCCCCCCAAACTAACAATTTAGAACTGCCAATTAACACTGCTAAGCCTAATCCTGAGATAAGCAAAGAGTGCGCAACGCTACTGCCGTCGTCCTCAGGCAAGTCTTCAGTTAGCTCATCTTCTAAATTACTAGAGTTCTTTAGAAGGATATAAAGCACTACGATAAACACCGCGATTAGGATAATACCATCCATAATACTAAGGTTTTGATCGATCATCAGTACGCCGGCTAACACTGTCACGGCTAGCACTAAAGGGATCTCTTTTTTGACTAGACCGCCATTGATAGGAACCGCTGCCAATAACAAGGTGGTGCCAAACACAAGGCCAATATTGGCAATGTTTGAGCCAATAACGTTACCAATTGCGATGCCTGGTGCGTTGTCGAGTGCAGCGATAGCGGATACCACCATTTCTGGTGCGGAAGTGCCAAGGGCGACCAGTGTAATACCGATGACGATGGGGCTGACATTAAGCTTCTCAGCCACAAGTGCGGCGTGTTCGATAAATTTATCGGAGCTTAGTACGAGTAAGATTAAGCCAGCGATTAACGCTGCAGAAAACAAGAGCATCTAAAGTTTACCTGATGATATGTGAGAGAGTTTTGTAAAACGCCCCATTTAATGTGGTTTATTCAAGGATTTCAAGACTTGCATGCAGGCAAAGCCAAATAGATGGCGTATCTTTTACTTTTTGGCGGTGCTAGTATCCGTCCGTTTTTTTCAGCAGGGAGTCGTCTATGGAAGTCTATATTGACGTTAAAAACTTGTCTTTTTATCGCGGTAATCGTGCGATTTATGACGATGTCACCTTGCAAATCCCGAAAGGTAAAATCACCGCTATCATGGGCCCAAGTGGCGTGGGTAAGACGACGCTATTGCGTTTGATCGGCGGTCAGGTGATACAAGACTCCGGCACGCTAACGGTTGATGGTGTTGATATCGCTGCGGCCTCACGCAAAGAATTGTTCGAAGCGCGCCGCAAAATGGGCATGCTATTTCAAAGTGGTGCTTTATTTAGTGATATGAGTGTGTTTGAGAATGTGGCATTGCCGCTACAAGAATACACTTCCTTCGATAAAGACATGATCCGCGATATCGTGCTGATGAAGCTACAAAGTGTTGGTCTTCGTGGCGCTGCGGATTTAATGCCGTCGGAATTGTCGGGTGGTATGGCGCGTCGTGCGGCGTTAGCCCGTGCTATTGCGTTAGATCCGGATCTGGTGATGTATGATGAGCCGTTTGCTGGCCAAGACCCTATTTCAAAAGGGGTGTTGGTGGAGCTTATTCAGCGCCTCAACAGTGCTGCGAACATGACCAGTGTTCTGGTGTCGCACGATGTGGAAGAGTCATTAAGTATTGCTGATCATGTGGTTTTGTTGTCTGGTCGAACGGTTATTTTATCGGGAACGCCAGAAGAAGTGCGTAGTTCTACTGATGAACGTGTCGTGCAGTTTCTGCAAGGGCAGGCGGATGGGCCTGTTGCGTTTCATTACCCCGCACAGGATTACCGTGAACAATTGTTGGAGCGTAATTAATGGCAGTGTTTAAGTATCTTCTTGCCAGTATCTACGGATTTGTTGATGCCTTTGGTCAAGCTGGAATTTTCTTGTTTCAGACTTTGTTCCGTGTTCCGGTGCGCTTTAATGAAGCGATGCGTTTGTATATTCGTCAAGTGTATTCGGTGGGCGTACTGTCACTGATTATCATCGTCGTGTCTGGTGCCTTTATCGGTATGGTGCTGGCTCTTCAGGGCTACACAATTTTGACCCGTTATGGTTCCGAAGCCGCCGTAGGTCAACTGTTAGCACTGACTTTATTGCGTGAGCTGGGGCCTGTGGTGACAGGCTTGCTGTTCGCTGGACGTGCTGGTTCTGCGTTAACGGCGGAAATTGGTTTGATGAAAGCGACCGAGCAACTCTCTAGTTACGAAATGATGGGGATTGATCCGTTGCGTCGTGTGATTGCACCGCGTTTATTGGCTGGTATTACTTGTATGCCGATCTTGGCGCTGATTTTCTCGGCGGTTGGTGTGTGGGCAGGTATGATGGTTTCAGTGCAATGGCTAGGTGTGTATGAAGGCTCATTTTGGAGCAGCATGCAGCAATCGGTTTACTTTGATACCGATGTAATGAATGGTGTAATCAAGTCATTTGTATTTGCGATCGCAGTGGTCTGGATTGCTGTGTATCAAGGGTATGTATGTCAGCCGACGTCTGAAGGGATCGGTCGTGCTACCACTCGTACGGTAGTGCTTGGTTCGTTGGCTATTTTAGGTTTGGATTTTCTGCTAACAGCAGCAATGTTTGGAGACTTTTAATAATGAAGGATAATAAAGCTGGCGTATTAGTTGGCCTGTTTATGCTTTTAGGAGCGTTGGCCTTTATTTATTTGGCGCTGCAGGTGAGTGGCTTAGCCTTTAATCAGCGAGCAGAGGGCTACCGAGTGGAGGCCTACTTTGATGATATCGGTGGCTTAACTGATCGCTCTAAAGTGACCATTGCTGGCGTGACGGTTGGTCAAGTGGAAAGCATTGAGTACGACACTGAGTACTACATGGCTAAGGTGACCATGTCGATTTACCCAGATGTAAATAATATTCCGACGGACAGTTCGGTCGCGATCCTAACGAGTGGTTTGATTGGTGAGAAGTATCTAGGTATTTCCATTGGTGCGGATGAAGAAGTGCTAAAAGATGGCGATCAAATCAATGATACGCAGTCTGCTTTGGTGCTTGAGAACCTAATCGGACAGTTTTTAATGAATGCCGGAGGTGGTGAGTAATGCGTAAGTTAATGATGGGTCTTGCGGCAACGCTTATGTTGTTTGCAGGCTCTGTGTTTGCAGCAGCAAATCCTGAGGGTGCTCGTGACGAAGTGTTGCGTGTAGTGGATGATTTTAAAACCAAGATTGTTGATCAGCGAGAAGTGCTTAGCAAAGATTCTCAAAAGCTACAGGAAGCGATGCGTGAAATCATTGCGCCAGTCGTAGATTTTGATGATCTGGCGAAGAAAGTCATGGGCAAATACTATCGTGAGGCGACAGCTGAGCAGTTGGCAGCCTTTGTTAGTGTTACTGAAGGGACTTTGTTAAAGACTTATAGTGCTGCTGTGATCGACTTTGATCCGAGCCGTTTAACAGTGATGCCTTTAGCACGTCAGAAGCCGGGTCGTGAAGTGCGCGTGGATGCTAAGTTCCAAATGTCGGATGGTGCGCCTGTGGACATCGCGTTTTATATGGAGCCAAGCGCAACGGAGCAATGGATGTTGAGCAACGTTGTGATTAACAACATTAACTTTGGTTTGACCTTCCGTAAGCAGTTTGGCGTTATGATGCAGCAGAACGGTAATGACATTGATCAGGCCATTGCTGCGTGGCAGAAGTCGCTAGCGTCTTCGGAGGAGTAGTATGGAACTGCACACCTCCGAACAGGGGTGGCGTTTAACGGGGCGTTATGATGCAGATGACTTATTAAAGATTAAGAAAAAGTTAGCTAAGACAGGAAGTCACGCCTGTAGCTCTTTGGACTTGTCTGAATTAAGCACCATTAATGCCCCAGTCATCGCACTGATGATTGAAATTCGACGCCACAGCGATGCCTTAACCTTAAAAGGGTGTCGAGAAGAGTTTAGAGAAATGTTAAAACTGTATGGTGTCGAGTGCATTTTTCAGTTTGCATAGGAATCGTAAACAGGAGGAAACTCCTGTTTTTGCGTTATAAAGCTGACAAAAAGCTTTTAGGGTAAGGTACAATACCCGCCATAGAACATTGAATAAATATTGGAGTTTTTGTGAACGCCTCCGAAGTGAAAGCTTTATTAGAATCAAAAATTGAAGGCTGCCAAGTTACTACTAACGGTGCTGACTGTAGCTTCCAAATCACTATTGTTGCTGAGGCCTTTGAAGGTCTAAACGCAGTTAAAAGACAGCAGCTTGTTTACTCTCATTTACAAGACGCAATCTCCTCTGGTGCAATCCATGCGATTACCATGAAAACTTACACGCCAGCACAATTCGAAAGTCTTTAAATCTAAGAGAGAAGTAAATGGATAAATTGCTGATTACTGGCGGTAATACTCTAAACGGAGTTGTGCGTGCGTCAGGAGCAAAAAATGCTGCACTACCAATTCTTGCTGCGACACTGCTTACCAAAGATCTAATCACCATCAAAAATCTGCCACACCTACATGACATCACAACTATGTTAGAACTGCTTGGTTCTATGGGGTGTGGCGTGGTAGTGGACGAGCGTATGAACGTCGAGCTAGATGTGTCTTCATTGGACAACTGTGAGGCGCCTTACGAACTAGTGAAAACCATGCGTGCATCGATCCTAGTGTTGGGTCCTTTGGTGGCACACTTTGGTCGCGCTGTCGTATCTTTGCCAGGTGGTTGTGCCATCGGTAGTCGTCCGGTGGATCTTCACCTACGTGGCCTAGAGGCTATGGGGGCAGACATCGTGGTCGACAACGGTAACATCATTGCCAAAGTAGATGGTCGCTTGAAAGGCGCGCGTATTTTCTTTGATAAAGTTACGGTGACAGGAACTGAGAACCTGTTGATGGCGGCAGCGTTAGCTGAAGGCACAACTATTCTAGAAAACGCTGCGCGCGAGCCAGAAGTTGTCGATTTGGCGGAATGCTTGATCGCGATGGGTGCAAAAATTACCGGTCACGGCACGGACACCATCACGATTGAGGGTGTAGAGCGCTTAGGTGGCACGACTTACTCCGTAATGCCTGACCGTATCGAAACCGGTACCTTCTTGGTAGCTGGTGCGATCACTGGCGGTAAAGTGCGCGTGACGGATACGGATGTCGACAGTCTTGAAGCGGTACTGGTGAAGCTTGAAGAAGCGGGTGCCAAGATCACTTGTGGTGATGACTGGATTGAGTTGGATATGGAAGGGCGTCGCCCTAAATCGGTGAACATTTCGACCGCACCGTACCCAGCATTCCCAACCGACATGCAGGCGCAGATCGTGGCTTTGAACGCGGTAGCGGAGGGCGTTGGTACAGTTATCGAAAACATCTTTGAAAACCGTTTCATGCACGTTAATGAAATGGTGCGCATGGGCGCTGACATTGAGGTCACAGGCAATACCGCAATTGTCCGCGGTAAAGAAAAGCTGAAAGGTGCGCCAGTCATGGCCACAGATTTGCGAGCGTCGGCATCGTTGGTGCTGTCTGCCCTAGTGGCAGAGGGTGAAACCAAAATTGATCGAATTTACCACATCGACCGTGGTTACGAGTGTATCGAGGAAAAACTGGGTGCATTGGGTGCGAAGATATCAAGGGTTCTAAATTAAAATGAGCGAAACCTTAACGATTGCGCTATCGAAAGGGCGTATTTTAGGCGAGACGCTACCTCTGTTAGAGAAGGCGAACATTTATCCTTTAGAAGACATCAGCAAAAGCCGTAAGCTGATTTTTGATACTAACCATGAGCATATCAAGTTGGTGATTCTACGCGCGACGGACGTACCGACTTACGTTGAACATGGCGTAGCGGACTTTGGTGTGGCGGGTAAAGACGTATTGATGGAAGCCAATACCAAGAACCTTTACGAGCTATTGGACCTTAAGATCTCTAAATGTCGTCTGATGACGGCGGGTGTTCAAGGTCAAGAGCTACCAAATCGTCGTCTAAAAGTTGCCTCTAAGTTCACCAAGACTGCGAAAGCGTATTTTGCGGAACAAGGTATCCAAGCCGATGTCATTAAATTGTACGGCGCAATGGAATTAGCACCAATTATGGGTCTGGCTGATTTAATTGTGGATATTGTTGATACAGGTAATACCTTGCGTGCCAACGGTCTTGAAGCACGTGATTTGATCGCGGATATTAGTACTCGATTGGTGGTAAACAAAGCCGCTTACAAAACTAAGTATGAGCACATTCAGCCTATCCTAGATATGTTGAATGGTGCGGTATCTGCTGAGGCTTAGAAGATTATGAAACTAGATATCAGACAGTTTTCGTCAAAAGACGAAGGCTTTCGTCAGGACCTAGATCAGCTGCTTTCTTGGGAAAGTGTGTCTGATGCAAATGTTCAAAAAAGCGTAGAAGACATCGTTAATCGCGTTCGTAAAGAAGGTGATGCGGCGCTGGTTGAGCTAACTAACCGTTTTGACCGTCGTGCTGTGCAATCTGCAGCGGACTTGGTGATTGAGGCGGATGAGCTAGCGAAAGCGGCTGAACGAGTTGATGCTAAGATTGTATCTGCTCTAAAGCAGGCAGCTGAGCGCGTTAAGTCTTACCACGAGCGTCAAATTCAGCCTTCTTGGCAATACGAAGAAGCGAACGGCACTGTGTTGGGTCAGCAAATCACGCCACTTGATCGCGTGGGTGTCTACGTGCCTGGCGGTAAAGCGGCTTACCCATCATCGGTATTGATGAACGTTATGCCTGCAAAAGTTGCGGGTGTGGCTGAAATCGTCATGGTGGTACCGACGCCTGATGACGTGGTAAACGACATTGTATTGGCGGCAGCGCACGTTGCTGGCGTGGATCGTGTGATCACTGTGGGTGGCGCACAAGCGGTAGCGGCCTTGGCTTACGGTACAGAGACTGTGCCGAAGGTCGACAAGATTGTGGGCCCAGGCAATATCTATGTTGCGACGGCAAAACGCATGGTGTTTGGTGCTTGTGGTATCGATATGATTGCGGGTCCTTCGGAAATCCTTGTGGTGAGCGATGGTCAATCGAACCCAGATTGGATTGCCATGGATTTGTTCTCTCAAGCAGAGCACGACGAAGACGCTCAATCTATTTTGATCAGTACCGATGCAGACTTTATTGCGAAAGTGAAAGAGTCGATGGAACGTCAAATCGAAGACATGTCTCGTAAAGAGATTATCAAAACGTCTTTGGAAGGTCGTGGTGCTTTGATTCACGTAGATTCAATGGAAGAAGCCATCGAAGTGGCGAACATTGTTGCGGCAGAGCACTTGGAACTTTCGATTGAAAATCCAGAAGAGTGGGTAGGTAAGATTCGTCACGCGGGTGCGATCTTTATGGGGCGTTACACCCCAGAAGCGCTAGGTGATTACTGTGCCGGCCCAAACCACGTGTTACCAACTTCTGGTACGGCGCGTTTCTCTTCGCCATTAGGTGTGTATGACTTCCAAAAACGTAGCTCAATCATCTACTGTTCGCACGAAGGTGCCAGTGAGCTAGCGAAAATTGCCTCGCCTTTGGCGCGTGGTGAATCGTTGGAAGCGCACGCTGTATCGGCGGAATTCCGCATGATCGACAACGCATAAGAAGGAGTCATCAGTGCAACCCACTCAAGCACTGGTATCTCTGCGTTATATAACCCGCATTGCGGCCGTCATTATATTAGTGGCGGTTGCTGTGGGTTTTTTTCTGCCTTCAGATTATCGTATTGAGCGCAGTGCTGTTGCGCAAAGTGCTCAATATGATTTGGTTCAAGAGCGTTTGATGAACCCAGAGGCATGGACGGATTGGATGTACATCGAATCAGGTAAATTAGTGTTGCAGGAAGGAAGTGTTGTGCTTCAAGAGGGTAACCGTTACTTGATTCAGTATGAGGGTGAGACGGTCAAACAGGGTTCGATTGTGATCGACTCGGTTTCGATGGACGCGATTACCTTTACTGTGCAGCCTAACCAGAAAACGCAGCCGATACCAAATACGTTATATATTGATGTGACCGAAAGCGGTCAGACCCAGTTGCAATGGGTCATAGAAGGTGAGCTAGATGCGGGCTTTTTAAGTCCTTACTTAGCCTTCCTAGCGAACCGAATTGCTGGTGGCAACATCGAAAAAAGCTTATCGAACTTGGTTCAATAAGCTATTGCTCAACTGCCTGCATTGCAGGCAGTTTCTCCACCAAGGCTTGTGTGATAAAGCTTTGCGTACCACGAATCCCCATAATGCTAATACGCTCTCCTGGTTTTAAACTGGACACCAGCTGTTGTGCATCATGCGCACTTAAATCCGTTCGCTTTTCAATAGAAGTTAAGATGTCACCCGCGCGAAGGCCGGCTTTATCGGCTGGCCCTTGTGGTACGACACTGGTGACAATTAATCCGTTTTCGACGGGTAAGTTTAAAGCGATGGCCACTTGAGGGTTATTCTCCTGCACTTGCAGGCCCAAATAGCCTCGAATCACGCTGCCATTCTTAATAATGGATTTCATAATGCTGATAGCATCGTTAATCGGCGTGGCAAAGCCAATCCCTTGTGAGCCGCCAGAGCTAGAATAAATGGCAGAGCTGATGCCTACCAATTTGCCGGTTAGATCAACTAAAGCGCCGCCCGAGTTGCCAGGGTTGATGGCGGCATCAGTTTGTAGAAAGTTTTCGTAGGTATTAAGGCCAATGCTGTCGCGACCTTTGGCGCTGATAATGCCAGCGGTCACCGTTTGACCGATACCAAACGGGTTGCCAATGGCGAGAATTTGATCGCCCACCATCAGTCTGTCGCTATTGCCCAGTGTGATAGGGGATAGCTTATCCAGATCAATCTTTAATACGGCCAGATCGGTAGCGGGATCGGTGCCAATAATTTGCGCGCGAGTTTGTCTTTGATCGTTTAGAGAGACAATAACGGTGCTTGCCCCCTGAATCACGTGATGGTTTGTCAGTACGTAGCCATCTTCCGATATAATAACGCCAGAGCCGAGGTTAGTGATCTTCTGGCTACTGCTATGATTAAAGGGCGAAGTTTGATTGGTGAAGGTATAGATGTTCACTACTGAGTTGGCGGTTTTTGCTGCGGCGCTGGCGAAGCTTTGTCCTGACTCATTCTTATAGTGCTGCCAAAATAAAAACGCAGTTCCGAGCCATAATCCCAGTAGTATCCAAACAAGACTATTACGACTTCTTAAACTATTTAGTGTGTATGGAGTAATCATGAATAAAACAGAACTCGAGAAAAAATTGACGGCATTGTATCAGCCGCGCTTATTTAAAGATTATGCGCCTAATGGTTTACAAGTGGAAGGTAAAGACGAGATTAACAAAATCGTCACTGGTGTGACGGCGTCCATGGCGTTGATCGAGGCTGCCATTGCTAAGCAGGCGGATGCCATCATTGTACATCATGGGTATTTTTGGAAAGGTGAGCGTCCAGAGGTTGTGGGGATGAAGTATCGTCGTCTGTCAGCCTTGATTAAAAATGATATCAATTTATTTGGTTATCACTTGCCGATGGATGCCCATTTATTGGTAGGTAATAACGCCAACTTGGCGCGCGCTTTGGGTGTAGAGTCGCTACGTCCATTGGAATCGGAGAAGCCATTAGAGGAAAGTATCGGTGTGGTGGGCAAGCTTGCTGTCCCCATGTCGCCGCAGGCCTTCCAAGAACTAGTAGAAAATGCGGTAGGTCGCCCAGTATTGTTTGAAGCAGTTTCGGATGCGCCTATTTCTGAGGTGGCACTCTGTACTGGTGGTGCCCAAGGTTACATCGGTAAGGCACTTGCTGCTCAGGCAGACATCTTTATTACCGGTGAGGTATCAGAGCAAACCATTCATACTGCTCGTGAGGAAGGGATTCATTTTTGCGCGGCAGGTCATCATGCTACGGAGTGCTTTGGTCCTCAGGCGTTGGCGCAGCACATCAATGATCATTGGGGCGTGGAATGTGAATTTATCGATATCCCGAATCCAGCATAATGTTTAACAGTTTTTAGGACGGGTCAGCGTTAATAAAAAAGCCTGCTAACTAGCAGGCTTTTTAGGATTAAGATCGTGATCGCAAATGAGCTTAGTATGCTCGGCTTGGCTCTTCGGCTTCTTTGCGGTGTAAACCGTAGTTTTCACTCAGCATGCCTTCATCATCACCAGACTTGGCTGCGTAATCGCGTGGCTGAGCAGTCACTTCTTCAGAATCAGCTTTGTTTTCGCTGGCTACTTCAGGTTTTTCTAGCTCAACCGTTGCTAGAGTCGAAGCGCCTTCAAACACTGCTTTACGGGCATCGGCTAATTTTTTCTCGGCTGCTGCTAGGTGTGCGTTAAGTTGTAAGAAATGATCGTCTGCAAGTACTTGGCGACGTTCCATTTCGTGTTGCATGGCTTCCATTGCAGCGCCAATTTGGTGCTTGTCGTTTGTGCTTTTTTTGCTAAGAGCGCGGAAAATGAGTGCGCCTACAAACCCTACAATGATGCCAGTAACAAAAACGATGATATCGAATACTTCAAGTTCCATGGTTTACTCCCCAAAACATCTGTCTAAATTATAACGGAAATACACCATGGGAAATATAGGGAATAGTGAGGTTTCTGTATCAATTTGATAATATGTCGCAATCTTACATGCAATGGTGTATTCGCAGACAATGACCCCGTTATCGAAATATCAGGAAGACCTAAAACGTTCAGACTTTAACTACGATCCAGCACAAGAAGAAGCGGTTCGCGCTTTACAAGACTTGTATGAGCGAATTGTCGCGAATGGATCAAAACCGTCAAAAACGCAAAAATCTCTGTTTGGCTTCCTTAAGAAAAAGAAACCTGAAATTAATGTTGAGCAAGGGCTTTATTTCTGGGGTGGTGTAGGGCGCGGTAAAACCTACTTGATGGATACTTTCTTTGAGTGTCTGCCGATGGAGCGCAAGCTGCGTCTTCACTTTCACCGCTTTATGCAGATGGTACACCAAGAACTGCGTAAACTGCATGACACGAAAAACCCATTAGAAATCGTTGGCAAACAGATTGCTGAAAAGGCGCAAGTGTTGTGTTTCGATGAGTTCTTCGTAACGGATATTACGGACGCCATGATTCTGGCTGGCCTACTGGAGCAGCTATTTATTAATGGTACTGTGCTTGTAGCAACTTCTAATATCGAGCCAGATGGTCTTTACAAAAATGGTTTGCAGCGTGCGCGCTTCTTGCCTGCCATTGATTTGGTTAATAAGCACACCAAAGTCATGAACGTTGATGGTGGTGTGGATTATCGTCTACGTACCCTTAAACAAGCTAAGCTGTATCACTTCCCACTTACTACAGAAGCAGCGGATGCGTTGAGTGAGCGTTTTTGCAGTCTAGTGGTTAACCAAGACAGTGTGGAAGAGGGTGGTGAAGTCGAGATCGAAGGCCGCAACATCCCGCTATTGCGTAGTTGTGAAGATGTGGCTTGGTTCGATATTAAAGCACTTTGTGATGGTCCTCGTAGTCAAGTGGACTACATTGAGATCGCTAAATTATATTCCACCATCATTATTTCTGGTCTGCCGCAGTTTGATTCGCCACGTGATGATATGGCGCGTCGCTTCATTAACTTGATTGATGAATTCTACGATCGCCATGTGAAGGTGATCATTTCTGCCGAAGTAGCCATCCCAGACATTTATATCGGTACCCGTTTGGCGTTTGAATACGATCGTACCGTAAGTCGATTGCTGGAAATGCAATCAGAAGAATACTTAACGCTTGAGCATCGCCCGTAATTAAGTGCTGAAAGGGCTTTAGTTTTTAAAGTGCTTTGGTTATAATTCGCGCGCTCTTAATTTGAGTATGTGCACGTTATGACTTCGCAATCCGAAGACATAACCAATAATAATAGGTATTGACATGCGCACTGCATGTAAATGATAAAGGGTTTTTTAATGAAAACTTTTACTGCAAAACCTGCTGAAGTACGCCGCGACTGGTTCGTGGTTGATGCTGATGGCAAAACTCTTGGTCGTTTGGCTACAGAAATTGCTCGCCGTCTACGCGGTAAGCATAAAGCAGAATACACTCCTCACGTTGACACTGGTGATTACATCGTAGTTATCAACGCTGAGAAAATCCGTGTAACTGGTAACAAAGCATCTGACAAGAACTACTACCGTCACACTGGTTACCCAGGTGGCCTACGTTCTATGAGCTTTGAGAAGTTGATTGATCACGCTCCAGAGCGCGTTCTTGAAATCGCTGTTAAAGGTATGCTGCCAAAAGGTCCTCTAGGTCGCGCAATGCACAAGAAAATGAAAGTGTATGCTGGCTCTGAGCACCCACACACAGCACAACAGCCACAAGAACTTAACATCTAATACGGGAAGATCATTATGTCAGCTACTCAATACTACGGTACAGGTCGTCGTAAAACGTCTACTGCTCGTGTATTCCTAAAGGCAGGTTCTGGTAACCTAGTTATCAACAACCGTTCTCTAGAGCAATACTTCGGTCGCGAAACTTCTTGCATGGTTGTTCGTCAGCCACTAGAACTAGTTGATGCAACTGAGAAATTTGACGTTTACGTTACTGTAAGCGGTGGTGGTATCTCTGGTCAAGCAGGTGCTATCCGTCACGGTATCACTCGTGCGCTAATGCAATACGATGAGACTCTACGTCGCACTCTACGTTCTGCTGGTTTCGTTACACGTGACTCTCGTCAGGTTGAACGTAAGAAAGTTGGTCTACGTAAAGCACGTCGTCGTCCACAGTTCTCTAAGCGTTAATTTTTTACTACGCTTCGAATTCTTCAAAACGCCTGCAAATGCAGGCGTTTTTTTATGTCTCAAATCAGTGTTTTGTGATTGTGCAAAAATGTTGCCTTGTCACTATAATTTCTTTCCCATAACATCACTTAAAGTATTCAAATCCTTAGTTTTTATATGGATTTGAGCTTGTTGACAGTAAATTGGTGGGAGAGAACCATAATGAGTCAAAGCGGCGTTAATAAGGGCCGTCGTCGATTTCTATTAGGTGCAACTAGCGCAATCGGCGCTGTAGGTGCCGTAGGGATTGCAACGCCTTTTGTTGCCTCATGGAATCCAAGTGCCAAAGCGAAAGCGGCTGGCGCACCGGTGAAGGCCGATATCAGTAAACTAGAAGTGGGTCAGCAGATGATTGTTGAGTGGCGTGGTCAACCTGTGTGGGTTGTTCGCCGATCTAAAGAAACAGTTGCTGATTTATCCAAATTAGACGATCAACTTGCAGATCCATCGTCTGCGGTTGAGCAGCAGCCAACCTACGCACAAAACGAATATCGCTCGATCAATCCTGAGATTGCCGTTTTATTGGGTATTTGTACGCACCTTGGTTGTTCTCCTACCTACCGTCCAGAAATCGCTCCAGAAGACCTTGGCGAAAAATGGCTAGGTGGCTTCCTATGTCCTTGTCACGGTTCCCGTTTCGACCTAGCGGGTCGTGTGTACAAGGGGGTACCTGCTCCGACAAACCTAGTCGTTCCACCACATCGTTTTATTGATGATTCTGTTATCGAAGTCGGTGTAGACACTGGAGGTAACGCATAATGGCTGCAATGAAAGATTTCATGGCTTGGGTAGATGCTCGTCTACCAGTTACACAGGCTTTCGAAAAGCACATGAGTAAATACTACGCACCGAAGAACTTGAACGTTCTTTACTTGTTTGGTGTGTTGTCTTTGTTAGTGCTGGTCAACCAGTTGCTAACCGGTGTTTGGTTAACCATGAGCTACAACCCATCGGCTGAAGGGGCGTTTGCTTCAGTTGAATACATCATGCGTGATGTGGAATACGGTTGGTTAATTCGTTACATGCACTCAACGGGTGCTTCAGCATTTTTCGTGGTGGTGTACCTACACATGTTCCGCGGTTTGCTATACGGATCATACCAAAAGCCACGTGAATTAGTGTGGTTGTTTGGTATGGCGATTTACTTGGCGCTGATGGCAGAAGCTTTCATGGGTTACCTACTACCATGGGGGCAAATGTCATACTGGGGTGCACAGGTAATTATCTCGCTATTTAGTGCGATTCCAATGGTGGGTCCAGATCTAGCGCAATGGGTGCGTGGTGACTACTTGATTTCAGGTATTACGCTAAACCGTTTCTTCTCATTGCACGTGATTGCCTTACCGTTGGTGTTGGTTGCATTGGTGGTTCTTCACTTATTAGCGCTGCACCATGTGGGTTCTAACAACCCGAAAGGCGTGGATATTAAGAAACATAAAGATGAGAACGGTATTCCGCTAGATGGTATTCCATTCCACCCATACTACACAGTGCATGACATTGTTGGTGTGGCGGTGTTCTTGTTTGTGTTCTGTGGTGTGATCTTCTTCTTCCCTGAAATGGGGGGGTACTTCCTTGAGAAACCTAACTTTGAAGCAGCAAATGCACTGAAGACTCCTGAGCACATTGCGCCAGTTTGGTACTTCACGCCATTCTACGCGATCCTTCGTGCGGTCACTTACCCACTGTTTGGTTTGGATGCCAAATTCTGGGGTGTGGTAGCTATGGGTGGTGCAATTGCAGTTTTGTTCGTTCTGCCTTGGTTGGATCGTAGTCCTGTTAAAGCGATGCGCTACAAAGGTTGGATGAGTAAAGTGGCTCTGATCTTGTTTTGTATTAGCTTCGTGACTTTGGGTGTGTTGGGTGTATTGCCTTCTACTGCAGGTCGTACAACGGTCGCTCAAATTGCATCTGTCGTTTACTTTGCGTATTTCTTCCTAATGCCATGGTATACGAAGTGGGAAAGTACTAAACCAGTTCCGGAGAGGGTGTAATGATGAAAAAGATGTTCGCAACAGTGGCGCTGGTGTTTGCGTCGGCGATGACTTTCGCATCCGGTGGTTCTGCGGTTCACTTAGAGCAAATGGCGCCGGATCTGCATGATAAAGCTTCATTGCAGCGTGGTATGCAGGTTTACACAAACTACTGTGCAGGCTGTCATGAAATGGGTTATGCCCGTTATGAGCGTGCTGCTACAGATTTAGGGATTCCAGCCGATTTGTTTGAAGCGAATATGCTTCCTTCAGGCAAAAAGATTGGTGAGCTAATGAAGAATGCTATGGACGGTGGCGATGCTAAAAACTGGTTTGGCGCAACACCTCCTGATCTAACATTGGAAGCGCGTCTGCGTGGTCATGATTGGGTATACACATACCTTAAATCTTTCTACGAAGACAAAACTCGTCCTTGGGGTGTCAACAACACTATCTTCCCAAGTGTGGGTATGCCGAACGTGCTAGAGCATCTGCAAGGTGTTCGTGAAATGACTTGTGCGCAAGCGCCAGCATTGGATGAGCATGGTAAGACAAAATTTGATACACTTACCGGCGATGTTTTAACGGAAGAGCAATGTAACGTGGTAGTGCAGAAGACTGCCGGTCAATTATCTGAAGAAGAATTTGACCAAGTCGCTTACGATGTTACGAATTTCTTAGTGTATATGGGTGAACCAAGCCGTTTACAGGCTGAATCATTAGGCATAAAAGTGTTATTATTTATTGTTCTGTTTGGTATCTTTGCATACCTGTTGAACAAAGAATACTGGCGCGAAATTCATTAATGATTCATTGAGTTTTGCCAAAATGTCCCTCCTTAGGAGGGACATTTACAAATTAGTTTGTTAAGTTAACCCCTTCATGGGGTTTTCGTTGTTTATTGAATAGGGGTTATACATGGGTGTTATTGCAAAGCGCTCTTCAATGACGTTCTTCTCTGATGGGGAAGATCATTACAGTCATCGCGTACGTATCGTTTTGGCTGAGAAGGCGGTAACCGTAGATATTATTGATGTTGATCCTTTCAACAAGCCAGAGGAATTGGCGGACATCAACCCTTACAACGAGTTGCCGGCGCTAGTTGACCGCGAACTTGTATTGTATGAGCCAAACGTAATGATGGAATACTTGGATGAGCGTTTCCCACATCCACCATTACTACCCGTGTATCCTGTTGCACGTGCTGAAAGCCGTCTTTACATGTACCGTATTCAACGTGACTGGTCGGGTCTAGTGGATACGATTCTAACAAGTAAAGATCGTGATGCCGTAGAAACAGCACAAAAAGAATTGCGTGAAAGCCTAATCAGCGTTTCTCCGATTTTCGAAGAAAAGCCATACTTTATGAGCGAAGAATTCACTATCGTAGATTGCTGCCTAGCGCCAATTTTGTGGCGTTTGCCAGTACTAGGTGTTTCTATTGAGAAATCTCAAGCGCCTGGTCTGTACAAGTACATGGATCTTGTATTTGAGCGTGAGTCTTTCAAAGAAAGTCTTTCCGAAGCAGAGCAAGAGATGCGCCTTGACTAAGGTGCGCTAAAGCATAATAGCAAAAGGGGCGCTTAGCCCCTTTTATTTTTTCTGGAGTGCAGTGAATGATTCCAAAACGTTCTTATTTGCTAAATGCTACTTACGAGTGGATAGCAGACAATAGCATGACACCATACTTGTTGGTGGATGCGGACTTTCCGGGTGCTGAGGTGCCACGTGAATTTGTGAATGATGGCCAAATCGTGCTGAATATCAGCATGAATGCCGTGCGTCATTTGCATATTGATAAGCAAGGTGTGTCGTTTGAAGCACGCTTTAGTGGCAAGCCGATGCAGGTATACGTACCAATGGCAGCAGCGATTGCGCTATACGCGAAAGAAGATGGCGATGGCTTGGTGTTTCCACCAGAAGAGTTTGATGAGACTCCAGCGCCAGAACCAACGCCACCGGAGCCGCCAAAGAAAGGCTTCACACTAAAGGTTGTTAAATAAGCGACCTTTAGTCTTCATAACCAAACAGCTGTCGTTCAAGTAGATCCACCAAGGCATGAACGACAGTGGTTTGCACTTCTTGTACGCGTGCAGTTCCCGTCAGATTGATCTTAATTTCTGTATCATCCCGTGACGTTAGGGAAGAGACGTTCTTCGCATCTGGCGTGGTCAAAGCAACGATGTTCATCTTACGTTCGTGGGCCGCTTGAATCGCCTGAATAATCGGTGATGTATTGCCTTTATTGGCCACCACAAACAGCACATCGCCAGGGTTACCAATTGCTGTGATTTGCTTAGAAAACACATCGTGATAGCTGTCGTTATGAGTGATCGCAAGCAGGGCATTACCATTACTGGTTAAAGAAACCGCTGGTAGGCCAGGGCGCTCGCGGTCCATGCGGTCTAGTAATAGGGTGCTGAAATATTGTGAAATATAGGCACCTGTGCCATTGCCTATCGCTACGACTTTGCCGCCATTGGCGATGCTGTTAAACAGCACCTTTGCCGCATGTTCAATGTACGGTGGTAAGGTCTCTAGTGCGTATTGTTGTGACTCAAAACTCTGAGCGAACTGGGTGTAAATGGCTTCTTGATAATCCATGTGTGACTACTATATCTGTACTGCTGGCAACCAATGTATGTTGTGGATGTCGAGTAGACCATCTATGGCAATGACATCTATTTGGTATTGGCTGCTCTGCAAATTGTTTTTGATTAACCAGTACTCCGCTGTTTTTAAACAGCGGAGATACTTTTGTTTGGTTATGCTTTCTGCGGCACTGCCTCGGGAGGCATCGGCTCGATAACGCACTTCTACAAACACAATGGTCTGGCCATTGCGCATAATCAAATCAACTTCACCCACGCGTGAGTGAAAATTTCGAGCTATAAACTGATAGCCCTGTTGGACTAGATAGCGCTCGGCAAGTTGCTCTGCCTTAGCGCCATCATTCTGTTTCCTTCTGGGCGAAATAACTTTCCTTAGCATCGATAAGCTCTCCTTGCTTATAGGTCACTATGTTAGGGCGGCGGTTAAAGATGCCGTCGTCGTCTAGGGTAATAATACCTGTGCGAGCGGACACCTTTGCCGATTTAACATTGGTGAACAGTGCTAAACGCTTAGCCAATATATAGCTGTCGTTACCCAGTGCTGTGAGGCGCTGTAAAACGAACGGCTTGTTGCTGTGTTGATCCGCCGACTCTAAAACAGCAGGCAGTTCAGTAAAGATAATGCGCTCAATGTCCTCGCTCTTGCTGGTAGAGCTTGGCGTCTTATCGTGAATGGTTTGTGAGGCCAGCATTGGGATGTCCTCAGCAAAGTAGAAGTTCAACAGTGGTCGAATCTGCTTAGCGTCGTCTAGTTTGCCTATGTAGTAGACATAGTCCAAATCTTGACGGGCTCGAGGCGTTGCTTCGACTTCTTGCTGGGTCCACTGTTGAATACTACGAATACGTGCTTCACTTTCGTCTACTTGCAGCAGTTTCTTGACCGCCTGAGCACGACCGTTTGGCGTGTCCTCATAAGACAGTGATGTCAGTACCGGTAAATGTGTCTCTTGCGCAATTTCTTTAAACAAATCACTTTGACGTAAAGCCCAAGTGGACTCCATGGCAAGAATGGCGGCATTGTCTGCGCCTTCTTTTTTGGCAAAGGCAATCAGTTCGCGAATGTCGTCACTCACGTTCAGAGAGAAATGGTACAAGTTTGGAATCGTGCGATTGTTTTCCAATTGGTTTAAAGCAATCGTTGGAACGTCTTGTACCAAGTCCGCTAACTGACCTACGTTTTGTTTACGCAGTGGCCCGATGATGGTTTCCGCGCCAGTTTCTAAAGCAGCTAAGTAGGCTTGCGAGAATTGGCTGTATTGGTCCGTATCAATGATGTGCAAGTTAGGCTGTACATCGCTGTTGGCGTAATACTGCTGTAAAAGACCATCTAGAATCGCTTCAGAGGCAACCTTAAGCTCTTTGCTCATCGGTAGCATCACCGCAATGGACGTTGGCATGTTTTGCTCAAGTGACGCCATGATCTGGAAGTCCAATGGCGGGTACACGGCTGCTGGGTGGCTACCGTGAATGCGTTGCCAAGATTGATACTCCGCGACCTGTTGCTCCACCGTCAAAGACTGCTGACGCAAAATCTTAGAAACATCCAGCCAGCCATCCAATAATGGCAATTGATTGCCTTCTAGGTCAGTGACTTCGCTATCGGTTAAGTTCTGAATGGCGAACCAAAGCTCAGCGCGGTTCTGTTCTTGCTGATCAGCTGGCAGCATCAGGCTCAACTGCATGTAATCGCGAACTGCATTGGGCCAATTATCCATGGATGCCATTACTTTGGCGCGTTGCTGCAATACCTTGATATTGTTGCTAGGACGCTGAGTTAAAGGCAGCTCTGCCGCTTGGTTCAACAGCTGCAGCGCCAACATCGGCGTTTCTTGCGCTAAGGCAATATCACTCATCAGCAAATAGCCATCGAGTTGGCTTTGGCCACGAATCGGAAGTACGTGGGTTTCCAACAAGGTTCGCGCCTGAAGATACTGCCCATCCATCACCAGTGCTTGTGCTGCAGCCCAGTAATAGGGCGCGGCTTGTTCTGGAGTGGATTGCGCCTGAGCTTGTGCTAGGGCGTAGTTGTAATCAGATAAATCGCTACCTTGTTCCATTTGAGCATTCGTCATACCAGAACTGGGTACGGAAGTTTCAATAGCACCACAACCAATTAGCGACAATGTAACTAAGGAAAGTGGTATGATACGGGATCTAAACAAACTCATATGCACGCAATACTTAAGCCTATAAAAGAGGAATCATGGTAACACAGTCTGATAATGATGTGAGAGGAACCTTCTACATTGTAGCGACCCCAATTGGCAATCTAGATGATTTTACGGATCGTGCAAAACGAGTTTTACAAGAAGTTGACTTTATCGCCGCGGAAGACACCCGTCATAGCAAACGTTTAATGAATCATTTTGGTATCGACACCAAACTGTTTGCTCTACATGACCACAATGAGCGCGATAAAGCTTCCTACATTGCTTCCTTGTTAAGTGACGGTAAAAACGTTGCTTTGATCTCTGATGCGGGCACGCCCTTGATCTCTGATCCTGGTTACCATGTGGTGAACTTCTTACGTCAAGAAGGCCACAAAGTAGTTCCCGTTCCAGGCCCGTCTGCCTTGATTACCGCCCTTTGTGCCTCGGGACTGCCGACCGATCGTTTTAGCTTTGTTGGCTTTTTGCCAGCAAAAAGTAAATCTCGTCGTGATGAAATGTCGAGCTGGACACCAAGCCTTGGTACTGTGGTGTTCTACGAGTCAACCCACCGTATTTTAGACTGTTTAGAAGATCTAGAAGCGGTATGGGGTGAGCAAGCTCAAGTGGCCTTGGCGCGCGAATTAACCAAGACGTTTGAAACCTTCCTGTCAGGCTCGGTTTCAGAAATTAAGCGCATTTTAGAAGACGATAGCAACCAAACTCGCGGTGAATTCGTGATGATGGTGTCTTTACCTGCACAGGAAGAAGACAACGGTGAAGCCATTAAAATTCTAAAGATTCTGCTGAAAGAATTACCAGTAAAGCAAGCTGCAGCCTTAGCCGCTGAAATCACTGGCGAGAAGAAAAACGCCTTGTACAAACAAGCACTGGCGATGAACGAAGAGTAATTCCTTAATCTAGCCATTTCGCGTTTGCTTGTTTACAGCAACAAACAAACGCGTATACTGATGCGCAACTTGTCGGAGTGCCTTAATTGGCTGAGATCGCATTTTAATGCGGGATCCGCAGAACCTGATCAGGCTAATACCTGCGAAGGGAACAAGAAAGCATCATTTCTTTTCTGCTGAAATAGCGTTGTTTTTCCCAAGCACGAACCTTGTGCGATAGGATTAGAACAACCGCGCGTACGTGGAAGTACGTGACCTCCTGACAAGCATTTTTTCCAAATACAAACATAATGGGAATCTGCTTATGTCGACCAACATTCCAAAGCCAAACAAAAAAACACGTGAAAAAGCCCGTCTAGAAGCCAAAGCCTTTATCGAGTCTTTGCAAGCGACGCCATTTCCGTCGTCTGAGCGTATTTACGTACAAGGCTCTGATGCCTCGATCCAAGTGCCAATGCGTCAGATCAACCTAACCGACACGCCGATTGGTTCAGATCCTGAAAACCTAACCTTTGAGCCAAACGAGCCAATTTACGTGTACGACACAGCGGGTCCATACGCGGATCCAGCAGAAAACATCGACGTACACGTGGGCCTTAAAGCACTACGTCAGCAATGGATCGAAGCTCGTAACGATACCGAAGTGCTAGAAGGCGTAAGCTCAAACTTCGCTCAAGAGCGTTTAGCAAATAACGAGCTAGACGAGCTACGTTTTAAGCACCTACCAACGGTACGTAAAGCCAAAGCGGGTCAATGCGTGACGCAAATGCATTACGCGCGCCAAGGCATCATCACACCTGAGATGGAATACATTGCCATCCGTGAGAACCAAAACCTGCAAGCGATTAAATCTGAGCTGTTGCTAAAACAACACCCAGGCCACAGCTTCGGTGCCAATATTCAAACGGAAATCACGCCAGAATTCGTGCGTAAAGAAGTTGCCGAAGGCCGCGCCATCATCCCTAACAACATCAACCACCCAGAAACCGAGCCAATGATCATCGGCCGTAACTTCCTAGTGAAGGTCAATGCCAACATTGGTAACTCGGCGCTAACGTCTTCGATCGAAGAAGAAGTCGAGAAGCTGGTATGGTCAACACGCTGGGGCGCGGACACCGTAATGGATTTGTCGACTGGCAAAAACATCCACGAAACTCGTGAATGGATCCTACGTAACTCGCCAGTGCCAATCGGTACGGTACCGATTTACCAAGCACTAGAAAAAGTGGACGGCGTGGCCGAAGACCTAAACTGGGAAGTGTTCCGCGATACTCTGATTGAGCAAGCGGAGCAGGGCGTGGACTACTTCACCATCCACTGTGGTGTCCTACTACGTTACGTGCCTATGACAGCGAAACGCCTAACCGGCATCGTGTCTCGCGGTGGTTCCATCATGGCGAAATGGTGTCTAGCGCACCACGAAGAAAACTTCCTTTACACCCGTTTCAAAGAAATCTGTGAAATCTGTGCGGCCTACGATGTGGCGCTTTCCCTAGGTGACGGTCTACGTCCAGGTTCGATCATGGATGCCAACGACGAAGCGCAATTGTCAGAGCTTCGCACTCTAGGTGAGCTAACGAAAATTGCATGGGACTACGATGTTCAGGTGATGATCGAAGGCCCAGGCCACGTGCCAATGCAGCTGATCAAAGAGAACATGGATCTGCAACTTGAGCACTGCCATGAAGCACCGTTCTACACCTTAGGCCCCCTAACACAAGACATCGCACCGGGTTACGACCACATCACTTCAGGTATCGGTGCCGCGCAAATCGGTTGGTACGGCTGTGCCATGTTGTGTTACGTGACACCAAAAGAACACTTGGGTCTACCGAACAAAGAAGACGTGAAGCAAGGTCTGATCACTTACAAGATCGCTGCCCACGCGGCGGACTTGGCCAAAGGTCACCCAGGTGCCCAAGTACGTGACAACGCCTTGTCAAAAGCCCGTTTTGAATTCCGTTGGGAAGATCAATTCAACTTGTCACTAGACCCAGTCACAGCACGCTCTTACCACGATGAAACCCTACCGCAAGCATCGGGTAAAGTGGCGCATTTCTGTTCTATGTGTGGTCCAAAATTCTGTTCGATGAAGATCACTCAAGAAGTACGTGACTACGCCGCAGGCCTTGAGAAGATCGAAGCGGTGGACGTAACGGCAGAAGCAGGCATGCAGCAAATGTCGGAGCAGTTCAAGGAGCTAGGCAGCGATGTCTACTTAACGACAGACAAGCTAGCGACTGACAAGAAGAAAACCGATAAACGTTCTGAAGACGAGCTAGAGACGGAACAGTAAATGACCACAACAGATGTTAAACAAATAGCGTTTCGAGACGCTGGGTTTAAATCATCTGTTTTGGACAACACTCGACACCTTGGGTGTCGAGTGCTTCACTCCACAACGGATGAAGTTCAACACCCGTGTCATATTGAAACCCGTCAGGGCGGATTAACGCTGACCACGACGACGGAAACATGGCAGTTTGTCACTGAGCTAGATGCCTCAAGCAGTGTTTATCAAGCCCTGTGTCAAAAAGATGACCAAGACAATCAAGTCACGGTTCAGCTACCGGGGCAACGCATTGCATATTTTCAGGCTGATAAGCTGACCAAGATAAACCAAAACGACCTTGCCGTCGCGCTGGCGTGTTTTATTGAGCAGGGCTACGAACATTTAGATGCCATGACCTTGGCGTTGGCTTGGTTAACACAACAAGCACGTGCTGCTGGGGCGGGTTGGCCGGAAGATCGCACTTGGTTCCCGAGCACTAGCTTTGCCGATGACCATGTAATTGCCAAAGGTGCCGAGTTTAGCCCGATTCGCAAAGAGCTGTTTACCCTTTATCCCGTCGTGGATACGGTGGAATGGCTGGCGTTGGTGTTAGAGCAGGGCGTGACCACCACGCAATTGCGTATCAAAGATGCTAACGACAAGGATCTAAGGAATAAGATCCAGCAAGCCATTGCCTTAGGCGAGCAACATGGCGCGCAAGTCTTTATCAATGACTACTGGCAACTAGCGATTGAACTGGGTGCTTACGGTGTGCATTTAGGTCAAGAAGACATTGAAGTGGCCGATCTTTCGGCGATTCAACAGGCAGGCTTACGTCTTGGCATCAGTACCCATGGCTACTTTGAAATCATGCGTGCTTTTAACCTCAAGCCAAGTTATATCGCCCTCGGCCATATATTCCCAACCGTGACTAAGGATATGCCGTCTCAGCCACAGGGCTTAACCCGTTTAGGCCAATATGTGGAGCTGATCAATGGCGCTTACCCAACCGTGGCCATTGGTGGCATCAATGCAGAACGCTTACCAAAAGTAAAAGCGACAGGCGTAGATTCGATAGCCTTGGTGACCGCGATTACCCGTGCGGACGATCCAAAAGCTGCGACGCAAGCTCTACTCAAAGCGGTGATTAATGACGTTCAAGGAGATGCCAATGCAGTTGTATGTGAATGATGAGCCAGTTCAGTCTGAACACAACACCTTATCAGCGTTATTAGAGAACTATGTTGGTGCTGAACAACGGGTCGCGGTGGCAGTGAATCAACAAGTGGTGCCTCGCAGTATGTGGTCGGATTGTCTATTAAAAGACAACGACCGTATCGATATCTTTGAATCCATTGCCGGGGGGTAATATGTCATTAACGATTGCAGGTCATACCTTTTCATCGCGCTTATTCACCGGTACTGGCAAGTATGCCAACCAAGAGCAGATGATTGCCTCCATCTTGGCCAGTGGCAGTGAAATGACCACCTTATCCTTGCGCCGTATGGATTTAAAAGCAGGCTCCGACAATATCCTAAAACCCTTGCAGCAACTGGGGGTAAAGCTATTGCCAAATACTTCTGGTGCCCGCGATGCCAAAGAAGCCATCTACGCCGCACAATTGGCGCGCGAGGCCTTGGAAACCAACTGGGTTAAGATAGAAATCCACCCAGATCAACGTTACCTGATGCCTGATCCGATCGAGACCTTAAAAGCGGTCGAAGAGCTAGTGCGTCAAGGCTTTGTTGTGATGCCTTATATCCACGCAGATCCTGTGTTGTGCAAACGCTTGGAAGAAGTCGGCGCACAATGTGTGATGCCCCTTGGCGCACCGATTGGCTCTAACCAAGGTTTGGCCTCTAAGCCGTTCCTCGACATCATTATTGAGCAAAGCAATGTACCGGTGATTGTCGATGCGGGCATTGGCGCACCGTCTCATGCAGCGGCGGCGTTAGAAGCCGGTGCCGATGCGGTCTTGGTCAACACCGCCATGGCGGTCGCGAGCCAACCTGAAATAATGGGTAAAGCCTTTAAACTGGCGGTGGAAGCAGGGCGTATGGCCTATGAGTCTGGTACCGGTAAAGTGCAGCAAACCGCAGAAGCGTCTAGCCCATTTACCGAGTTCCTCAAGGAGCTATCATGAGTGGCGCCATACGAGTCTTGCACCAAAGCCCAGCGGTAGCAGGCCAATTTAGCGCAACATTAGAAGCGCTAAATTGGGACGCCACCAGCGCTCAGCATCAAAACGCCACCGAAGCAGATGTGCGTCGTGCGCTGGCCAAGCCTAAGCGTGATATCAATGACTTTGCTGCCTTGATCTCCCCAGCCGCCAAGCCATTTATCAATGAGATGGTGGCAGAGAGCGAGCGCCTGACATTGCAGCGTTTTGGTAAAACAGTGAGCTTGTTTGCGCCTTTGTATCTGTCCAATACCTGCGCCAACGAATGCACCTACTGTGGCTTTTCCATGAGCAACGCCATCAAGCGTTTGACCTTGGACGAAGCGCAGATCGAGCGTGAAATCGCCGCCATCAAGCAAAAGGGCTTTGACCATATCTTGCTGGTGACTGGCGAAACCAAGAAAGTCTCCATGCCTTACTTCGAGCGCATGTTGCCTCTGTTTAAGCCCGCTTTTAGCCAGCTTTCTATGGAAGTGCAGCCGCTGGAAATGGAAGAATATGCGCAACTCAAAGAACTCGGCCTCGATGGCGTCTTGGTCTACCAAGAAACCTACCGCCGCAGTACTTACCTTGAGCATCACTTGCGAGGCAACAAGTCCGACTTTAACTACCGCTTGGATGCGCCGGATCGTATTGGCCAAGCCAAGGTGCATAAAATCGGTTTAGGCGTCTTGCTAGGATTGGACGACTGGCGCACCGACTCCATCATGATGGCGCACCACCTAAGACACCTGCAAAAACGCTACTGGCGTTCACGCTTTAGTGTTGCCTTCCCGCGTATTCGCCCCTGTGCTGGTGGCATCGTACCGAAATCCGTGATCTCCGATCTCGAACTGGTACAACTGATCGCCGCATGGCGACTCTTCGATGCAGACTTGGAAATGAGCCTCTCCACCCGCGAATCACCGGAGTTTCGTAACCACGCCGCACGCATGGGCTTCACCACCATGAGCGCCGAATCGAAAACCCAACCGGGCGGCTACGCCGACGATGCCAAAGAAGCCCTAGAGCAATTTGAAGTCAGCGACGAACGCAGCGTCACCGAAATCGCCAATGCCATCCGCGCCCAAGGCCGCGAAGTCGTCTGGAAAGACTGGGACATCTCCCTTAACATGTAGAGCCTCGCAACGTATAAGGCATTTGTAGGACCTCGCTTTGCGAGGGAAAAGTCCGCAGCCTAGGCAATCTCCCTAGGCTGCAATCCCCCTCGTACGAGCGGACTCCGTTCCGCGACCAAACCTCTTGTAGGACCTCGCTACGCGAGGGAATAACCTGCATTCTAGGCAATATATCTAGGCTAATAAATCTCAGTTTTTGCACTCAGAAACCACTATTCTGCTCCATTCCATGTATTCAATTCGCTTGCGCATTGTCTTCGTACCTCGATGCGTCAGCGCGAATCAAACACATGGAACGCTGCTAATATCTATTTTGTAGCAACGGGTTGTACCCGCGACCAAAGCGATAGCTTTGCGCACTTGTACGACCTCGCTGTGCGAGGGAACAACCAGCAATCTAGGAGACAATTCTAGGCTACTAAATCTCCGTTTCGGCGCTCATAATCTGCTTTGTGAATTTTTCATCTGACCCCAATAGTTAGATTCGGCACTCAGAAACCACTTTGCGGCCCCATTCCATGTAATTCAATTCGCTTGCGCAAATCTCAGGTCGTTCCTCCCTTCGAACGTCAGCGCGAATCAAACACATGGAATGCTGCTAATGAGCCAGTGTCTTGTAGAAAAGTGTTACACCCGCGACCAAACCTGCATTCATGATGTAAATCGCCAAGCCTAAATTTCGAGGATTTTTCATCTGATCCCGATAGTTCGGAGTCAAGTTAATCATGCCCTGCTTGTGGAGAACGAACTGTTACTTATCTTGGCGATGTCTCAGAGAGTAAAGTGACAGAGAGGCTTCGTGTCATGCTACCGTGGGACAATGGTAGTTAGCGTTAGCACATAATGAGATCAGAGTATAAAACAGATCAGGTCATAAGGCCTGAGGTAATCGCTTGCCTCTCTGGTCAAATCACGCTAAAAAAGGGTACATTAAGAACCAATATTGCGGTGATCAAAGACGATCTGATGCGAAATAGACCAGAGGATCTTTGGTTTTAGCGAGTTATTTAACAGGGAAGTCCTACCATGAAAAAAGCAAATCCCCTATATAGACAACGCAGCCGTTCAACAGTGGGTTATAGCCGCAGCTACGCTGCCGTATAACCCTTAATTGTTAGCCAGGGTTAGGGCTGCACAAGTAATTTTTAGTTACGAAGGAACTTAGATGATAACGTTAGCAATGTTTAATAATAAGGGTGGAGTTGGAAAGACGACATTAACATGTAATGTTGCTGCCTTCATTGCACAGCGAATGAAAAAACGCGTTCTTATTGTAGATTGTGATCCTCAATGCAATGCCTCCCAATTAATTATGGGCGAGGAATATGCAACCAGGCTTTACTTCTCAGATGACCATGATCAAAAAGTATCAACTATAAGTGGGATATTGCAGCCCATTGAGGATGGGGACTCAACAATTTCGCAAGAGATAATCCCCATAAAAAGCTCTGAAAATAGATTTGGCGTCGATCTGATTCCTGGCCACCCATCATTCTCAATAATTGAGGATCGTCTAGGGGCAGCATGGCATGACCTTCAAGGTGGCGATTTAGGTGGTATTAGGAAAACCAATTGGAATACGTTTTTAAGAGATAAAATAAAAGATAGATACGATTTTGTGCTATATGATCTTGGCCCAAGTCTTGGTTCAATAAATCGAAGCGTATTAATAGGGTGTGATAAGTTTATGACACCCATGGGTACTGACATTTTCAGTATTCTAGGAATAAGAAATATTTCTGCTTGGTTAGCATCATGGGTAGATAGATATGAAAATGGGTTGCAACTGTGTGAGAAAAACACACCTAATAGGCTTGGAGCGTTTGGTATTTCTTCCGAGCTTTCAATTACCAGTGGGTATGTTGGCTATACCATGCAGCAATATATTACTAAATCTAAAGGTGGGGTAAGAAGGCCCACGAAGGCTTACGAGAAGATAATTGATAATGTTCCCATTGAGATTGAGAGGTCCCTAAAAAACTACCTGTCACAGAATATGGACATTAATAACTTGCCTCTTGGCGATGTGCCACACCTTTATAGTCTGATACCTCTAGCTCAATCAGTTTCTTGTCCTCTCTTTGATCTTCAATCTAAGGATGGGTTAGTTGGGTCGCAAGGCAAGCAGAGAGATCAGTATGAAGAGATTCTAGGCTTAATTTGTGCCCGACTATTGAGCAATTTAGAGCAGGGTGAATGATATGTGGCCAAGAGCTTTAGTTGAAGAACTGGCTTCACGCCGATGTATCGTTTTCTTAGGGGCGGGAGCTTCTGCCGGTAGTATTAATCAGGACACACCACCTAAAAGCCCACCAACGTGGAGCGCTCTTCTTGATGGAATAAAGTCTATTGCTAGAGATAAGGCTTCAAAACCTATAGCTGATAGTTTAATTGCAAAAGAAAAATACTTGGACGCTGCTGAAGTCTTATTCGGAAGTATAAATCCCGCAGATTTTGCGTCATACATTAGAGAGGTTATGGCGGAGCCTAGATACCAAGCTTCAGATATTCACGAACATGTTCTAAATCTAGATCCAAAAATTGTAGTCACAACTAATTATGATGACATATATGACAATTATTGTAAGAGCGGTAAAGAGCAGGGTTTATATAATGTTTGTAAATACTATGAGTCCCACTTGGTTTCAGACTTGCGATCTCCTGTTAGACAAATCATTAAAGCACATGGATGCATTACCGACCCATCAAAAATAGTTCTTACACGCTCGCAGTATTTTCAAGAACGTCAAAATCACCCTAATTTTTACAAGGTGCTTGATGCACTATTTTTGACAAACACCTTGTTGTTCCTAGGTTATAGCCTGTCAGATCCGGACATACAACTGATGTTAGAAAACTCAAACATCACTTACAAAGCTTCGCATCCGCATTATGCGTTAGTGGAGGAAGGGATGGAGGAATCGATAAAAAAAGCATACAAGGAGGCTTATAATATAGATTTTGTTGAGTTTCCGCCTGGTGATTTTGCTAAGGCAAATGAAATGCTTGAAGAGCTTGTTCAGCTAGTAAATAAGCGAAGAGAGACGAACCCTGCGTAATGGCTAACAAAGCGCTGCTAGGGACAAACCTACGCTGCGCTCCGGTTTGCCCCAGAGCGCGGCGTTAAGCGGATAGTGTATCCAAATATAAGGAAGTATTTGACTGATGAAACTTATTTTGCACTCCCCTCATTCGCAAAGCGAAATTAGAGATATATACAGACAGGCTTTCATGCAAGCTGTGGAGCTTTATATAGTAACTGCATATTTGACGGAATGGGATAGTAGTTTAGAGCTAAATTATAATTGCAAAAGCTTCAGAGTTATTGTTGGAAAGGATTTTGGAATTACCAGAAAATCAGCCTGTAACGATGTTATGAAATGGCTACCTGCAGAGAGGAAAAGTCAATTTATGGTCGCTGATGAAATATCTGGATTTCATCCAAAGGCTATATTCTGGAAGAGTAACAGAGGGAAGTGCTTTTCGCTAATAGGGTCATCAAACTTAACGAGAGCAGCTTTCGAGACAAACTATGAAGCGAACATTTTTTCAGAGATATCATCGGAAGACTTTGATCTCGCTGTAACATGGGTAAAGGAAATTGAGGAGCGGGCAGTTGTTGTGTCTGAAGACTGGCTGGATGAATATCAGGAAAGTGACCAATCTCCTAAAATAGAAATGAATAAAGGAGAGAAAAAGGTACCGATTAAATCTCTAGGTCTACCAAAACCAAATGGATCGAAGCGACAGGTAAAAGCTAGACGAGAGCAATTATCAACGCATACGAGCTTAAAGGAAGATTTGCACAAGCTGTTTTTACGCTGTAGTAAAGGTGAAATTAGCTCATCAGAATTCTATGAGAGGCTGCCATCTTTCTGGAGTTGGGATTCCGGAAATAGACTTCAAGGTCTGGGGTGGGAGAGGCAAGGAAAAGGAAGTGATTTTAAATCGATTTCAGAAAGTTTCATTCGGATATTAAATGCGAATGAAGGTGATAGGGACGACACGGTAGTACGTGAATTGGATCGTCTTAGTTCATTAAAGAACTCTGCCAGAAGAGCATTCTTATCAGAAATACTTTGCTTAACATTTCCAGATAAATATCCAGTGCTAAATAAACCAGTCCATGCGTATTTGTCTGACATTAAGTTCAGGCCGCCGAAAGGTTCTAGTGAAGGGGCTGCATATTTAGATCTTGCTAAGAAACTTAGGATCTCGCTAGCTCAGAACCCTAAGCATCCAGCCAAAAATCTAGCAGAGCTAGACAGTGTTATCTGGCTAGAATACGGTGAATAATCGCTTAACAAATTGCTCAAACTCGTTCCGGCCAAAAAAGGCCTCCACTGGACGTGCTAACGCGCGCCGTTTAGCAAGGCTTTATGTGTTAAGAATCAGTGAAGTAATTTTTTAGCGATTTATTAAAAGTTGTTTGAATCTGTAGATATATCCAACTAGATGTTTTTGAGGTTTGCATGAAAGGGGATTATATTGGGGAAATATTTGGTGTTTCATTCACAAGACCAATTGAAGTTGACCGTGTTCTACGCTTAGTTGATTCTTTCCCTGACCTGGCTATCAAAAGAGTTGAAGAAAATGGGACCAGTGAGAGAGATGCTGTCGATGAGATTACAAGTGAGTTTTTGAATTTTATTGCGAATTTGAATAAAGATGATTCCTCAGAATTTCTTGACATTGCAGAACCAGCATTACTTGCTAAGGTGACCGAACATACTACTGATTTAGTTAGCGAAATGGATCCTGACAAAACAAAATGGAATTTCTATATCCGATTTAGGGTGTCGAAGCCATTAGGAGTAGATGAAAAATCACTGAAGCTTCTTGATCAATATATCATTGAGGCAGATGATGGTAAATCTCTGAAAGAAGAGAACGTTTTGGTTCTGAGAAACAAGATAAGTTTGATTTATCGTGAAATATTGCCGCTTTCTAAAAAAGTAGAGCAAATATTGATTATGGCTTTTGCAGAATTGGGTATAGGAATAGCCTACCCTGAAAATTTAGTATCTGGATTTGCTTTAGATAATATACAAAAAGAGCTGGAAAGTTCATTTATTGGTCATCATGCAAAGTTCTTCGATGACTATTATGAAAGGCCATTGATTCATTTTAGTGATAAGTTTGGGGTAGTGTTATTTCAAGAAGAATCCCACCCTTGGAATAGTGACGTCACCGAAGAAAGAGGACCTTCTGATGTAAATCTTTTGGAAGAGACATTTGGAGATAATTATGACTACCTAAAAGATACCAGTACTTGTGATGATCAATTTAGGAAAATTGAATTAGCTTCATCTATATTGACAACATCAATCTACGAAGATTCACTTGTCAGCAAGATAATATTATCAATGACAGTTATCGAGGTTTTGTCAGAAAAGGCACGTCGAGATAATGAAGAGCTAAGAGCCTTGGACTTTTTAGTGCAATCAATGAATGAAACAAATGAATTTGACCCAGAGGTAAAAGCTTCGTTAACAAGAACACTGGAATCCATGAGATTTCAATCTATTGGTAAAAGTTGTAAATCTTTAGTGAAGAGCTTACTAGGTAAAAAAGATTCTCAACTTTTTTATAAGCTTTATGATTATAGGTCACAGCTAGTTCACACAGGATCTTTGAAAGATGATCAAGAAAAGATGTATAAAATATATAGTGATTCTTTCTTCTTAGCTAAAAAATTGCTATCAACATACATAAAGCAACTCAGCGAGACTTCATAATCTTGCAAATGTTTCCTGTAGCAATAAAAAAACTATAGTGAGTGAACTCGGATCACATAACAAGCGCATGCATAAGGACAGCCGTCGCTATGCGCCGTCTGCCTATGATGCGAGCGTTGGGGGCAGATGAAAAATAACCGATTGCTCTACGTTATTGATGAGCAAGCAGAAACCATACCTTTTAGGTCATCACCATTGTGAAATGGATTCATCACCCCCCAATAAACTTCCCCTCCAACCCCATTACTCCATAGCCTTGCGGCACTTTTTCCCTAACAACTTGTCATTCATTAGAGCACTACTCACTCCATTCAACGGATGATTTATCTTTTTATGCTTTCACTTTTATCAAAAATTCCTATTTTACAAACACTCGCTCTCTGCTCCATTTCTACGTGTATTACCACGGTAGGGAGTGCCGCACAGGCAAGCACCATTGACTTAAGTGCCATGGACAAAACCGCTCAAGGTTTTTCAAATATCAAAACTGTTCAAGTGGCGTATCAGGGTGAGTTGGTTTGGTCTAAGGCGTATAACAATGCGGACATTGGCGCAGTAACAAACATTAAGTCTGCTTCGAAATCCTTGATGTCGGCGATCGTTGGCATGGCCGTTGATCGTGGTGTGCTGGAGGGTGTGGATCAATCGGTTACGACCTTATTGCCTGATCAGCTGCCGCAAAGCCCTGATCCTCGTTTAAACGAGATTACCCTTGGTCATTTGCTGTCTATGCAGGCTGGATTGGAGCGCACGTCTGGGCGTAATTATGGCGCTTGGGTCGCTAGTGATAATTGGGTGAAAAGTGTGTTGTCTCGACCTTTTGTGGAAGAGGTGGGTGGCGAAATGCAGTATTCCACCGGTAATACTCATGTGCTATCGGCCATCATGATGCGAGAAAGTGGACGACATACCTATCAGCTCGCCAATGACTGGTTACAGGGTTCTGGCGTGCGCATCCAAAGTTGGGAGACGGACCCTCAAGGGATTCCAATGGGTGGTAATCAAGTGGGCATGACGCCAGCGTCGTTATTGGCCTTTGGTGAGTTGTACCGTCGTGGTGGTGTCACAGAAGACGGTAAGCGAATTCTCTCACAAGAATGGATCGAACAAAGTTGGACGCCAAGGACTCAGTCTCAATACCATCGTGGTCTCTATGGCTACGGCTGGTTTATTCAGACCTTTGCGGATGTGAAGGGTTATTACGGTTGGGGCTATGGCGGTCAGATGATTTATGTCTTGCCAGAGTTAGAGCTCACCGTCGCCATTACCTCGCAAGAAAATTTGCCTTCTGGCCGCACTGGGTATCGTGACTCACTGCATCACATGTTGAGTCAAGATATTATTCCCGCGATTCAGTCGGCTCAATAAAAGGTTTGCAGCCTTAACCATCCTATTTAACTCACCACCAATAAGCTGCCCAGATTTTGTGCAATACTCAAAGATAGGTATCAACAGGACCCTATCTTATGAACGAATCACCCAATCACAGTGGGGCGTTTCCACCGCCGGAAATTGCTCACAAAGTAGAACTGCTCGGTGAAGCAAAAGCGAAGACCGATACCCTCACACTGTTCGTACTTGCGGTGCTAGCTGGGGCTTTCATTTCGATGGGGGCGCTGTTTTATACTGTGGTGATCACCGATACTGGTCTCGGCTTTGGCGTGACGCGTTTGCTGGGTGGGCTGAGTTTTAGCCTTGGGCTGGTACTTGTCGTTGTCGCGGGCGCGGAGCTCTTTACGGGCAACAACCTGATTGCGATGGCTTGGGCCAGCGGCCGGATAGGCATTCGCGCTGTGATGCGCAACTGGTTCTTGGTTTATCTCGGTAATGTGGTGGGCTGTTTAGGGACGGTTCTGCTGGTATTGGCAAGTGATGTGGCCAGCTTAGGTGGCGGCGCGGTAGGGGAAACCGCCATGGGTATCGCTCATGCCAAGATGAGTCTTACCTCCATCGAAGCCTTTGCTCGCGGTATCCTTTGTAACGTATTTGTTTGCCTTGCGGTGTGGTTGGCGATTGGGGCACAGAGCGTCAGCGGAAAAATCTTGGCCATTATCTTTCCCGTGTCAGCATTTGTGGCCATTGGGTTGGAACACTCCATTGCCAACTGGTTTTTTCTACCGTTTGGGTTTGTTCTAGATGGGCAGAGTGAAGTGTCGATAGCAGACTTCTTCATCAACATGCTGCTGGTGAGCGCAGGTAATATCGTTGGCGGAACCTTGCTGGTGGCTGGCGTCTACTGGCTCGCTTATCTTCGCGGCGAACACCAACACAAAGACTGAGCTTTATGATCAACAATTGGGTCAGATGAAAAAGGCCTTAATTTTCATCTGACCTCAAAGGCTGCTTTTTAAATCGAGCCTAATCCGCCAACGCCATCTGTGCCATTTTCATGGTGTTCTCAAACGACTCACAACCTGCGATAAACAAGCCGTTATGGCAGAACATGGCATCATCCAACCCAGTCACTTCTTGTAGTTCTTTACCAGACAAGCCAGCCCAGGCAGCAGGCAGTTTCTTGCGATCTTCAAACGAGCCAAGTTCAACGGGCACGGTTTGGATACGCCATTCGCCGGTTTGCGATGGGTAGATCATAAACAAGGCATCTTGCGATAGATTCAGTACTGTGGTTTTCCATGGGGTGAATTGCTCAAGCACGATGACTCTTGGATCGGCGGCATTTTCGATGGCTGCGGCAACGATGGATTTGGCATTGACGCCACCTTTGGCTGCGGCGATAAAGCGTGCTAGGACACGTGACGCAAAGGCAACGGCTTCTTCGAAGCAGGCATCGAAATCACCGTGTTCTTCCCAGGTAGGGTTAAACATGGAGATGGTTTGGCTCAAACTGACGCCAGTCAGGGGGCCGTCTACATGGCCGCAGTCGATGGCATCGATCACAGAGACTAGGTTTTTATCCACGGCCTCGGCAACTTCTTGATTGCCTGCGCAGATTGTTAGGCCGTATTTTTGCCACATTAAGCCAAACGATGAGAACGGAATGCCATTGTCCCGTGCGCCAGCTCCGCCGCGTTGGTGATGATCAAAGCGGCCTTTGTCGGCATCGTATACACCACCCACATCCAATACGATGTCGGCTTTATCTAACACGGCTAAGTCGCGTGTTCGTATTACTTCAGCAGATGGGTAAATGGTCTTGAGTGCTGCTACAGCAAATACGTCGTCTGCGTGAAAGTTGCCATTGTGCGTCGCAATCACTGGAAGTTGTTCGGTCATTCGTCCATCTCTTAGTTCGGTGTTATTTTGCATATCAGTACATAGTATTCAGGGGCTGGATTCTACGGGGTTTTGCCGTGAGGTGACACCGTCCATTTTATTTGCTGGTGTTAGAGCAAAAAAATAAGTTTGAGCCGATTATTTATAGAGTATTGGCGCCTGTGTATTGTTAAGATGCAGCTGCGCCGAATAGGGCACAACTATTTCATACATGAGAGTTATAAATGACAAATTTTGAGACAAGAGTTGAAGAGCTGATCGCAAAGCATCCACATCTAACCAAAGAAGAAGCGATCAAGATCGTCACTGAAAAAAATGCGCGTAAGAAACAAAAGCGCAATGCACGTTCAAACAAATCAAGTAAGTAAGCAAAGCTAGTTTGGTTTGAATCATTGATTGACCGAGCCAATAGTTTTATACGGCGCAGCGACTGAAGAGAGTGGCTGCGCTGGCGATTTGATGCCAGTTCGCAAAGCGTTATCAAAGTCACAAAACTCAAGGATGGATAATGTTTGATCTAGTAGAAGTAGAGCAGGAAACTCTGCAGCTGGTTATTTCACTTCCCGATCTAGAGTCAGTGCCAAATGGTACTTTCATATCAGTCGATCAGATTACGTCTGCTTTGCAATTAGAAGAAAGCGTTGATGCACTGTTTGTTTCTGCGCTCACCTCTGAGCAACAGCAAGAACTCTCCCATCTCTGTAAAGATAAAGCCATTGAATTTGTCGTGTTTACACACCCTGAGAATGATCAGGCCGTTATCAAGGATGTGGTGTTGAATCTCGCGGATAAATTCTTCTCTGATGAGATGCCTGCCAATATTGGCATTGCCGACATCCGCAATCTTAACCTTTGCTCTGATAGCTTATGTGCTTTTACTACAAAACAGTCCGCTTTGGCGTTTATGACAACGCAGCCGTTGGGCGCTGTGACGGGCGGAGTCTTTCTTGCACATGGTGATACCAGTCTCAGTGAATACGAAAGCATCAACGAAGAGTTGCTTGCCTACTTTTTGGATGAGAGCTTCCTTTGCTCAAGTTTTCACACTGCTGGTCGCTCAGAGTGTACTATCTTGCTGGGTATTAGAAAGTAAGGGATTCGTGTAATACTCCAAACTCCCCTTAAGGATGCTTACTCACAATTTAAATCGGAGCAGATATGTCTAACTGTGGTTGTGGTGCAGACGAAGCAAATAACTTAGAAAAGAAAACGCTGATTATTCTGCTGTCTATCAACGCATTGATGTTTGTCTCTGAGTTGACGCTAGGCTGGCTGGCCCAGTCAACGGGGCTGATTGCAGACTCCTTAGATATGCTGGCCGATGCCACTGTATATGGCTTGTCGCTCTATGCGGTTGGCAAAGGCATTGTGAAACAAGCCAAGGCGGCTAAAGTCAGTGGCTATTTGCAAATTATTTTGGGCTGTGGCGTCTTTGTCGAAGTACTAAGGCGCATGGTATTTGGTAGCGAGCCGCAAAGCACATTGATCATAGCGGTGGGGGCTCTGGCGCTACTAGCCAACGTTATCTGTCTGGTTCTTATTTCCAAGCACAAGGACGGCGGTGTGCATATGCGAGCGTCGTGGATCTTTTCAACCAACGATGTGATTGCCAATCTAGGCGTTATTATTTCCGGCTTACTGGTTGCCATCATTGGCAGTCGCTACCCAGACTTAATCGTCGGGACCATCATTTCTATTGTAGTGATTCGTGGTGGTATACAAATACTTAGGGAAGCCAAGGAAACAGAAGAATCTTCCAAGTGCGCCTAGCCGCTTAAGCAACGATTCATAGATAGACAATAGTTAAGGCCAGATGAAAACCGTTTTTCATCTGGCCTCAAGCATCATCCATTCAGTTCATCCGTTCCTTACTTTCTCTCACCAACTGGCACCATGATGTGCGCATAAGGTGTGCCTTTCCACATAACGTAAGGGCCACCAATGCTAGGGTCGGTTGGTAATGAGTCCAACAGCGCGGCATCAGGCACTATGATCATTAAGTGTGGGCCTTCGACAATCCAATGATTGTGTTCAGTCATTCCTGCAGCGAAGGGGTCGGTGTTACTAGCGCCTCCATCTCCGGCTAGCATGTAGGAAACGCCCATTGCTTTGGCTTGAAAGGGTTCTTTGTTCATCCAAGCATGGGCCCATTCCATCCATGGTCCATCGAAACACATGGGAGCGATCCCGTTGAGTTGAGGTGGGGTAGGGAAGCAGGTGTAATTACTGGAACCCTTTTGCAGGACATTTTGATTCCAGTCTAAAACAGTGACTTTATCTCTTAGGGTTGGAGGTGCGGCGCTAAGCGCATCTTTTAGCAGTGCTTCTGAGTTGTCGGCAGCATACCCGTTAAAACTACAAAAAATAGCGAGACTCAATGCTGTCACAAGGGGAGTGCGGTATTTCATGGAAGTTACCCTCATGTTTGTTCAGCAGGCTGAAGTATAGTTCAATAAATTAGGTCCACCTTATGAATCCTGTTTTATTCTCGCTTTTGCAATTCTTAAAAGGTTGAACTAGCTTTAAAAACTAGATGTAAAGCAGAGGGTTAGCGGCTTTTGGGCCTCATGGATGAGTAGTAAAAACGTGCATGAATAACCATGCGTACTATTCAAATGCTGTGTGTTTAGACTCTAAACCAAGGAGCATTCTATGGACCGTAAATTTGTCATCACTGCATTTAGCTACGCAGTATTAGGCTTGTCTTTAGGGATATATATGGCCGCCTCAAAAAACCATGGGCAGTTCGTTACCCATGCGCACATTATGTTAATCGGTTTTGTGTTGTCCTTTATTTACGGCCTTTGCCATAAACTTTGGCTCAACAAGTCTCCTTCGACCTTAGCAAAAATTCAATTTTATGTGCATCAAGCGGGGGCGTTTGTCATTCTGCTTGGACTGTTCTTACTTTACGGCCAATTCGTGCCATTAGAAGCCATTGATCCGTTATTAGGCATTGCTTCTATTACGGTGTTTTCTGGTCTGGTGCTCATGATGGTGGAATTTATCCGATCTACTAGGGCAACAAGCTGATCAAAATGGAGAGTCGTTACAAAGAGCTGTTTTTCAAATCCCAGATGCACTGAAGTAAGTTCTGCTAAAGCTGTATAGCAAATTTTTAGGAGGTCTGCATGGGAGATATTGTTGATATTCGACAGTACCTAAGCTCAATGCCAGAGGATCATGAGCTTGAGGTTGCCTTGATGAAGTCTCTGGATGCGTTACCAATCGTCCTTTCGGACGCCGAAAAGCATGAAGTCTATGTTTACGCCCAGAAATTATGGACTGATATCAAGCAAATGGAAGCAGAGTCTCTGAAAACCTTCACCCTTGAGGTTCCCTGTACGGAAGAACAAAGAGTCAGGGTCAATGCACAAATTAATGAATGCATAAATTATTTGATCAACCCCAGAGCCAAAATGATTAACAATTTGGTCGCGGAGCTCATTGTCTCCAAGATTAAAGAAATTCAAATGCGGCGCTTGTTAGTCGAATAGTGCAATGCCAAAGGATGTTTGTTTGCTTTAAAGCGCTTTATTGATGTGCCTCAGTCTCCAGAAAAAGGGCGAGAAAACAAAATCGTTTGCTCTGGCCTATACTCAATCACCAGCAGTAAATAATTGAGTCAATCATGGCTAAAAAGCATCTAAAACAACATTGCGAAGAACTGTTAACCTCGATTGAGAAAAAACTTGTCGACTTGTTAAAACAGCAAGGCGATGAAGAGACCATTCATGAATTGCGTGTGTCCGTCAGACGCATCACACCCGTATTAGACCTATTGATCGCTCTAGAGCCTGACATAAAAGGCAAGAAACAACTGCGCCAGCATAGGCGAGTGTTTCGCTCATTATTTAAGACGCTTTCCGCGCCTCGGGACTTGGAGGTTCAGGTAAAACTGGCTCAGTCTTTTGCTGAACAGCTGAAAACTGATGAGTCGGTGTTGAATCGATACATTGTCCATTTGGAGCATGAAAAGCTTCGACTTGAAGCGCAATTGCTCAAGTCTGTGGCTGCCATGTTCGTGTCAGAATCCATTGCTTACATTCGTGAGCATAGTCATTTCCAACAGGTTAAGAAAAGAAGTCTGCTGGAACAGCTTGATGCCGAGGACGCTCTGCATCGTTTGGCATTACAGACCGCAGTGGAACAGCTAAAAATTGATACTGAGCATTTTCACCCGACGCGAATACAGCTGAAGAAATTTCGTTATTTCTTAGAGTTGAATTCGGTTGCAACTCAGGCAGAAGATGAACGTCTAAAAACGCTGAAATATATTCAGGATCATTTGGGAGATACCAATGATCTACATATTGCTTTGGGGTTAATGACGGAATATAACGCTGATCCGTCGCTGATCGAGCAGGTCGATGCGTTGTATCAAAATCATTTACAGCAATCTGTGGCGGCCATCTTTGAGAATTTAGAACCGCTGAAATTGGACTAATGTGGGTGAGTAGGACGTATAAAAGCGCTGTTTGCTTCAATACGTCCTTTGTACTGTTTAAGCGTGTATTTGTAGGTACTCAACAGGCACATGCTGAAACAAAACAGACTCTACACGAGTAAAAGAGTTTTGCTTATCAGCCTCAGCGTGATGCTCTGGTCTGCCATATAAATGTTTGTCGCGAATTGCAGCAGCAACCGACAATACTTTTTTAATTCTGCGGTTATTGGCGTATTTGCGAAAGATGCGTTGGTATCTCGGTTCGCCGTAGTCACTTTTAGCTTTGTGTTTTAGGTAGCGAATCAGGGAGCGGTTATATTCTAATGCTCCATGGTGCGGGTCGTCACAAGATGCTCCGCCAGTGATAAATATTTATCAGTATCTGGTAAAGAGTAGGAGCCATCTTCCAGCAGGATGTAGTCTGATGGGGTGACGAGGGGGTGTAACGCTGCAGCCATGCTGTATTTTTCTCCGTTTTTATAATATTTCTTGCACTTATTAGGCTTCAAATATTGCTGACAACCTGATAGGTGCGGGCATTATCTATGATTTTCATCTGTTCTTAAAGTTCCAATTTACCTAATATGTGTTTCAAGCAGATTTCGATAGACGTTCGTTCTATAAATTGCATCCTGTTTTCGCTAATTTTGTTGGTAGCCCATTTCCCATGAGTCAATCTGCGCAGCTTGTTTCACACTCTGGACAACGTTCTGTTTTAACCGGTGTTATCTTGTGTATTGCCGCTATGCTAGCGTTCGCCACCCAAGATGCCTTTACCAAGATGATCGTGCAGGAGATGGCAGTGGCTCAGGTGGTGATGGTGCGCTACTGGGTATTCTTAGTATTCGCCATTGTTTGGGTGTCTCGCACAGGAGCGTTAAGGCGCGCCTTGCCGACGGCTTCCTATAAATTACAAATACTGCGTTCGTTGCTGTCTCTGGCGGAAATTGCTTTATTCAATTTAGCGTTACGTTACCTTGGCCTTGCTGAAGCCCATGCCCTGATGGCGGTTTTTCCTCTGGTGGTGATTGCCTTGGCGGCCCCCGTGTTGGGCGAGAAGGTCAGCACAAAATGCTGGTTTGCGGTGATGGCGGGCTTTATTGGGACCTTGGTGATTTTACGTCCTGGTATGGGCGTATTTGAGCCAGAGTCGATTATTCCACTATTAGCGGCGCTTGGCTTTGCCGGTTACCACGTGGTGACCCGCAAGGTCAGCGGATTAGGGGATAGCTTTAATACCAATGTGTTTTATATGGCGCTGATTGGTTGTTTAGTCACAACCGTGTTTGGTGTTTCTGCTTGGCGTGAGCCGACCCTAACGGAATGGGGCTGGCTGGCGATTATTTCGGCGTTGAGTGTTGCGGCTCAGCTACTATTAGTGAAAGCGCTTGAATACGCTCCGGCTTCCTTGTTGCAACCGTTTAATTACAGCCTGCTGGTGTTTGCGACGTTGATTGGCTTATTCGCGTTTGGTGAATTCCCTGATTCTTGGACCCTTATTGGCGCGTCTGTGATTATTGTCAGTGGCCTGTATTCCATTCATGGTCAGCGCAAAGCATCTTGATCGGTCATCTCTTTCTTTCTCTCTCTGCCATTGTTCCCCTGACATAACGCAATAGCCTTTAAGATTCAGAGGCTATTGCCGCCTAATCGGTATTCAGTTGCTTCTTGAAAGCGTATGTTTACTAATGGTTGAGCATCAAAAATGCTCCGTAGTACGAAATAATAAATCAGAGAACAAGGAATGCTTATGAGTTCAAATCCATTCAAAATTGCCGTGATCGGTGGCGGAAATGCAGGATTAGAGTTACTCGATCGACTGTTTAAAGCTGAGTTTGTTGAAATTCTAGGGGTGGCGGACACTAACCCACACGCGCCAGGGGTTATCTTAGCAAAAGAGCACAATATCCCAGTCACTACCAATATGAACGACTTGCTTGAAGACAGCACTCAGATCGATATCTTGATTGATGTGACCGGCATTAAAGAAGTGCGCGATGCGCTACGCCAGCATATGCAAGAAAGTGGCAACCAACACACTGTGATCATGCATGAGCGTATTTCTGCGCTGCTGATTTCGCTGTTTAATGGCATGATGGTGTCAACCAAAGCGAGCGATGAATTTTATTAAGTCCTAATGGGTTCCAGCTTAGTGGTGTTATCTGAGCTAAGTGAATTTCCTATCACAGCCATTAATGAAGTCAGAACCATCATCGACCCAACAACAGCAGAGTAAGGCCGCTTCGCCGTTGTTTTAAATCGACAAAAAACAGTTGGCCGTTCCTGGTAGATTGTTTGTTAGGAAAACTGTTTTTTGCCGCTTTCCCATACCAGTATAAAACCCTCCAAGCATTAGAGAGTTATTTCGCCTTAATGGTTGGTGAATACAATGCATAAACTTTTTAAATAATCAGCAAGTCTCTTACGCCAGTTTGTGCATCTAACATTCGTCTACCATACTGAAAGTACACTCACCAACCAATAGGTATAGAGCATTCTGTTCTTGCCGAGGAGGGGTTGAAATGTACCGTAAAATCATGGTGCCAGTGGATTTAGGCCACGTAGATCGCCTTGAAAAAGCGTTAAAAACCGCCGCAGATTTATCCAAAATCTATGACATTCCTGTGTGCTATGTTGGGGTCAGTAGCTCTACTCCAAGTAGCGTGGCGCATAATCCAGAAGAGTTTGCCGAAATGGTCGATGCGTTCGGTCGTGAGCAAGCTGAAAAATATGGCTTAAACAACGTGACTACAGTGGCTTACAGCATTCCTGATCCGACCGTGGACTTGGATGCAACCTTAATTAAAGCTGAGAAAGAAAATGGGGTAGACCTTGTGGTGATGGCATCACACGTCCCCGGTCTTTCAGATCATATCTTTGCTTCCAATGCTGGCTACGTCGCCAAATACTCTAAAGTGTCCGTGCTGGTTGTTCGATAGCCTCCCAAAGCTGTTTAGAGTTTCTATTCCAGATTAATGCATGGGGAAATGCCAATATTAAGTTTTAGTGCATGTCCCCATGCTTTTTTGGCTCTATGAATATTAGTTAATTGTAATGAAAAGTTATAATTAATTGATATTAAAGGTTTTTTTTCATGTGTAATCTAAGTTAAAACTTTTTGTAACAAAGTTCTCTTATCCTGTCACCACGCTTAAGGACGGCAAAGCACTTGGAGTTTCAATATTCATAAGTGCTTTTGTGAACGGATCTCAATTCAATTAGATCCTCTCTAAACTGATCCATTTCTCAAAACTTACCGTAAGTAACATTGAGTAAGCACAGTGTAAGTTTTTGTTGATTTCAACAACAACTTCAGGTTAATTTTTAGTCTAAATGAATATTTAATAAAACGGTCATAAAAGATTAAGAGGGTCTTATGCCAGAGATTTATCGCGTTGCATTGCCTGAGAAGTTCTCCTTTGAACATTATGAGTGGTTTCGTAATGTGTACTCGGAAGCGTTGATGGCCAGTAAGCCAGTAGAGTTAGTTTGCAACAAGGTCGCTTTTTTGGATTCTGCGGCACTGGGTATGATTGCTGCTTTGCAAAAAGGCCTTAAGAGCGTTACGAACCATGATTTGTTTGTGAGCTCACCGACAATGTATTGTGATGAGTTATTCCGTTTGGCCAACATGTACGGCCGCTATATACATTTGCAGTCTGTCTCATAGACTTCAAATCTATATAAATCCCGCTAGAGTCTATAACTCACTGGGCAAGTCTGTTTATATTTGGACTGGTGTCACGATTAATGATCTGCGCTATAACAAGGATTGAGTTGCTAACTATACTCAGGATATCTGATTAAGGTTCTACACTTTAAACTTGTGGAGTATCGCTGATCATGCAGCCGAATGATCGAGAGTCTTGCCCCAGTATCGCCTCCATGACAGAAGCGTTCCTATCGTCTTCGTTAGGTGCTCCTTTATTTATTTTAGATCCCGCGAATAATTTAGACGTGGTGTTTACTAACCCTCCGGCAGCACGTTACTTCGACTTACCTGATCTAAGCGAAAACACTTGGTTTATTGATAAATGGCCGAAAGGGCAGGATTCAAACTGGCGTCATGCCTTTATTGAGCAAATAAAACAGGTTCAAAAGAGTTATCAATTAATTCCTGCCTCATTACTTAAATCGAAAGCTTCCGCTCAAGAGTTGTGCTTTATGTGGTTTGAAGTTGAAGGGTCGCCATATATCGCAGCGGTGATTTTAAATGCTAGTACTCGCACCTTGGCCAATTTTGAACCGATTGCGATTCAAAGTGCTTTGACAGAGGCGCAACGGCAGCAAGACTTTTTTAACTTAGTAGAAAATTCCCCCGATCTGATTGTGCGTTATGACGCTACAGGTAAACGAACCTATGTTAATAAAGCCTTTGAGCATATCACTGGCGTCCCTCGTGAAAAGGCCATTGGTAAGCTTCCTTTAGAATTATCAGGTATTGGTGAAAACAGTGCAGCGCTGGTGCAAAAGTCCGTAATGGAGGTGCTAAGTACAGGTCAGCGCATCAATAAAAAGCTCAATGTTGAAATTGGTGAAGGTCAAACCGTCATACATGAGTCCCGCATGATCCCCGAGTATGATAATCACGGTGACATTGTTGGCGTACTGCTGATTTCGCGCGATGTGACCAATGAAGAGCTTGCCATTCAGCGCACGGAAGTCAGTGAAAAACAGTTCCGAACCTTGGTAGAAAACTCGCCAAATTATATCTTACGCTTTGATCCCGATTGCCATTTGGTGTACGCCAATCCAGTGATTACTCGACTGTTCGATTGTCCTATGCAAGCGCTGATGGGTATGAACCCTACGCAGATGAATGTGTACTTGCATCGCAAGTTCAGTTCGCTTGTACCGGTTGGGGAGTTTGTGCTGCACACCGCTTTAAAGGCAGCGATTGCCAATCAGTCAGAGCAAGAGTGCGAGCTTTCCAGCCCTAGTGGTAGTGGAGTTTTATACAGCTCTCTTCGCCTTACGCCTGAATTTAACAATGAGGGGAAATTAGAATCCGTGTTAGTGGTGGGGCGTGATAAAACTGAGCTAAAAGCCTATCAAGATCAGGTGGATTATCTCTCTAAATTTGATCCGCTAACCGGTCTTCCCAACCGCATGAGCTTGTTATCGAAAATCAGCACTCGATTTATTGGCTTGAGTTCAGATCAAACTAAACTTGGCCTAATGGTTCTGGGGATCGATCATTTTAAAAATGTAAACGAAAGTTTTGGCTATGAATTTGGCGATAAAGTATTGCAGATATTGACCCAAAAACTGCGCGATATCGTGCTCTCAACCGCTTACCTAGCTCGTACGGGCGGCGATGAGTTTGGGATATTTCTTAGCCATGTTGAGAGCCGTGAAAGTTTTACCTTTGAGGTAGATAGAATCCGCAAAGCGTTAAATACCTCTTTGATCATTGATGAATCTGATGTGATGGTAACGGTCAGTATTGGTGCTTGCATGTACCCAGATAATGCCCAAGATCTGGAAGACTTAGTGCGCTACGCGGACTCAGCACTGTTCGCCGCTAAAATGGAGCAGCGTGGCAGTGTACGCTTTTACTCTCATGATCTAACCGAAAAAGCCCTGCAGCGAATGGAATTGCGTAACTCTATTCGTCAGGCCATTAAAAACAAAGAATTTCGCGTCTTTTTTCAACCCAAAATTCGGATGAGCGACGGTGAACTTGTTGGCGCTGAAGCCTTGGTTCGTTGGTTCCATCCGGTACGTGGGTTAGTTATGCCTAATGACTTTATACCGGTTGCGGAAGAGCTAGGGCTTATCGGTGAAATTGATATGCAGGTATTGGAAATGGTTTGTCAGTATGTGGCGAACTGGCGTCCGAGTTTGCAAACAGGGCAGCGCTTTGCGGTAAACCTATCGGGTCTACAGTTCAATCGTGATGATTTGCTCAGCAAGATAACGCAGATTCTAGGAAGAACTCAGTGTCTGACAGAGCATCTGGAGTTAGAAATTACCGAAGGCGCTCTATTGTTACATTGCGACAACTTATCAAATCAAATTGATGCCCTGAAGGAGCTCGGTTTTACATTAGCCTTGGATGATTTCGGTACTGGCTATTCATCGCTAGGGTATCTGTCCCATTACGCTATTGATGTTTTAAAAATAGACAAATCGTTCGTGACCAATATGACGCATACCCGATCAAGCCAAGTGCTGGTGAAAACCATGATCTCTATGGCGCAAAATTTGGACATGAAGGTTGTCGCAGAAGGGGTAGAAGATTTGGACCAAGCGCGCCTGTTGCAGAGTTTCGGAGTTGAAATCGCGCAGGGCTATTTGTACTCCAAGCCACTTCCTGCTGAGGCGTTTGCGCAGACGTTTGGCTTGCCTATACCCAATTAACGAATAGATGCTACTGGCGCTACTAGTAGCGAAGTGTTTCAGATATGCGCTAGTTTGAACAATAAGTTAGCATTATCATTTTGGTAAATTTCCAACATAACGGGCAAATTTGCCTTTTGAAACTTACTTTTTGGTCAAAGTGGTGACGAAATGTTGTTATTTTAGTTAGAATCCTTTCGTTTTTTATGCTTGCCTATTTCCGACTCATCAAGCCAGAAATTAGGCCGTTTTTAGGAGTCTACCTATGGCCACCCCATCTCAGCACGATCTTCGTAAAGATTTCCGTGCCTTGCTTGAAAGCGATAACTGTTACTACACAGCGTCTACCTTTGATCCCATGTCTGCACGTATTGCGGCGGATCTTGGTTTTGAAGTCGGTATTTTAGGTGGTTCTGTTGCCTCTTTGCAGGTATTAGCCGCACCGGATTTTGCTTTGATCACATTAAGTGAATTCGTAGAGCAGGCGACCCGTATTGGTCGTGTGGCACGTTTACCTATCATTGCCGACGCCGACCACGGTTACGGTAATGCCTTGAATGTGATGCGAACCATTACTGAGCTTGAGCGCGCGGGCGTTGCCGCCCTGACGATCGAAGATACCCTGTTGCCAGCTAAATACGGTCATAAATCGACGGATTTGATTCCGCTAGAAGAAGCCGTAGGCAAAATTGAAGCGGCTTTAGAAGCGCGTATTGATCCTGCAATGTCGATCATTGCCCGTACCAATGCCGGTCAATTAACCACTGAACAAACCATTGAACGTGCTAAAGCCTATGAAGCGGCGGGCGCTGACGGTATCTGTATGGTGGGTGTGAAGGACTTTGAGCACCTAGAAGCGATTAGTGCACATGTTAACGTACCATTGATGTTAGTGGCTTACGGTAACCCAGAATTAAATGACCGTGAGCGTTTGGCGAAAAACGGTGTACGTATCGTGGTCAATGGTCACGCGGCGTACTTCGCCGCGATCAAAGCAACCTACGATTGTCTACGTGAACAGCGTGGTATTGCCGAAGGCAAATTAAACGCTTCAGAATTATCTGAGCGTTATTCAACTTTAGACGAAAGTCGTGAGTGGGCGCGTAAATTTATGGACGTTGAGGAATAAGTTATTTAAGCTTTTTATCAGCTTTAATTAAACGTTCTGTAAATATATTTACTAATAAAAAAGCCGAGGCCGTTTTTATTAAAATGGCCTCGGCTTTTTTATATTAATAACGCACGTCCCTGTGCAAAGCTTCCTATTAAACTGATGGATTAGTTTGTTGCCTTGTCCATTTCTTTGGCCGCTGCATCCGTACCATCTTGTACCGCATCGACGCCGTCTTCCCAAGCATCACCTACAGCATCGGCACCATCTTCTACTGCTTCTGCAGTTGAGTCATAAGCATCTGCTGCTGCGTCTTTGCCATCTTCGTACATTTGCTTGGCTTTGTCTTGGCTCTGCTCTAGTAGCTGGGAAGCCTTTTCTTTGCCTTGTTCAATGCGGAAGTCGAAGCACTGGTCAGAGAACTCTTCACGAACTTTACTGTCCTCAATTTGTTGGATGCTAGCTTGAGTACAGTTTTCTTCGTTTACATCTGGCATTTTTTCACTGCATGCAGTGGTTAATGCCGCAACGGCTACTAGACCTGCGATGTATTGTGGTTTGATCATTTTCATAGTGCTTCCCTCGATTAAGTTTTCTAAGTGTATTTAATAAGTGTCTAATATTGTTCTATCCATTAAACAAAATTAGAACGCCGTTTTACTCTTAATTAAAAACTAGAATTCTTCCTGTTTTTAATTAGCAGTTTTTGAAAATATAAAGCGCTCATTTGCGCCCCGTTGATGGTTTTTAATATTAAATTTAGCGGGATTATTATCAATTCAAGTTTTTGTAAACATTATTTTTTTGGTAGTTCTTTCATCTTTCTTAAACAGTAAAAGATAAGTGTAAAGATGTATGGCTGGCGGGGCTTAGAGCTGAAAATAGGCATAAAAAAAGCCCTACAAGTAGGGCTTTCAAGAATGGCGTCTTTACACTCTATAAAGTGCGACGAAACTGATCGACTGCCAGTTTGTAGCAATACAAAGCCAACTCAGCATCGTAACGATCGCCTTCATCGCGCATAAATGCGTGCTGGGCGTTCAACTCGTGCCAAGAGAAATGGCGTTCGGTATCGATCAGTTTCTGATAAATCTTCTGACGGCCTTCGGTTGAGACGTGAGGATCTTGCTTACCCCACACCATGGTGATCTCACCTTGAATATCGCCGGTACGGGTAAAACTGTCATTGCCTTGCGCGCAGGGAAGGGTATTAGAATGGATGTCCGTAGCGTACAAACAGAAGGTCGACAAAATACGCGGATTCAATGCCGCACGAAACGCTAAATGACCGCCAATGCACACGCCCATAGCGCCAAAGTTGCCATTACAGTAAGGCTGCTGCTCGAAATGCTCGATCATGGCCACCGTATCACTGTCATGACTTTCTAGCGGTTTAGTGAATTTATCGTTATTGCCTTTGTCTTTACCTACATCGTCATAGGCCAGTACGGTGCCGATGGGGTTTAGCTCATGAAACACTTCCGGTACCACCACTGAAAAACCGTGTCCTGCTAAGATACGGGCAGTACGTTCGATTGGAGCCGTGATTTGGAAAATTTCCGAGTAGAAAATCACACAAGGGAATTGGCCTTCCGCCTGAGGGCGGTAGACGTTGCAACGCATGGTGCCGGTTGCGGTTGCAATATCGACGATGTCAGTTTGGGTAATCATAAGATCTCTTTTAACAACAATGGGGATCAAGCGCTCCATGATAGAGGATCCCCATTCAGTTGAGTAGGCCTTGCTTAGTGGTGGCTTAGAGGGTGCTTAGCATTCAGCAACCGGATAGCGGCGTTTCACTTGAAAATGCACCGCTAGGCGTTGCCAAACTTTTGGCGTTGCCACCCAAATAGTATTCCCCTCAAGTAAACCATTGCCACGCTCAAAATCATTACTAATGGCGCCGGCTTCTTGGCAGATCAGCAGTCCCGCGAGGGCATCCCAGCTATTTAAGTGGGCTTCGTAATAACCGTGTACCTGACCGGAAGCCACATGGCACAACATCAAGGCACCGGCACCAAAGCGACGGTACTCAATATTTTCTTGCTCGATTAAATACTCAATACTGTGAAGATAGTCGGCTAAGGGGCGGCGATTAGAGCGGCCAAGGCCAAGCACTACCCGATCAGGTAACGGCTCAACCATGGATAACTCGACACCGTTTAATGTGGCCCCTTGATCTTTTTGTGCCACATACAGCTCGTTTCGATCAGGCGCATAGACGATGCCAAGTAGAATCTGCTCTTCTTCAACATAGGCTACCGAAATGCACCAATAATCCATGCCCAGAGTGAAATTAGTGGTGCCATCAATGGGGTCAATCACCCATAAGCCTTTTAAACCCGCTTCTAGGCCGGTTTCTTCGCCAAGGAAACCGCTGTGAGGGAACTCCATTTTCAAATAACTTTTTAGCGCCTGCTCAACGAAAATATCTGCATGGGAGACAAAGTCTTGTTCGGCTTTGGCGGTGACTGCGAGACCGCTATTGCGAATCGCTTGCGCTTCCTTGCCGATACTAACGATGGTGTTACAGAGCGCTTTTACATCATCAGAGTGAATCATAAACATCCTTGTTGTGTGGAAAGAGAGCTTTTACGCTCGATTAATTGCACCGCGATCGGCACGCTTTGAGATTGTTTATCAGGCGAGCGAGTTCGACTTTCTAAACAGTCTAAGGCGCGTTGGCAAAGTGCCTCGATATCTTGGTGTAGGGTGGTGAGCTGATAACTGTATTGTTCGGTTTGTGGCGTGTTATCAAAGCCCACTAGCTTGAAATCATTGGGTGCATCAAACCCCTGCTGACGCATACCATCGAGAAAACCACAGGCCAATTGCGCGTTAGCACAGAAGATGCCTTTAGGGATGCCTTGTTGGTTTTGTAGTAGCATTTGCGCTGCATCAAAGCCACCATGGTAACCATCTTTGGGCGCGATGATCGAAGTCAGTTGTTCGACTGCAATACCTTGGGCGAATAGGGCTTGCTGAAACGCTTCGCCCCGTTGTAAACCCGACCAGGTTGATCCTTGATAATTTAGCCAGCCAAAGCTCTGGCAACCTTGTGCTATCAGATGATTGCACACTAGTTGCGCGCCCAGTTGGTTATCAGAATACACCGCATCCACCTTGGGTAAATCTAATTGGCGGTTAATGCCCACCACTGGGATTTTGAACTGTACACATTCCTCTACCAAAGCTTGTGGCGGTTGGCCTGAGGTGACGATAACGCCAGAGACCCGAAACTGGGTAAAACGGCGCATGGTGTCGGCCAGGTCCTGTTCATTTTGCACCTCGGTGACCAATGCTTGATAGCCACGGGCTTGGATAGCACTGATTAGGCCTTCCAATAATGCACTGCGAAATGGATCGCTGATCCGTGCCACCACCACGCCAATTAATTGGCTACGCTTGCGGTTTAAGCCTTGGGCTAAGAAATTCACCTGATAACCCAGTTCTTGAGCCGCTTTGATCACCTTAGCTTTGGTTTCTGGGGCAATGCTGCCATTGTCACTTAAAGCACGAGACACCACAGCACGGGAAACGCCAGCGTAATCGGCTACATCTTGAGCGGTAACATTCTTATGTTTAAAAGAGCTATGTTTTAAGGTGCTCATGATGTACGTCCGTGACGATGAATCTGATCGAGAACGGATTCAGAGGCGTTTAAATCCAGTTGCAGGCCATCCCATGATAAAAACAGGGTACTTTGCTTTGCGATCACTTGGGCTAAGGTTGGAATCTCTTCGTCATAACAGTGATACAAACCGAGCGCAGCAAGATCTAACTGGTCTGCCAAGGCCATGCAACTTTGTACATCACCATGGGAGGCATCATCGGGTAGTGGTTCTGATACCGCGCATTCTTGAAAGGCAAGGTCCGCATCCTGCATTAGGGCGATGGTGGCAGGCGTTGGCCGGCCATCGCCACTGTAAAATAGAATGCGCTCATCCACTTCAATACGCAGAGCAAGATTGCTCATTTCGTGCTGTGTCGCGGCACTGGATAGCTGCCAATTGCGCCACGTCCAACGCCCTGGAATATCTAACCATTCAATGACAAAACAAATACCTTCCACTGGAAAGGTCGCCAGAGCTGCCAGTTGCTGCAAAATAGGCCGATGCTCTGGCTGACAGTAAATGGTCAAAGGCGCTTGGCGGCCAAAGCTTTTCCAGCGATTTAGTAAAGCCGGTAAGCCTGCGCAATGGTCAGGGTGTACATGGGTAAAATAGAGCACTTCGATCTCATCGATGCTTAACCCTCGTTGCCATAATGCTTGTGGAATCGTCGGGCCACAATCAATCAACCAGCGCTGTTGTTGCTCATCGGTGACCAAAACAGAAGATGTATTACGCATCACTGAAAACGCACTGCCACTTCCTAAAACATCGATTTTCATAAGTCTCCAGCAAATTTATTTTTTGCTTAATCAAATTGTCACACAGACACGACAAAGTAGGTTCACATAATGTCGACTCAAGGTTGCATTTTTTTTACAGCACAGTGAACACGTGTTCAAAGAGTCAAAAAAAATTAGAACGAAGGGCAGGAAAGCGCTAAATGGCACATTTAAGTATCCAACAACTGCAGGTGGCGTACGGTGATAAAACCGTATTGCACAACATCGACCTGAGTATTCAAAAAGGGGAGATGATTGCCTTATTGGGGCCCTCGGGTTGCGGTAAGACCACCTTGCTGAATGCGCTGTGCGGTTTTGTGCCGACTCGTTCGGGTGAAATTCAAATGGCTGGACGCGATATCACTCATCTGGCACCAGAGCAGCGCAATATTACCATGGTGTTTCAAAGCTATGCTCTTTGGCCCCATATGACGGTGGCGCAAAACATTGCTTACGGTCTTAAAGTGCGCAAAGTACCTAAAGCGGAAATCAGCCAACGTATCACGGAAATGCTGGAGATTGTGAAGCTGACGGGGCTTGAGCACGAAAAAGTCACGCAGTTGTCCGGCGGTCAGCGTCAGCGTGTCGCCTTGGCCCGTGCCTTGGTGGTGAAGCCTGATATTTTGGTCCTAGATGAGCCGTTATCAAACTTGGATGCCAAGGTGCGTTTAAGCGTACGTCATGAAATCAAGGCACTACAGCAACGCTTAGGCTTCACTTCAGTGATCGTGACCCACGATCAAGAAGAGGCGCTGGTGATGGCAGACCGTGTGGCGGTATTAAATAACGGTCATATCGAACAGATCGGCACTCCAGAAGCGATTTACCAAACCCCGAAAACGCCGTTTGTGGCGGACTTTATGGGCGCCGACAATCGTTTTGTCTATGCCCCAGAAAAAACCTGCAAGGCGTTCCGCTTATATCTGCCCAAAACATCGTTGGATCTACATCACCTGATTTATTTTCGCAGTTCCGCGGCGCGTATGGCCGAAGAAGGAGCTGTCTCCAATCAAGATGGTTTAACACTAACTGGTACGGTCGAACAAAGCGCTTTTCTAGGGCAAAACTACCGTCACACCTTACGCCACGGGGATCAGCTAATCCAAGCGGATTCTCCAGTCTGTTGGCCAACAAATTCAGACGTTTCAATACACGTTCCACCCCATGCGCTGTATGTCTATCCCAATGCAGCGCGCTCTGCTTGATCAAACTTTTAGTCAAACTTACGAGGAAGAAAACATGTTTGCGAAAACAAAGATTGCAGCTTTAGTTGCTGTTGGATTAGTGCAACTCTCTGGCGCTGCTTACGCTGAAACCGTGCTGAATGTTGCCACGGCGGGCAGTCAAAATATGGTGGACTACGTTAAGACTTACTTGGCACCGAAATTTGAAGCCATGCATCCAGATGTGAAAGTAAATGTAGTGGGTACCGGACCAGGGGATGCTGGCTCGCACAAAATCATGGAGAAGCTTTCTGCACAGCAACAAAGTGGTGCAGAAAAATGGGATCTTGATGTGGCGGTGGTTCACCAAAAAATCGGCGGTGACATGGTTGAACAGGGCTTGTTAGCTAAATACCGTCAAGACATTAGCACAGGCAAAATGGTCACCCGTGACACGGCAGAAAATGCCTTGGGCACCAATGTGAATGGCTACGTAATGCCGATGTTCCATAGTCAAACAGCCCTTGCCTACAACAGTGACTTTATCAGTAATCCACCAGCGTCGTACGACGAATTGGTGAAGTGGACACAGGAACATCCTAAAGCCTTTGGTTACAACGGTATTAAAAACGGTATGTCGGGTGTGAGCTTTGTGGCAGGCTGGATGTACGCCTACGGTACGGACGCTGAGCGTCTTTCAAGCTTGCCATACGATAAAGGTGTGGAAGCGAAATGGGACGATGCCTTTGCGAGCCTTAAATCGTTCAACCAAAACGTGACCTTTACACCAGGTAACGCGGGTACACTAGATATGCTAAACCGCGGTGAAATCTTTATGGGGCCAGTCTGGGTCGACATGTTCTACAGCTGGAAAGAGCAGGGCAAGATTCCACCATCGTTAAAACTGGCTCTGATTGCACCAGGAATGCCGGGTCAGCCAATGTACTACGTAACCCCTGAAAAAGCAGCGCAACCTGAACTAGCCCGCGAGTTTATTGAACTAGCGACCAGCCCTGCGGTACAAGCAGAGGGCATCGTGAAGCAGTTTAACTGGTACCCAGGTATTGATGCGGAGCATGTGAAAAGTGAGCTTGACGATGCCACATGGAACAAGCTGTTCGCAGAAATTACTCCACAAGATCTAGCCAAATACGGCAAGAGCTTTCCAATCGCCCCTTACTTTGACGACATCAAAGAAGGCTACGAGCGTAAAGTGTCTAACTAATCTGGCTTAGTTATCGCAACAACCCGCTTCGTTACTCAATGTGGGCTCATAATATTGAGTAACGAAGCGGCATTTTTAATGAGTTCATCATGCGCGCGTCTACCAGCAATATGCTTATGATCGGCCCAGCCGCTGTAATGGTCTTGGCCTTATTTTTATACCCACTCGGGTTTTCCATCGTATCGGCGTTTACCAACGACGATTTTACTCTGACAGTGAGTCACTTTTTTAAAGTATTTGAGCTGTATTCAAAGGACATCCAGTTTACGGTCCTGATCGTTTTAAGCTCGATATTGATTTTGGCGGTGTTGTCGATCGCGATTTCCGCCACCCTTGTGTTGTCGCCGTTTAAACGCTTAGTGGCCTTGCTTGGCGTGTTGTACCGCTTGCCCTTGTTTATTCCCTTTATTGTAGCGGCACAGATGATGCGTACATTTTTGGCCAAAAATGGCCTGATGAATAACACTCTGGTGGCCGCGGGCTTGATGACACCACTGGATACGGTGTCCTTTCTAGGTTGGAGTGGCATCATTATTACCTTCGTTTGGAAGCAACTGGCGTTTACCACCTTATTGATCAGTGGTGCCATGGCCGCACTGGATCAAAACCAAATCCGTGCCGCACAAAACCTTGGTGCGTCACGCATTCGCATTCTATTTCAGATCATGATTCCCCAAGTGTTACCTAGTATCGGCGTGGCCTTGGTGCTATCGACAGTGACCATCATGTCAGTGCTTTCAGTGCCTTTGATGATCGGCACTGGCACGCCTACCATGATCACAGCGGATATGGCGTTCCGAGTGAATTCCTACGGCGATTACCATGTGGCGAACGCCTTGGGCATGATTTCTTACCTGATTTGTGCCGCCTTGGCCTGGTTTTACTTGCGTCATACCCTAAAAGAAAAAGGAGCTTTGTCATGAGTCGAGTGGCAACCATGGAGCCGTCAATATTACGTCCTTTTGCTGGCTTCAAATTGCGTTGGGGGTTTTGGGCGCAAACCCTGTTTATGACCTTACTGGCGCTGGCATTCTTTGGCCCGATTGTGAACCTATTGCTTTGGACGGTGGCGGAAAGCTGGTTTTTCCCATATGTCCTGCCCAATGAATGGGGCTTAAAATACTGGGGGCAGGTGTTTAACCCCTACAGCGATGTGTCAGGTTCAATGTTCACCAGCATCGTGATTGCCTTGGCTGCGGTGATGGTCTGCTTATTGGTGTCAATTCCAGCGGGTTACGCGTTGTCACGTCGTTCAATGCCTTGGCGCATTGGCTTTATGCTGCTGTTTTTGTTGCCACAGGCATTCCCTAACTTAACCGTGTACATGAATATGGCGCGTATTTTCTACAGTTGGGATTTGAACGGTACGATTCTCGGGGTGGTGTTGGTCCACAGTGTTCACGGCTTAATGTATTCCGTGTGGATCAGTGTTGCGGCGTTTTCGGCGATTGATCCTATGTTGTCCCGTGCGTCGCGTAATTTGGGTGCAGGCCCCATTTATACGTTTGTTCATGTGGTGCTGCCACAAGCCACGCCCGGATTGATCGCGGCGAGTATCTTTGTATTCTTGGAATCCTTGGATGAGTTTACCGGAACCTTCTTTGTGGGCGCGCCAGATGTGAGCACCTTGCCGCTGTTGCTATACAGCGCCAGCATGGAGGGCAATTATCAGATTTCCTCGATTACCGCGTTAATTTTGTTAGTGCCTTCGATTGCCTTTATGTTGCTGATCAATCGTTTTATGCGCCCAGAAGTATTGTCGAAACTTGGCCAATAGCCTTACTTCCTTACTCTTTGGTTAAGCTTGACACCTTGTGGCTTAAGCCATACATCATAATGAGTCGCTATAATGATGTATGGCTTTTAACAGGTAAGCATCCTAAGGAGTAAGGCATGAAGGCAATGAAATGGTTGAGTTTGGGTATGGGGGCAGTGTTATTGACCGCCTGTGCGTCAGGTTCTCATGTGTTGACGGGCATGCAACGTCCTGCGATCGATCCTGCCTTGGTCAAAGTCTACTCTCAAGCGCCGAGTCAGTCTTATGAAGTCATTGCCAGTTTGCAAGCCTCTAGTTCCCGTGGCCTAAGTCAGCAGGGGCGAATGGATTCAGCCGTTGAATCGTTGAAAAACGAAGCGGCAGAATTAGGTGCCAATGGCGTGATTATCAATAATTACCCGAATGACAGCGGCGGTGTTTCCACCCATATCTCCACTGGCATTTCGGGTGGCTCTCGGGGCATTTCAACCGGTGTCGGTACCGGCTTCACCATCAATCCCGCTTCGGTAAAAGGCACCGCGATTTATGTGCCAAGCCAAGTGCCGTCGTCTAATACGGCGCCTGCAGTTCAATAATCTGTGACGCCAACATCTTGGCGTCTTCTTCGTCATGGGTCACTAATATGGCTGGAATATGAGCCTGTTCGATACATTGTTTAACCAGTAAGCGCATGTCTTGACGCAAGGCTTTATCGAGTTTGCTAAAGGGCTCATCCAGCAGCAGCGCGGCGGGTTTGGCTAACAGGGTACGCATTAAAGCAAGGCGTGCTTGTTGTCCGCCCGACAGCTGTTCTGGCAATCGTTCAGCTAACTCTTGTAAACCTATTTCCTCAAGATGCTGTTTAGCTTGCTGGTAGCGCTCAGACTTACTGCCGCCTTTAGGCATGGCAAACAGCAAGTTTTCCGCCACTGTCATATGGGGAAACAGTAATGGTTGCTGTTGCAAGAGGCCCAATTGGCGTTGCTCTGCTGGGCGTGTCAGTAGCCTTTGATCGTTTAGCCAGACGTCGCCTGATCCGCATAGATCTGAACTTAACATGCCAGAGAGATAGGCCAATAAGCTGGATTTACCAATGCCACTTGGGCCCATTAAGGCCAGCACTTCTCCAGCATTGACAGTGGCTGTAATAGGCTGAAACAAGTCTTGCTCAGCTTGTGAGATATGTATCGAAAGTAGCTTTAGCAAAACCGCCTCCTTAAAGCTAGGCGCCAACTGGTCCAGTATCTAGGTAAAATCGTGGCCAACATAAAACAGGCCAATGGCAAGATCGCCTGTGCTAAAGCGAGCACGCTGACTAGCTTACGATCGCCAGAAGAGGCTCTTGCCACCGCTTCTGTTGTCAGCGTATTAATGCGACCTTCACCCGCCAACAGTGTCGGTAAATACTGCGCCATGCTGACCGAGAAACCAATAGCAAGGGTGGTGGCGATGGGCGCTTTAAGCATTGCTAACTTGATCACTAAAAAGTTACGCAGCGGCTCTGGGCGCAAACGGTTAGCTTGTTCTAAATAGCCTTGTTCAAACGCCAGATAAGGGGCTTTCAAGGTTAAATAGACATAAGGCAAAACATAGATCGTATGCACCGTAAGAACGCTGAACCATGTGCCATTACTGTCCAGATATAAAAGCCCCACTTGAATGCCAAACAGCAAGGTCACTTGCGGCAGTAATACTATGCTAAAGAGCAAGGCGACGCTTAATCGAATGTGTCCATGAGCGCGCTCATATTCTAATAATACCAAGGCCAGCAATAAGCTAAGCAGTGCGCTACAGAGCGCTAAGCTAAAGGAAGTACCAGCCAAATCTAGCAGGCGATCGCCTGTTCGACTGAAATTGTCCCAGGTCCAGCTGCTTGGCCAGGTATCGGGAAAACGCCAGCGTTGGGTAAACGCCCAAATGGGCAAAACCAACAGACTCAAGGCGGTTAATAAGAGTGTTAGCCAAGCACCTGCTGCGCCACATAGAGTCCAGTAACGTAACCGTGACCGGCGCAGTCCACGTAGGCTTAATCGATGTCGACCGTAATGCACCACTTGGTAAAGCATCAGCCAAAGCATAATACTGAGAGCAACGCTCAAAGCTAATACCAAAGCCGCCGCGCTGGCATGCCCACGCAGAGTTAGGGTGGGATCGTTAAACCAGCGCAATAACGTAACCGCGAGAGTGGACGGCGTGTTGGGGCCAATAATGGTTGCCACATCCACCACCGTAAGGTTAAACGCCAGCACCATAAAGATGGGTAAGCGCACCAGCTTAAACAGTTGCGGCAACAGGGTGAAATGCCAAGCGGTAAAACGTTCATAACCTAGTAAACGGGCCGCTTGCAGGGTTTGCTGTGGTTGCAGTTGCGATAATGCTGCCGTGATGGCAAAGATCAAATAGGGCATTTCCTTGATCACCAAGGCAATAATCAAGGCGATGCCTTCTGGATCTTGCGTGGTAATCCAATTAGGTGGTCGATCAAAACCACTCAGCCAAGGGCTAATAAGCCTTACTAGCCAACCGGAAGGTGCTAAGAGGAATAACGCGCCTATGGTAATGCTGGCGTGGGGAATGGAGAGAATCGGCGTAATGGCCGCTTGCAAGCGGGTAAACCAAGGCTTACCAAAGCTCACCATAATTAAGCTGCTGGCAAACCAGTAAGACAGCAGGGTGGCTATTAGCCCTGTGCTGAGACTTAGGCGTAGTCCCGACCAAAATTCAGGTTGAAGAAACAGTGCTTGCCAATGTTCTAGGTGAAACTGCAATTGTCCCAACGCTGGGTCATAACCAACGCTGGGTAACAGCACTCCCAATAGGCCCACCAGCAATGGCAAGCTAATACCAAGGATAATAAGCCGATAAAGGATGCGGTTGAAACGGGAAGTCATAACGTTGATAGATTCACGTTAGTTAGCGTAACGCTTACGCCATTCGCTTTCTAACGCTTCCATCCAAGAACTGTGTGGTTCTGGCAAAGTCGTGCCCAGTTCCTCAAGGCTTAAAGTGGCAATGCCTTTCGGTAAGGCATCAAACGCCGCCTGTTGCTCTGGTGCTAGTTTGCGATAATCCAGCACCGTCATATCGCCCCAGACGGTTGGGTTTTGCTTATAGGCCTGAGCTTCAGGTGATAGCAGGTAATTGGCGACCACTTGCGCCCCAGCAGTAGCGCTACTGTTATAGGGAATGGCAACAAAATGGGTATTACCGATCGTGCCTTGGCTAAACAAATAAGAGCGCACCGTATCAGGTAGATTGCCTTGGGCAATCTGTACTGAGGCGGCGGAGACATCAAAGCTTAACGCCACATCAATTTCACGGTCATCCAGCAAACGCATCATTTCTTCACTACTGGATGGAAACGCTGAACCTCGTCGCCAAGCCACAGGATGTAACTCGTCTAAAAATGCCCACAGTGGCGCGGTCACCGCATCGAAATCCACATAACTGACCGGCTTTTGAAGCAGTTCAGGATTCATAATGAGTTCATGCAACGCTTGTTTTAAAAAGGTAGAGCCCAAAAACTGTGGCGGCTCTGGGTAGGTAATGCGGCCAGGATGTTGCTTGGCGTAGTCGAGCAATTCGCGCATGGAACGAGGTGGTGTGTCTAGCGACTCCGTATCGTACATAAAGATTACTTGCGCCATGCCCCAAGGGGATTCCATGCCATCCACCGATGTGCCGAAGTCTTGGGTCAGGCTTTGGCGTGCCTCTGGATTAATAAAGGCTTTGTAGTTCGGTAGGTCATTGGCAAAGGGGCCAAACAGCAGGTCATTGTCTTTCATGGCGCGGAAGTTCTCGCCATTGATCCAGATTAAATCCACCGAGCCGTTCTCATCTTTGCCTGCGGTTTTCTCTGCCAGTACACGGCTTACAGTGTCGGCGGTATCTTGGATGCGCACATGCTTAAGATGGACTTGGTAGTTTTGCTCAACTTGATCGGCAACCCATTCAATGTAGGCATTAATATTGTCCGCACCGCCCCAAGCATTCCAATAAACGGTTTGGCCTTGAGCTTGTTGAAGCGTTTTTTGCCAAGCCGTCAATTCTTCTTCAGCAAAAGCAAATGGGGTAAGGGCAAAGCTACTTACTAGTAGGCAGCTGGTTGATAGGCGCAAAAATGACTTCATCCAAGACTCCTTTATGATGCGGATCATCCGTTAGACGCAGGCTAAGGCGTTTTCTTACAAGGATTTATTTTTTATTCATCTACGCTTTAGCGTACCATGACGCCATGCAAAATTTTTATCTGATTTTATAATTTCAGGTACGTTACAAAGGATAGATGAGATCATGAGTTATCAGTTGTATTCTCACACTCTGCCCAGTGCTACCCCTGGGACCCACCGAATTTTAAAAGCCCATCACTTTGGTGAAACGGGTGCTCGTCCTAAGATTTACTTGCAAGCTGGCTTACATGCGGATGAATGGCCAGGATTCTTGGTCCTGAATACCCTCATCAAGAAGTTGATCAAAGCCGATGAAGAAGGACTGATCAAAGGCGAAATCATCATAGTGCCCGTGTGTAACCCGATTGGTCTGGGGCAAAATTTCCATGGCTATATTCCGGGGCGATTTGCCTTTTCCGATGGCGGCGGTAACTTTAACCGCAACTGGCCACAGCTGGGTGAAAAAGTCGAACGACTGGTAAAAGACAAAATCACCGGTGATGTGGAAGAAAACGTACAGCTGGTACGTGATGCCATTCGTGAAGAATTAATGGCGCTGCCTGAGCTAACCGAACTTCAAGGCATGCGAAAAACCTTGTTGGCGCTGTCGATGGATGCCGATGAAGTGATCGACCTGCATTGCTCTGGTGAAGCCTGTATGCATGCCTACATCGCTCAGGAATTTGAAGAATACTTCACGCCGCTACTGAGTTTGATGAAAGCCAAAGTAGCGCTGTCTGAGCTGGAAACTGGAGCCTTGTCGTTTGATGAAACCAACGTTAGCGTGTGGCGTCATTTGAAAGCTCATTACGCCCATCTGATGCCGTGGGGCTGTCGCTCGTTAACCTTGGAATTACGTGGTGAAAACGATATTTCCCATGAGTTGGCTGAGCAAGATGCCAGCGCTCTGATGAAGTATCTAACCTATCGCAAGGTCGTCAAAGGTAAAGCGCCGAAAATTGATGCCAGTGAGGTCACTTTCTTCCCGCTGGATGCCATGGATTTGGTCAAAGCCCCGATCGCTGGCATCGCCTGTTTCCATAAGGAGTTGGGCGAACCGGTCGAAGCGGGTGAAGTCATCGGTGAAGTGGTGGATGTTATGGCTGATGATGTGATGAACAGCGCTTACCCGTTAATTGCACGTGCCAATGGCGTATTCTTTGCCCGTTTTCAGCGTCGCTTGGTGGCGTGTGGGGAATCCATTGCCAAAATCGCTGGTCGTGAGCACTTAGCCTTCCGCGAAATTGGCCATTTGTTTGAAGATTAAAACGTCACAGATAGTAGGTGAACGTGTCTGAGTATTCTTATACCGCGGAGCAATCCGCGGTCATTCAACATGACTTAAGCGGTCATGCCAAAGTCATTGCGGTCGCGGGGGCAGGTAAAAGCACCACGCTGATTGGCCGTATCCAGCACTTGCTCGAACAGGGTGTTGCCGCCGAGAAAATTGGCGTGTTTATGTTTAACAAAAGCGCTCAAGAAGAGTTCTCTGGCCGTTTAAGTAAGGCTATGAGTTCGCTGGGTACTGCTCGCATGCCTAATGTGATGACCTTCCATGCTTTTGGTATGCGTCTGGCTAAGCGTTTGGAGCAGCGTAATTTGCTGTCGACGGCGAAGCTGGTCACCGATGAGTTCTCAATGATCAAGCTCATTCGTGAGGCACGCCACCGTTTAATGCGTCAAAACTTAGAAGTGGAGATGCACGATGAGCGTGATTGGCTAGAAGACTTTTTATTATTTGTTGATCAAGTGAAAGCCGCGAGCATCACGCCAGCGGAAGTGTTTGAAGCCGGTAACTGGTCCAAAGAATGCCGTCACTTTGTCGCTTTATATGAGCACCTGGAAAGCCTGCGAAAACAATCTAACTTACGCTTCTTTGCTGATTTATTGGCGGATCCCTTTGCGCTGATTCAGCAGTCCAGCACTGAGCAGCGTCATCTGATCCAGACTTTAGCGCCAGACTATGAATATCTGTTGATCGACGAGTTTCAGGACATAAACCCCTGTCAGTACGAACTGCTTAAAGCTTTATACCAAGCGCGTGCGCGCTGGATGATCGTCGGCGATGTGCAGCAATGTATTTACGAGTGGCGCGGCGCGGCACCAGAAATCATGGCTGAGCAGTTTGACCAAGATTTCGTTCAGGTAAGTACCTATCCTTTAGCGTGCAGTTTTCGCTTTGGTCATAGTATCGGCATGATGGCGACTTGTGTGGTATCGCAGAACCAGACTGAGCAATTAGTGATCGGCCAAGGCGCTAATACGGAAGTGGATTTTGCTCGTTCGGATTTGCCTGGTCGTGCTCTATTGAGTGAGCTCAAAAACTGGCATGAGCAGGGCGGTGACTTAGAAAGTTGTGCCGTGTTGGTGCGTTTATACAGTGATATGGTGCCAGTGCAACTGGCCTTGATGCACAAGGGCGTGCCCTATCAGTTACACGGTGATTCACCGTTATTGGAAAACCGCCAAATTCGTATGCTGATGGCGTATCTGTCGGTGATGGCCGGTGGTCTAAATGACACCAGCTTGTTCTACGACAAAGCGGATGTGGAGTACTTAGTAACAGTGCCGAATGTCACCAATGCCAGTGCTGATCGCACCCGTTTACTGACTCAAGCACGTCAGAGTCCCCATTTGATTCCCGAGTTATTGGAACGCATGGCGGATCAAACCGAAGGTTGGAAAGCGAAGAAGATTGCGGATCGAGCTGATTGGCTGCGTAGTTTGACGATGTATAAAAATGACCCAGCCCAAGGCTTATTGCAGACCTTAGATAAGCTCGGTATTTATCGTTATTTTGAGCATACCAGCAGCAAAGATATTCAAACCCAAGAAAAAATTGCCACCTGTGAAGCTTTTTTGAGTTATGTGCGTGGCATGGCTAGCGATGCCGGGACGATTATTGCACAATTGGTCAAACTCAACGAGCAGGACCAACAGCACACCCATGGGGTGCACCTAATGACGATTCACAAATCCAAAGGTTTGGAGTTTGATTTGGTGATGATGTCGGGCCTGCAAGAAGGGCGTTTCCCATACTATGACGATGACTTAAGTAGCATTGATCGCCAAGCGGCGGCTGAGATGCAAGCGGAGCGTCGACTGTTTTATGTGGCCATGACCCGAGCCCGTAAGCGCTTGGTGTTCCTTGAAAGTCCTTCAGGGGAAGATGTACGACGTCTAAGCAAAGGTGGCCTGTTGGCCGGTGCCGCTCGTTCAGGTGCCATGAGCCGCTTTGTCTATGAGGCGCAGCCAGTACCGATTCAGAAGATGGGCCATCATTGGCATGATAAAGCTGAGTTGGAGCTCAGTGCTGATCTAGATGAACCCTTGAAAAAGTACTTAGCGGAGTTAGGGGATGACGCGCCCAATGTGACTTTCAAGCAAAGCAGTAACACCGTCAAAGGCGATTTGAAAGCCGGTGACAAGGTTCGTCATGAACAGTATGGGCAAGGAGTAGTGGTACGCCAAGAAACCACTGGTAAACGTATGATTTATGTCGACTTCGCAGAAGAAGGCTTAAAGCGTTTTAACCCAAAACATACACGGTTAGTACGGCTAGCCAATCGCAATAATGAAGCATAACCGGAGCAAACAATGGGTATTCCATTAATCGATTATTCGAAACTTACCAGTCCAGATAAAGCAGAGCGCGCCAAGGAAATACAATTTCTGGACACGGCCTGCCGTGAAATCGGTTTCTTCTACCTGATCAATACTGACATCGATATTGCGTTGATTAAGCGCATCATGAAGGCGGCGAAACGTTTCTTTGAAACGCCGCTGGAAGAAAAGCTTAAGATCGATATCAAGAACAGTCTAAACCACCGCGGCTACGGCGCAGTCGGCGAGGAACAGCTGGATGAAGTGAATAAGGCCGATTGGAAAGAAACCTTCGATATGGCATTGGATCTCCCTGCGGATCATCCGTTAGCCGCGAAATACCCGAAAATGTATGGTCCGAACCAAAACCCTAGCGATCCTGTGGTGTTAGAAACTCTACAGGATTACTACGTGATGGCGTTTGGTGTGGCACAACAGCTGCTGATGGCGATGGCTGAAGCGCTAAAGTTGGAAAGTGACTTTTTTACAAAGTGCTTCAAAGATCATGTCACGGTACTGCGTATGATTCACTACCCGCCACGTCCAAGTGACGATCATGACAACGGCGCTGGAGCCCATACCGACTACGGCTGTGTCACGTTATTGCTACAAGACGATATTGGTGGTTTGGAAGTTAAGCACCGCAACGGTGAATGGCTGCAAGCCACGCCCATGGAAGGTGCTTTGGTGGTCAATATCGGTGATTTGATGCAGCGTTGGACCAACGACGAGTACGTTTCTACCGCCCATCGTGTGCGTGCTTCACAATCCGGCGTGCACCGTTATTCCTTCCCGTTCTTTGTGGAACCAGACTACGAAACGACAGTTGCTTGCGTACCGACTTGTCAGAGCACTGAGAAACCAGCGAAATACGAGCCGATTTATAGTGGTGATTGGATTCAATCCCGTTTTGACGCCACATACGCTTATCGTGAGAAAGAGTCAGCATAGCCGTTTTATGAAGATAATCGTGCTGTAAAAAAAATGCGCCGTTTCGAGAGAAAGGGCGCATTTTTATTGGGTGGCTTAATCAGTGTGTTACAGGGCTAAGTAGCCACCGTCCACTGGGTAATAAGCACCGGTACAGAAAGACGCGGCATCGCTGGCTAAGAAGGCAACTAAGTTAGCCACTTCCTCTGGCTTACCCATACGTTTCATTGGGTGCTTAGAAGTCAGTAGGTCGAGAGTCTCCTGATCCATTGAGCCATCTACCATGTTGGTATGAATAAACGCAGGACCAACTGAATTGATGCGAATACCTTGTTCGGCAAATTCTACTGCGGCGCTTTTGGTCAAGCCGACCACAGCGTGTTTTGCTGCCACGTATTCAGAGCCCATAGCAAAGCCCACTTGGCCAAGAATAGAGGCCATATTAATGATGCTGCCGGATTGAGACTGTTTCATATATTTCAAAGCGGCACGTTGGCAGTAGAACACGCCATCAAGGTTCACACCGGTCACCTTGTGCCATTCTTCATCACTTAGTACAGACACATCTTTTAGATTGGCACCGATGCCAGCATTGTTCACTAGGATGTCTAAACGACCGAACTCTTCAACCGTGACACGCATGGCGGCATCAACAGAAGACGATTCCGTCACGTCGACTTCGACAGTCAGAATCTGATCTTCAAACTCTGATAAATAGTCTTGAGCTTTCTGTAGATCTTCATCGTTCAAATCCCAAATGGCCACTGCGGAGCCAGAGCGTGCAAGTATTTCGGCACAAGCTAAGCCAATCCCTGCGGCACCACCTGTGACAACCGCCACTTTACCTTTCAGATCGAAATCTACCATTCCCATTCTCCTTACTTGTGTTGGAATACCTAGCAAGCTAGTGCAATTTTATGTCAATGGCGTTATTTGTTTGTCTTGGTGACAGGGTTTTTACAAGCTCATTGACGGACGTCGTGTGATATTCAAATTTTTTATGGGTAGGGCTAAAGATCCAGTCTCAATGCATCACTGTGATAGTGATTGATGCCGACTTTCACCATGTGTCCCGGTTCGACTAACTGCCAGCCATGACCGGAAATATCTAATGGTTCAGAGCCCACTACTACGTGCTCACCGAATTGTTTGTAATAAAGCGAAGGGGCGTGTTCGTCACTGGAAAAGCGTACTGCCCACATATCTCGGCCATTTGATAGCATACTGGTAAAGCGCAGTGGTTCTTCGAGGCCTTTTTCACGCATAAGATTTAAGATCTGTTGCAAAGTGGTCTGTACCGCCTGAACAGGATCTTCGTCCAAACCATTGGCAACCATGAGCAAGAAAATGGCTTCTGAATCGGTGCTACCGCGGCGGTGGCTGTATAGATGCTCTGGGATCCAACGATCGATTTGCCAGCGTACTTGCTCGTATTGGCCAATCTGGCCGTTGTGCATAAACAGCCAATTTTTGTAGCCAAATGGATGACAGTTGGTGCGTGCTGTAGAAGTGCCGGTTGAGGCACGAACATGAGCAAAAAACAGCGGGCTTTTAATGTGTCGCGCTAAGCTTTTAAGGTTACAGTCGCTCCAAGCAGGCAAAATCTCATGATATTGCCCTGGTTCTTCGCGCTCGTCATACCAGCCAAGACCGAAACCGTCCGCATTCACGGTCACTTCAGATTTTTTAGCGCTCAAGCTTTGATGGATTAAGGAATGATCCGGTTCAAATAACCATTGATCTAAATAAACTGGGCTTCCTTGGTAGGCCATCCAACGACACATAATCACTCCAACGTGGTAAAGCAGGGAAACAGGAGACAAGATTCCTGTAGACTCGCAGGTTTTTATTACACCTTAAACTTAGTCATCTTGCTAGCAAGATCTGTGCAAAGAAGGGCGGTTTGTAGAGGGGATTTGTTAAGACAAGCAACCAATTGTTTCGCAGATGGGCTAAAGAGAATGCCCGTTTTTAAGAATAAAAACGGGCTGGAAGATTCTCTTATTGAGGATCCGATTCAATACGAACTTTGCCATCTTTGACTTCAAAGAAGAAGCAGTCACGGCGGTTGGTGTGGCAAGCTGGACCTTGCTGATCTACTTGCAACAGGATAGCATCGCCATCGCAGTCAAAGGCCATCGATACTAGGCGTTGGCGGTGACCAGAGCTTTCGCCCTTACGCCAGTAGGTTTGGCGTGAGCGCGACCAATAGCATACTTGGCCTGTTTCTAGGGATTCACGAATGGATTTTTCATTCATGTACGCCAGCATTAGTACTTCTTTAGTGTCGTGTTGCTGAGCAATCGCCGCGATCAAGCCGTCTTGATCGGTTTTTAAATTGGCCAGCACTTCGTCTAGATCTAGCTCAGTGCCTTTTGGCGACATTTCAAATGCTTTTAAACTCATTTCTCAACCTTTGCTTCGGAGATAGCACCTTTGCCGATGCCTTCGAAGGCGTGCACTTCGATGGTGTCGCCCTTGTTTTCTTTTGCGAGTTGATCAGCGATGTGCGCTGATAGGGACTCAACTGTCGTGTCACAGGACAGCATGTATACCTGTGAACTACGAATAATCAGTTCAAACATGCCTTGATTAGCCGCGTAGCTAAAGTGGTGGTAACGCTGACCGTTCTCTTCGATGATGCCAATTAGATCTTCTTGCGTACCAAGATAAATATCTTTCCAGCGTTCCGACCAATCTTGTTCAAGAGTACGATCTCGCTCACCATTACGGTAAATCTCAATCACAGAGCGATGACCATGGGCGATACGTTGGCAGTTGCCCGCGTGTTTCTTTAGACCATGGCTGTATTGGTAGTGGGCTTCATTCGTCGCTTCTGGATGGAAACGTACCGACACGGCCTCTAACTCAGCTGGCAGTAGATCTAAAATCTGATCTTCGACCCATTTCGCTGCTTGTTCTGGGGTGATTTCTGCCATCGGTAATTGCGCAATCGCTTGGCTCGGTGCGTTGCATTCAAAGCGTTGTCCGTTGTCATGCTTAAAAGCAAAACGCACACGATCTTCTTCTAGTGGCTCTAGAACTGTATTCGGGTGTTGTGCAGGCACAGCAAGGGTGTGATCTAAATGCGCATCCAGCCATTGCTTAATCATCTTCTTCACAATGCTGAAATCGCACACCATGCTTTCATCGTTTAGCTTCCCTGTTAGCACGATATCGGCTTGCCAACTTTCGCCCAATACTCCACGCACAGGGCAGAAGTAAGAAAGGTCGACGTGGGTTAAGTTCTTAACAAACAGCTTCAACGATATATCCTCAAAAATTTACTGGCGGCTATGTTACTAGAAGCGCACAAGGATACCAACGTCCGACAACAAAAGGTGTCAAATAAAACACAAATCGAAAAACTCGCGCTAAGTGACTGAAAAATATAATACATCTGTTGCACTTCCGATTTGGATGCGTATAATGGCTCGCCAAGGTCATCGGGACCTCCTCTATGGTGTCTCCGCTGGTCCCCTCGCAACGATAAACCGTGAATCTGGTCAGGTCCGGAAGGAAGCAGCCACAGCGGTGGACTCGTGTGCCGAGGTGAGGCTGGTGGAGATGCCACCTTAATTTTTTCTCCTCTTGTTATCTCGCTTTTATCCCCTTTATAGTTTTCATTACGATCTCTGACATTCTATTCTAAGCATTCATTTTCGACATTCTTAGGCTGTGAATGATGCAAAGTCCATTACCAACTCGTCTTAAACACGCACGTAAACTTGCTAACTTTACTCAAGAACAACTCAGTACGGTTTTAGGATACGACCGATCCCACGGTACGGCGCGTATCAGTCAATATGAAACAGGGAAGCATGCACCAGATTTTACTATGGCAAAAAGAATGGCCGATGCGCTATCTGTGCCAGTGGCGTATTTCTATTGTGATAATGAAGCCTTGGCTGAACTGATTTTGGCCACTGAAGCGCTTAATGAAACCGAGATCGACGCAGTGAAAGACACGCTATTAGAATTGCGACCGTCAAGTTAGTTTTCCAAACGCCCCAAATTCAGCAGTGATTGTCATGAGTCAGTATATTGGCTTGTTGAACACTGTATTCGGAACAATACTTACTTTTACACGACATCTGCATAGGGATCGAAGCAGCTGTAAATTCTGATTCAGTTAATGGAATCCGTAAGTAGGTGGGGGCGATTGTATGGCCATTGAAACATTAAGAGACGTTTTAAGTTGGACTGAAACTTTCCACAAACAGTTAAGTGAATGTTTATCTCAAGAAGCGGCAACAAGTACTGATGAGCGCGCCAAAATGATACTCAGCTATTTGGCTGATCATGAAGCTCAACTGACCAAGGTGATCGAGGGATTTGAGCAAAATGGAAAAGAGAGCGTACTGAATACTTGGTGTTACGAATACGTGCAGAAATATCCTATTACTAGACGATCACATGCTAACGCACCCTTTTCTGAACTGGATGCGGTACAGATTATGGATGTGGTGATTGATCAACATCAGCAGGTGATTGAGCTTTATCGTTACTTGGCGTCACGCGCCGAGACGACGTCTACCAAAGAAATGCTCAGTGCATTGAGCTCCATGGAAGAGCATGAGATCAAGCGTATGGTGCAGTCTTCAAATAGACTCTCGGATATGTAGTAGCAAAGCCAGTCACATGACTGGCTTTTTTGTACCCATTGTTTGGATCGCGCGTTACTATCTTTGAACCATTTCATAATAAAAACAAAGGAAGATAAGATGCGTTTAAAGAATAAGGTCTCCATCATTACAGGCTCTGCTAGCGGTATTGGTTATGCGGCAGCAGAAAAGTTCGGCGCTGAAGGTGCTATTGTGGTGGTGTGTGATATCCAGGCAGAGAAAGTTGAGTTAGCGGTCGCCAAGTTGCAGGAACAAGGTTACCAAGCAGAAGGTTTTGCCGTAAACGTGGCAGACCGCGCTTCTGTTAACGCCATGGTCGATGCGTTGAAAGAGAAATACGCTCGTATTGATGTGTTAGTCAATAATGCGGGCATCACCCAAGATGCCACCTTATTGAAAATGACCGAAGATCAGTTTGATCAGGTTATCGCCGTTAATCTAAAAGGTGTTTTTAATTGTACCCAAGCGGTGGCGGAAGTCATGGTGGCGCAAAAGTCTGGCTCGATCGTCAACACCTCTAGTATCTCCGGCTTATTTGGTAACTTCGGTCAAACCAACTACTCCGCCTCTAAGGCTGCGATCTTAGGCTTAACCAAGACTTGGGCCAGAGAACTAGGACCAAAAGGTATTCGCGTCAATACCGTAGTGCCTGGGGCGGTAGCGACGGATATTTTAAACACTGTTCCTGAACATATCTTGCAGCAGATTGAATCATCCTGTTGGCAAAAACGTATTGGCAAGCCAGAAGAATTGGCCAATGTGTACGCTTTTTTAGCGTCGGATGAAGCGAGTTACGTCAATGGTGCAACGTTAGAAGTGAGCGGTGGTGTGACTTTGTAAATTGAGTGAACGGCAACCGACGGTTTCAGTTGCCATTTAGAAAAACTAAACGTTAGCGAAGGCGTCGCGCTGAAACACAATATCCTCACGACTGATTTGGCTGATGTCACGATGGCCGATAAAAGCCATGGTCAGCTCCGCTTCTTCGTGGAAGATTTGCAACATTTTCGACACGCCTTGTTTACCCATTGCACCCAATCCGTACACCATAGGTCGACCGACCATCACACCTTTGGCACCTAATGCTTTGGCGCGAATGATGTCTTGGCCACTGCGGATACCGCTATCGAGCCAAACTTCGATTTGATCCCCCACCGCAGCAACGATTTCTGGCAGTGTGGTGATGGTAGAGCGGGTGCCGTCTAATTGGCGACCACCATGATTGGATACGACGATGGCATCGGCGCCTAATTTGACACATTCCTTGGCGTCTTCCACTTCCATAATGCCCTTGATAATTAGCGGTCCTTGCCAAATATCACGGAAGTAACGAATGTCGTCCCAGCTTAACTTGGTATCAAACGAGCTCGCGGTCCATTTCATCAAGTCATGCATGTCATCAACGCCAGTGGCACAGCCCTGAATATTGCCAAACTGACGGTTCTCAGTTTTCAACATATCCAATGCCCAGCGTGGTCGGCGTGCAATGTCGATAATATTTGGTAGCGTTAGGCGTGGTGGCGCTGTCATACCATTACGGTGGTCGGCATGACGACGGCCAATCATTTGCAGGTCTAGCGTAACAACCAGCGCAGAGCAGCCAGCGGCTTTAGCACGATCGATTAGTTTCTTAGTGAAATCTCGATCTTTTTGTACATAGAGCTGAAACCAAAATGGCTTTTGCGTTTTCGCCGCGACGGCTTCAATTGAGCAGATGCTCATGGTCGAAAGTGTAAAAGGTACACCGAACTCTTCAGCGGCTTGGGCGGCAAGAATTTCACCATCAGCATGCTGCATGCCAAGCAATCCTACTGGGGCAATGGCTAAGGGCATTTTCACATCTTGGCCAACCAGCGTGCTTCTTAACGAGCGAGGTTCTAAATCCCGCGCGACTCGCTGACGAAACAAGATCTGATTGAAATCTGATTTATTCAGCGCCAAGGTTTGTTGCGTCCAAGAGCCAGATTCACAGTATCCCTGAAACATTTTGGGGACGCGCTTATGGTATAAGCGCTGTAAATCGCTCAGCTCGCAAATAAGGCTCATTTTGTACTCCTTAAAATGAATCCAAATAGAGCGTAGAAATTACCATAGGTCGTTAGTAAAACTAACTTATTTACGGTGAGATAAGACTAAAGTACGTCTTGCCCTAGGCTTTTGTATCCACTGGCTATTTTGCTTAGATAATATAGTCAGAGTCCGAAGCGGCCTCCTTGAGGCGTTGTTTTTGTTGATACATGTGCCTATCCGCTTCAGTGAGCAGATCATCAACTGATTGCCCATGATAGGTCGCATGACCAATGCTTAAGGAAATAGGCAAACTGGTTGCTTTCCAATGGAATGGGGTTTGCGTCAAAGTCTGATTAACTTGGTGGATCGTGTTGTCAATGCTGTCTTGCTTATCGAGTAAAATAACAAACTCATCGCCTCCCATTCTTGCAACCAAGTCCTTTTCATTTAGCACGCTGGACAAATGTTTTGCCAAATAACGAAGTAGATCGTCACCTGCGTCATGTCCTAATTCATCATTGATTCTTTTGAAGTGGTTAACGTCAATATTAAGCACGGCAAAGTTTCCTTCGTAAGGCGCTCTTCGAAGTCTTTTGGCAAGTTTAGCGTAGAAGAGACGTCTGTTCGGTAGATGGGTTAAATCGTCCAATAACGCAGCGTTATGGGCAACTCGATAGGCGCGAAAAAGAATATAGATTGAGATAAATAGAACGGCGGCGCCGCTAAAAGCAAACAAGTTAGTAATGGTATTGGCTTGTTTTACTTCCGGAAGTTGCCAATTGTGTAATTTAGCAGCGAGTTGCCATTGCGTGTTGGGCAAGTTAATGGGTAAGAGCACATCGGGACTTTCAAACGTCGCAAGATCGCCATAAATAATTTGTTGTTGGTCATCGAGGTTTAGACGCGTGACTGCAACATCGGCGTAATCGATGTTACTTAGCTGACTGCTGTTAAGAATCTTATCAAAGTTCAACACCACACTGACGGTTCCCCAGTAATGTTTATTGATTGGGCGATCCAAGAAGATAGGGTAGCGGGCGATGATTGCTTTTCCCCCTTGTACTAATTCAAGTGGTCCATCTAGGTAAACGGATTGCATCTGCATCGCTTTTTGAACAGCTCGGTATTGCTGGGGGACGCTTCTAAAATTTAGCCCAAGTGCGGCCTGGTTGCCCTCAAGGGGGTAGACGTATTGAATAATGTCATTGGGTGCAACTCCAATGTTACGTGTGTTCGTCGACTTTTGAATCAATTGTTGGGCGAGCGAATCCCACTGCTGAGTCACAATATTAGCGTCGTATTCAAGAATGATCGAAAGGGCATCAGCCGCATAAATGTCTTCATAAATAGCGGATTCGATTTTTGAGCGTGATATCGCTACATCACTTTGCAGGGAGTGTTGCTGCTTTTTCAGAGCCTGCTCTACAGCAAGGTCACTTAAATGTTCTATGGTGAATAAGGCCGCGATCCAATACAGAGCCGCAAACACAAGAAACGCTTTAACTCTGTAATCTGAGAAATGGTGCATAATGGTTTGAGTTATATTAGTTTTTATTACTTAAATGTATACACATTCTAGAAATACAGACATTAGTTAATCGTATAAAAATGTAACAGTGTCTAACCTGCGTTAGCTCCTCTCTGATGATTTGTTTGCTTTATGTGATCTGCTGGTTAAAGCTTAAGTGGCGGCTGGCATATTGAATAATTGGCACTGCCATACCGGATTCAAAAAGTTACTTTCTGCTTACAGCATCACACAATCTTTGCTCAGGTTTGACGTTAGAATTCGTTGTATTGACTGGTTGCGGGAGAAGGGCGTTGAAGAGCATTGGCATCATTAAATATGTACTTGTTACGTTCTTATTAGTCGCCATATACGGCTTTGGCTACTCAATATATTTAGACAATTACGGTCAACTCTCAAAGCAAATCAAGTCATCATTGCAGCTTGAGGCAAATGCGCATACTGGGTTTATTTCTGCCAAGCTCGATGATTTAAAGGGCGATCTCTCTATTTTAAAGTCAACGCCTCCCATTCAAGGTATTCAGCGGGCTTTGCAACATCACAATAGTGATCCATTGGATTCCAGTACCACTGCTATGTGGCAAGGGCGACTCAGCTCAATTTTTCATACGTATCTAGATAGTCAGCCTAATATTCTACAAGTTCGTTATATTCACACTCAAAATGCATGGCAAGAGTTGGTCAATGTAGCACAGCAAAACGAATCCAATGTCACCCGCTTAGAAGTTGAGAAACAGAAGCAATTTATCCAAGAGGTTTTAAATTCGAACCTAGATCATGTGTTCATCTCTGGGCTAGTCAAAGCATCAAAAAATACACCAGCAAATCGACTGCTGATGGCGGTCAAAATCTTCGACCAAGAAGAGCGACTATTTGGTGTTCTTTTGATGGAAGTGAGTCTGCAACCAATTTTTGATCAACTCAAAGCAGAAATCAGTCCTGAGATTGGTTTAAATGTGCTTGATAGCCGTAATGGTCTGCTGTTGGCTTTGGCAGAAATACCCGCGGCGAGTAAAGGATTTTCAGATTTTATTGTGGATCAATTGACAGACTCCCATTATCTACATGGGCGGGCTTCGGTGCCACTCAACAAATCTGATTACATAAGCATAGTGCTTATTAATCAAGATCATACAGCGAGATTACATGCCTTCCTTGATGCTGTAACAACAATGGCAGCGTTGATTGTTTTATGTGTTGTTTTTCTGGTTATTTACTACTTACAAAAAAATAATATAAAGCAAAAGGCGGCGTTAGTTATCAATGAATCAAAGAATGCGGCCATCATCAAGAGTAGCCAAGATGCCATTGTTGGTGTGTCAATTGAAGGCATTATTAATAGTTGGAACTCCAGTGCTGAGCAAATGTTTGGTTACTATCCGGAAGAGGTCATCGGTCAAAAAAGTTCAGAGATCATATGGTCGCTCGGGCGTGAGAAAGATGAGAGTAAAATCCGCCAGCAACTACTTTCTGGTCAGAATATAAAACCCTACGAAACAACGCGAAAGCACAGGGACGGTCGTAATATTGATGTTTCTTTATCGGCATCTGCTATTCGAAACGAGCGTGGCGACATTGTCGGAGTATCCGAAATCATTCGTGATATGACTGAGCAGAAGGCCATCGCAAAGGAGTTGCATGACCTTAACGTATCACTACAAAAGCAAATCGAAGCAAGAACTCAAGAGCTACAAGAGTCATCTGCCCTGCAGGAGGCGATTCTAACCACGGGTGAGAACCTCGTGATTGCAACCGATCTTAACGGGGTTATTACTCATTTTAATCCTGCCGCAGAAAGCCTGTTGGGTTATGCCAAAGAAGAGGTGGTTGGTAAATGCACGCCAGCGCTTTTCCATGACGAAGCGGAAATTATGGTTCGGGCAAAAGAGCTCAGCGCCGAATTAAACATGCCGATTGAGCCAGGTTTTGATGTATTTGTTGTCAAAACACGGCTTGGCTTAAAAAATGAACATGAATGGACCTACATTACTCGATCAGGTGAGCGAGTCCCGGTCTATTTGTGTGCTTCGGCCTTTTATAATGATCGCGGTGAGATTACCGGTTATTTAGGCATGATTACCAATATCACAGAGCTAATTGAGCAACGTCAGCAATTGGTCGCTTTTAAGGACCAGCTTACGAAGGCATCAGAAATTGCAAACCTCGGTGTGTGGAGCTGGGATCTCAGTGATAACTCCATTTATTGGAACCCGAAAATGTATGAGATCTATGATATGGATAGCTCTATCCCAATCGAGTTCGATGCTTGGTCCAATATGGTGGTAGAAGAAGATCGAGAGCGGGCACTGAGCCATTTTCAGCAGCTAGTCAGTGGTGGCACCGAAGCCGACATCTTGTTTGATGTGATCACTCCTCAGGGAACACGTAAAACCATTCATGCGACAGCTTCCCTGGAAAGCAGCAACTATCACAATTCTGCGGCAGTCATTGGTATTAACCAAGATGTGAGTCAGCAGATCAGCTATGAGAATGCCTTAAAAGAAGCGAAGAACGCTGCGGACCTTGCGAACCGTACCAAGTCAGAGTTTGTCGCTAATATGAGTCATGAAATACGCACACCATTAAACGCCGTCATTGGTACTCTTGAGTTGATGCGACGTACCGGCCTAAATGATCTACAAAAAGATTACATTGATCGATCGGATAGTGCTGCGAAGACGTTGTTAGCGATATTGAATGACATTCTAGACTTTTCCAAAATGGAGGCGGGACGTCTCGAACTTGATCCTCAACCGTTTGTTTTAGCGGATTTGATCGAAGTGTTGGTGAGTATATTAATCGCCAGTAAAGGCGATAAGAACATTGAGTTAATCGTCGATCTTGACCCCAAACTGCCACATGAAATCGTTATGGATTCATTGCGCTTACAACAGGTAATTTTAAACCTTGCTGGTAATGCGCTGAAGTTTACCGCCCATGGTCAGGTGATTTTGAGATTCAAGGGTTCTCTTACATCAGAATTATTGGTTGAAGTGATTGATACAGGTATTGGCATTGAACCAGAGAAACAGCAACGTTTGTTTAAGGCCTTTAGTCAAGCGCAAGCTTCAACCGTGCGTCAGTACGGTGGCACAGGGCTTGGGTTAGTCATCAGCAAACGCCTAGTTGAGTTGATGGGCGGTAACCTGTCATTTCAAAGTGAACTTGGTCATGGCACGCAGTTTTACCTATCGATTCCTTATCAAACGCCTGAGAAACCTCTATCTAATACCTTTTGTTTATCGGCAAAATGCGTCTTACTACTGGCTCATAACGAAGATTTGGCAAAGGCCACTGCGCATGCGATTACAGTATTGGGTTGGCAGTCGATCGTCGCAGACAACTTGAGTGAGATGCTGGTTAAGTTACAAAACAGTGCCGACAATTCTACTCCTGTCGATATGATAATGATCGATGAGGGAATGATTGAAAATGAGAAAAATCCATTAAAAACAATCAATAACAAACTTGATGGCACTTGTTTTAAGGGAAAAATTGTTATTTTATCGAATGAATATGATGAGCTTGAGTCGCCAGAAGAAAATCCTATTTATTTAAGGAAGCCAGTAACAGCAAAACGCTTGGCAGAATCTTTACTGGAATTCCATCCTAGTCAGGATGAGCGCAGTGTGGTCGAAAAGCTAGAAACATTGCCTTTAAATGGATTAACGCTGCTGTTAGCGGAAGACAATGCCACCAACCAGCTGATTGCCAAGGAACTCTTGCAAGCAGAAGGGGCTAGGGTGGTTATCGCAAACAATGGCCAAGAGGCTGTTGATCTATTTGCTCGTAACCCGTTTGATTTAGTGCTGATGGACATTCAAATGCCGGTGATGGATGGTTATGACGCAGCCAAGGCGATTCGAGCAATGTCACAACAGACCCCCATTATTGCGATGACGGCCAATGCATTGACATCAGATCGCGAATTAGCCGAAGCAGCGGGTATGAATGCTCACGTAAGTAAACCCTTTCAAATTAAGCAACTTGTGGAGCTAATCTTGAAACATATTAATGCCACTAACGGAATAGAGAGCTGCGCTGCGAATTCAAATGCGCTCAGTCCACAGGATTCTGCACCAACACTGGATACGCAAGCGGCCTTGATAAGAATGGGCAACAATGTAGAGCTATATCACATATCACTGGAAGCTTTTTTGCGTGAATCGAAAGAGTTGATGGCTTCTATGCCACGGGAAATCGATGGGGATGACGATACCTTTGAATTGGCAAAAAGGCTGTTACATTCGTTAAAAGGTTCTGCCGCGGCGATTGGTGCGGAACACCTTAGTGGCGCTATGCTGGCACTGGAGAAAAAAGTAAAAGAAGGTGAAGTAACAGATTTTAGTGCTCAAATTGAGCAACTTGACACTCTTTACCATGAGGCTGTAGTTGCCATTCAATCTGTTTTAAACCAAAGTATTACAAGCGCTACGCATGTAGCCGATGAATACAGTCAAACGCCGAGCTTTTCCTTGGAGCAGTTGATTGCGCTACTGGAAAGTTCAAATATGCGTGCCACCAGTGTCTATGAGATGATGAAGGTACAGGCGAGTCCTGACGAGATAGCGGCGCTAGAACAGATAAAGGCTGCGATGCAGGCACTGGATTTTAAAGCCGCGGCCGCAGAACTACACAATTATATAAAAGGGTCACAGTAATGGAATTGTTCAATTTTAACTTGGCCGATGTGCTGGTAGTGGATGATCAAGCATCCAATATCCAGCTGATTTATCAAGTTTTGCACAATGACTATAACGTCTATATGGCTCGTTCCGGTGCTGAGGCGCTTGAGCTGATTAAGACTCGACGCCCGGATATTATTTTACTAGACGTGTATATGCCTGAATTGTCAGGTCTAGAGCTGTGCCGCATATTGAAGGCGGATCCGGTATACGCTGATATCCCAATTATATTTATTACGTCTTTTACGGAGCCTGAGCAGGAAGTCGAGTGCTGGGAAGCAGGTGGCGTGGATTTCGTACAGAAACCCATCAATCAGCTAACTCTTTCCAAGCGCGTAAAGGCCCACTTAACGCTTAAATTTCAAGCAGACGCTCTTAAGCGATCGGCAAATCTAGATGGGCTGACAGGAATTCATAATCGTCGTTACTTTGATGATCAGGGCGAAGCTTTGTTTTCGCACAGTCTGCAAACTCAAACTGCCATCAGCGTCGTGATGTTTGATATTGATTACTTCAAGAATTTTAATGATCGATATGGCCACCTGGCGGGAGATGATTGCTTGAAGGAAGTTTCTAATATTATGAAAACCACAATAGGTAAGGAGTTTAGAGTCTTTGCCCGCTACGGTGGTGAAGAGTTTATACTGGCAGTTTCTGGCACGTCTCTAGAAGAGCTTAAATCATTAATTGAATCAGTTTTCGAAGCGGTACATGCGCTAAAGATCCCTCACGAATCGTCCCAATGTAGTGACTATGTCACCTTAAGTGCTGGTGCTGTATTTTGCCAAAATCCTGAATCAATACAGTTAAAGCAACTGATTGAGCAAAGTGATGAGCTTTTATATGAGGCTAAAGCACAGGGCCGAAATAGTATGGTGATTAAATCATTTAAATGAACTTATCAGTAATTTTTTAGTTCCATGATTGGTATTTAGTTAAAGCGTAATCCTTAGGGTTTATGTCTCGAGGATAAAATTTTACATTAAGGTTTTCTAAATCAATCCTTGTTAAAACAATCACTCCGAATAGCTCCTTTAATAACCAGCCAAAAATTAGAAATTAGCTGACCCTAATGTAATTGTGTTAGTTGACATATCTCTAGTTATTTGAAATCACCCATGATAATTTTGTCAGGAATTAGTCAATGGAATGACTCTCTCCTCACTGAAGAATAGGCGAATGCTTATTCCTTTGACTCACCTTTGCCATTAGGAATTAACGCGGTCAGTGCATATCTCTGCAAGGGCTAATGTTAGGATAGGGAGTTGAATATGGAATTTTGGCATCGTTTAGGTTTACGAACACGTTTTTATCTTGTGGTTGCACTCATACTACTGGCTCAGCTGGTAATCGTTATGACGGCCCAAGCCATCCTTTCCAGTCAAGATCGACTGGAACGTCTTGAAAATTATGAACTTCCATTAGCCCTAGAAGGCATTGGCAGCGGCATTCAAGCTGAGCTTAACATCATGATTGCAGGTTCACAGGCCTTAGCAAACAACCCAACTATCATCCAATGGGTGCAAGATGGGATGCCAGAAAGTGAATTCGATCTAGTGTCAAAAACGATGGTGAAAACCCAGTCTTCAATCGGAGCCTTGGGGGTGTTTCTTGCCGCTAATAATGGCCAGAAAATGGTGTATTACCATTACGAAGACGGTAAATTGCACGGCCGAGCATTAGAAAAGTCCAATAGCGATGATAGTTGGTATTTTGATTATTTAAGCCGTCATGCTGCTTATGAATTGAACTTGGATTCCAATGATTTCAGTGGCAACGCGTTACGCATGTTTATTAACTATTCAAGTGTTGAGCATAACTCAGCAGGCAGCCCCTATTTAATTGCGGGTGGTGTTATGGATTTGGCAGCCATTGCCAAGTTGATTCAGTCTTATCAAATTGGTTCCAACGGTACCGTGATGATGGTCGGCGCGGATGGTCATGTTGATGTTAGTCCTGAAAACAGCCGAACAGAGCTTAATTTAAGTCAAGACCCTGTGATTGCCCCTTTGATTGCGAAGCCAAGCGAAGCTGTTCAAGTCATTGAAGGGAATTGGCAAGGAAATAATAGTTACATTGCCAGCTACTGGATTCCGAGTTTACAGCGTTACATCGTAGCCACAGTGCCAACCAGTGACATTACCGCAGACATTCGAGACAACCAAACAGTTATCTTCATCTTGGCGTCCGTGTTGTTAGCTGTGGCGCTTATGGTTTTATATCCGGTAACAGGGGCGTTGATTCGACCTGTGGTTCGGTTGCGTCAGCAGATTAGCCAAGTTTCAGAATCACTGGATTTGTCGATGACCTTTAGTACTCGAGATCGTGCTGAGATTGGCGATTTGTGTGTGCAATTGTCGCAGTTAATGGAGCGTTTGCGTCTGACCATGAAAGAAGTAGCTTTGGTGTCGGATGAAACTGAGAATCTGTCTTCGCAACTGGAAGTTGGAGCACAAACGACGACGCAATCTTTCCATGAGCAGCAAGCTGCTCTCGCGCAAATCTCAGCCACGATGGAAGGCATAGCGGTGCAAGTCTCTTATATTGCAAACTCTGCCCGAGACGCAGGGGAGCAATCCCAAGAAGGGCGTCAGATATTAGATCAGTCCGTTAAGCAATTGCAGATGAGCGTTAATGCGATTGAAAACTTGCAAGCGGAAATGACCTCTAATCGTGAAGAAATGGGCGTATTGCAGCATCATGGAGATGAGATACTCGAAGTGTTGGATGTGATTCGTGGCATCTCAGAACAGACGAATCTATTAGCGTTGAATGCCGCGATTGAAGCCGCCCGTGCGGGTGAGCATGGACGAGGTTTCTCGGTAGTGGCGGACGAAGTGCGTCAACTAGCGCTTCGTACATCGAATTCAACCACTAACATTCAAGGTATGATTGATAGTCTACGTGGTGCGACGCAACGCATGGCGGATCAAATGCAAAACAGCGCGAGTATTACTGAGAATGGTTTGTCTGGGCTACGTGATACGCGCACTAAGTTGGATGAGATGAGTGTTCAGCTGGGGGTGGTATTTGATATGAATGCTCAAATCGCTAAGAGTACACAGGATCAAGAACTTTCGATCAGTGAAGTCCATGAAGGTCTACAAGCCTTATCACAGCAGGGCGAGCACGCCTCAAGTATGGCGGATCAATCTAGCTCTGCGACCCGTAATTTACGAGATCGTATGGGAACGTTAAGGCAACAAATGAAGGTCTTTACGTTCTAAAAAATTAATATGCATAAAAAAACCGCCTTCGGGCGGTTTTTTTATGGAAATCATAGTTTAGTCTTTAAATTCTTCTGCAATGGCTTGGAATTGGCTTTCCATATTGAGGAAGGCATCGACTACTTTCGGGTCAAAATGCTTACCTTTGCCCTCTAAAATAATTTCTTTGGCTTTTTCATGGGAAAAAGCTGGTTTGTAAACTCGAGCACAAATTAGCGCGTCATAAACATCGGCCAACGCCATAATGCGGCCAGAAATCGGTATATCCTCTCCCTTTAAGCCTTTTGGATAGCCTGATCCATCCCATTTTTCATGGTGTGTTTCTGAAATTTCTCGGGCATAACGTAAGAATTCTGTTTCGTTATTTCCAACCGCCGCTTGCGCTGCTCGCAACGCTTGAGCGCCTAATGAAGCATGGCTTTTCATAATCACAAATTCGTCTGCTTCGAGTTTGCCAGGCTTGAGCAAAATACTGTCTGGGATGCCAACTTTACCAATATCGTGCAGTGGTGCTGAACGAAACATCAAATCGATGTTTTCCTTAGTCAACTCATCTAGGTGATAGCCATTTTGCATCAGATTATCAGCCAATGTTTTCACATAATATTGCGTGCGGCGGATATGATTGCCAGTCTCGTTGTCTCGAGTTTCAGCTAACGAAGCCAGAGCATGAATTGTAACGTTTTGTGTTAAATACACTTCACGAGTACGCTCGGCTACGATTTGTTCTAAGGCTTTGTTTTGATTTTCTAATGATGACTGAGCGTCACGTAACTGCAGGACGTTGCGGACTCGCGTCAAGACAATGGCAGGGGAAAAGGGTTTGGTGATGTAGTCAATCGCACCTAGCTGTAGGCCTTTCTCTTCATCATTAAACTCACTCATCGCGGAAACAAAGATAATGGGAATGTCTTTGGTTTCTTCGCGCTGTTTAAGGATCTGACACAGCTCATAGCCGTCCATATCTGGCATCATGATGTCGAGTAGAATTAAATCAGGTTTAACAACGTTCTCAATGCGTTCGATGGCTTGTTTGCCATTTTTGGCAACGATCACGCGATAATTGTCTTTTAAAGTACCTGATAAAACAGTGATATTGGCAGGTTCGTCGTCCACCACCAAGATGGTCTTTAAGCCCTGTTCATTCATGTCCATTCCTCTTTGAATCTGCCCGTTGCAATTGATGCCAGTTACAACGATTAACAGTTTATTAACTCTAATGCTATAGCAAAACTACGACCATGTGTTAGCTTGATTAAGTGCTGTTTCGTTAACAAGATGTAATCAATATGTGAGGGAATTCATGCTTGGCGTAGTCTATATTCAGTTTATGGAAATGATTAAAGAAACGTTTTCCGAAGACGTTTTGGATGACTTATTAGATGATCCAACCTTGAGTACTGGCGGGGCGTACACCTCGGTTGGTTATTATGAACACACGGATATTATCAAGTTGGTGGTGGCACTAAGCAAAAAAACCAATATTCCCGTGGATGATCTAGTGGAAGCTTTTGGTAAGCATTTGTTTTCAGCGTTAATTTCTAAATATCCGATGCTTGTAGCAGATAAAGATAGTGCCTTAGACATGCTTGAGTCGGTGGATAACTCTATCCATGTCGAAGTTCGTAAATTATACCCTAATGCAGAGTTGCCGGAGTTTAAGTGTACTCGCATAGATTCTTCAAAGTTACACATGGAGTATCGCTCGAAGCGGCCTTTCTCAATATTGGCGCTTGGGCTAATCAAGGGCTGTGCTGAATATTTTAATGAGCAGCTAGAGATTTCGTATCAGAACCTTGATTCGGATGAGCTGTATGAAACACATTTTGAGATCGAAAAACTTTCATGACGGACTTGGAAGAACGATTAAAGCGCCGTTTAGAGCGAGAACAACGTTCTCGTCTCGAAGCGGAAACTTTGCTGGAGGCCAAAGCCAGCGAGCTCTATGAGCTCAATACACACTTGCAAGAAATGGTGCTTAAGCAAGAGGAACTTGTGAAAGAGCGAACCAAGGAATTGCAGGAGGCGCTGGAGGCTGCGGAAAACGCGAACCGGCACAAGGGCTATTTCTTGGCCAATATGAGCCATGAAATACGCACGCCAATGAATGGTATTATCGGATTAAGCCATCTGCTTCAAGATACTTCCCTCGAACCACAGCAGCGTGACTATTTGAATAAGATCCAGGCGTCAGCGAGCAGCCTGTTGGTGATTATTAATGACATTCTAGACTTCTCGAAAATTGAATCAGGTCAATTACAAATGGATCCACAGGAGTTTCGCTTGGATCATGTATTGCGAGATGTCTACGATGTGAACCATCTCAATGCTTTCAAGAAGGGCATTGAGTTGGTGTTTGATTATGACTTTAACTTACCTCGAACCATGCTTGGGGACTCGGTACGTATTAGTCAGGTATTAACTAATTTGGTTAATAACGCGATAAAGTTTACCAGTCAGGGCTGTGTGTTCGTGAGTGTTCGCATGATCGAGCAAATGGAAGATAAGGTCAGTTTTGAAGTGCAGGTCAGGGATACTGGTATAGGTATGAGCCCAGTTGTGCTGAAAAGCTTATTTCAGCCCTTTACCCAAGCGGATGCTTCCACCAGCCGAAGTTATGGTGGTACGGGATTAGGTTTATCCATTTGTAAGCAATTAGTAGATATTATGTCTGGCTCGTTAGCAGTGCAAAGTGAGCCAGACGTTGGTTCGGTGTTTACCTTGCAACTGACCTTACCTATTGCCAGCACAGTTGATAGCAAATTAGCACTCGATGGGGTGAGTAAGCTGAGTCTTTTTGCAAAGGACGCCTCATTGCCGAATTTGTTTTATGGCTTGCGTGCCGATCTGGTGTACGTAGCATCCACAGATACGGCAATGGTTGATGATCAGGCCTTAACGGATTGCCAATTACACGTTGTCGATGCCCGTGGCATCAGAGTAGCTGAGGTGGATGCTTGGCTATCACGCTTACACCACGCTTCTTCAGAATCGGGGGTGATCATTATAACGAGCCAAGCGGAAAAGCTTAGGCTGCGGAACAAGTTTGAAAGAGAGCTTCATTTTCTCACCCATTTACGGACTCCAGAAGGATTGCTCAGGTCAGTCACTAACTATTTGTCCACTGCCGAGCAGGTTGTGGTGGGAGGCTCTTCTCAACAAGAATCCAAGGTGCTTTTTGGTAAGAAAATACTGATTGCCGAAGACAACCCGATCAACATGATGATTGCTACGGGCCTGATCGAAAAAATGGGTTTTGAAGTGGTTAGTGCCACAAATGGTGCAGAAGCCTTATCAGCACTCGCAGAGCATGACATCAGTTTGGTATTGATGGATTTACAAATGCCGGTGATGGATGGTTTTAAGGCGACCCATGAGATTCGCAAGCTACCACAATATAAAGACTTACCAATTATCGCTTTAACGGCTCATGCCATGGTGGGGGACAGTGATCGAAGCATCAAAGCCGGTATGAATGATCATTTGACCAAACCCATCGACCCAGCAGAGCTCAAAGAAGTGCTACTGAAATGGTGTATCTCTTCCCGTAAAACGGTGATAGGTAACGCAGCTCAAACTGCAGAAACTGCTGTACCAGAAATGCTACCGGGGTTGAGTTTACGTTCTGCTCTGAAGCGTATCCCTGGCGGTTTACCGCAATATCTAGATTTGTGGGGGCGTTATAAACGTAAATATCCAGCACTTGTGAATCACATTAAAACCTTAACGCATGAAAAACAGCTTGATAGCCTACAGTTTGTGGGCCATGACTTGCACGGCATTTTCAGTAACCTAGGTGCGGTGAATCTAGTAGCCATTGCCAAACGGATTGAAAAAATAACCGATTTAAATGATCAGTATCTGCAAAGTGTGATACAGGACTTGCGTAACGGTTTAGAAGAGCTAGAACAGAGTTTATCAAGGTTACGCGATATGCAAGATCAGAAAAAACTCGAGCAGTCTTTTACTCAAGATGAAAGGTTAATTGGTCTATTACAACGCGTCGTGGACTTGTCTGAAGGTGGTGATGCAGATGCGCTTGAATGCTGTGCCGAACTTGCTCGTTATCAATTAGCGGATTCTTATCAATTACAGCTGAACCTGTTATTGCAGCAACTGGAAGATTACGATTTTTCGGAAGCGCTTCACTCAGCGAATCGACTATTAGATGACATTCGAGCCATAAGCGTTAAATAAGAAATTTGTTGCATCATCGCTTCTTATTTTCTTTGGATCAGTATTCTAAGGACTGTTTATGGACTTTGCTCGTCGTGCGTTGCAGCGCATTATTTTGACTGGTTTATTGATTAGCTTGGGGGCCGGTGCAATTGCTTGGTTTATGGCAGTTGAAAATGCTGAGCGAGAATCTGTCGACCTTGCCATGGACGTCACCCACGATACGATTCAGCATTTTGGCTTAGTGGCTGCCAAGCCTGAGCAAGTTGAACAGATAGCGGAGCAAGTCACACAAAGTCTGGTGCTGGATTGGTTTGATATCGTTGAACTCTATAATGCCCAAGGTGAGAAATTATCCGAGTCACTGACCCCAAGCGGTTCAAAGATCGAAGATGAACTGCCACATCACGATAAACCAGATACGTTAAAGCCAGCTTATGAAAGCATCACCACCTCAGAAGATGGTTGGGTGCTAAGAATTTTTGTGCCGATTGAAACGCAAGATTCCGGTATTTGGGGCTATATGGAAGGGGTTCGAGTTGTCCCTAGTTGGCAGCAAGCTGACATTCGCCATTACTCTCTAATGGTGGCTCTGCTGTCGATCGGTGCTGTCTGGTTGTGTGCGTTGGTGATTTACCCAACCATCGTGTATCTCAATCGTGAACATATACGACAGTCGAAAGAAATTCTAAAGGGCAACATCGATATGATGCTGGCCTTGGGCAAAGCCATTTCCTTACGTGACTCAGATACCGGTGCTCATAATTACCGCGTTGCCTGGATGGCGGTTGAGCTGGCTGAAAAAGCCGCTGTGGATACAGATCAGATTAAAGCATTGATATTGGGGAGTTATCTCCATGATGTCGGCAAAATTGCCATTTCAGATACGATTATGCTCAAGCCCAGTCGTTTAGATGAGAATGAAATGTCTATTATGAAAACCCATGTTGAAGAAGGTGTCAGCATGGTAGAGGGCATTAAATGGCTAGAGCCTGCGATTCCAGTGATTGGTTCGCATCACGAAAAGTGGGATGGCTCGGGTTATCCCAAGCAGTTATCGGGTGAGTCGATTCCTCTTAATGCCCGGATTTTCGCCATTGCCGATGTGTTTGATGCGCTTTGTTCCGAGCGCCCTTATAAGCAGCCTTTTAGTTATCAAGAAGCTTTTAATATCATCAAAGAGGGTCGCGGTAGTCACTTTGATCCGCATTTGGTGGATGTATTTGAAGAGCAGGCTAGACACTTCTATGATCGTCTAAAAGGCTTGGATGAAAGGCAATGTCACCAGCTAATGCAATTTAAGATAGATCGTTACTTCTTTGGGCTAAGTTAGTTAATCATGACGCCATAGAGCTATGTCATCTTACGATTAAACTGCTAGCATCATAAGTGAGGACACAGCAAAAAGGAGTGGTGTGCTATGAAGATCGCAGTGTTAGATGATTATCAAGATGTGGTGCGTAATTTACAGTGCTTCGATACTTTAGCGGGGCATGAGGTAATGGTATTAAATCATGCCTACGCCGAAGATACGTTAGTGCGTAAGTTGCATGACGTTGATGCGTTGGTATTGATTCGTGAACGCACCGTGATCACGGAATCCCTTCTAAAAAAACTCCCCAATCTAAAGTTAATCAGTCAAACGGGTAAGGTCAGTAATCATATTGATGTGGATTTATGTCAGCAATATGGCGTGACTGTTGTCGAAGGTGTGGGTTCTCCGGTGGCGCCGTCAGAGTTAACGTGGGCGCTGATTATGTCTGCCTCACGACATATTCCTACTTATTCAAATAATATGCGTGCTGATCAATGGCAGGACTCTGGTCAATTGGGGTTGGGTCGAACCCTCAAGGGCTTAACCATCGGCATCTGGGGCTACGGTAAAATCGGCCAGCAGATCGCTAAATATGCGAAAGCGTTTGATATGCATGTTTTAGTTTGGGGTAGTGAAGCCTCTAGGCAAAAAGCGCTAGAAGATGGCTATCGTGCTGCGGATTGTAAACAAAACTTTTTTAGCCATTCTGATGTGATCAGTTTGCATCTGCGTTTGAATGAAGCGACTCGTGGCTGTGTTAAGGCTGAAGATCTAGCGTTAATGAAAGAAGATGCCTTGTTCGTCAATACCAGTCGCGCGGAGTTAATCGAGACCTATGCGTTGTTTGAAGCCTTGCGTCATCACCCTCGACGTCAAGCCGCGCTGGATGTGTTTGATGTGGAGCCAGCACTGCTTGAAAACGAGCCCTTGCTAACGCTTGATAACGTCACCGCTACGCCGCACATTGGATATGTGGAGAAAAACAGCTACGAGCTCTATTTCAGTGTGGCTTTTGAAAATATCGTGAAATGGGCGGCGGCAAACTCTTCTGACTAAAGAAGAGTTTGAATGGGGCTTAAGCACAACTACACTGCAACAGCAGCGAAAGAGCTCTTATTTAAAGATATTAATCGTAAATATAGAGTTATATTTACTCATCTCTACGCTTCACACCGTAAAGGCCGCTATGGTTAGCCAAAATGTTGTGAAGCGTTTCTACTACTAATCCCCTAGGGCAGTTTTTGCGCTCTACAATGCCAATTTGACGTGTAAGTTGTGGATTGCCAAACGGAATGCGCTGTAAATCCCTAGCATCGGATTCCATCAATGCCACATGAGGGACCACGGAAATTCCTAGACCATGTCGAACACAGGTCAAAATGGTGCCAATCATATCAATCTCTGCCACATCGTTGGTGGTCACGCCCATGCGTGAAATTTCGGTATCAATCAAGTTCGCTAAAGGGACTGAGCTGCGAAATTTTATAAACGGTAGGCTACTGAGCATCTCTTTAGGCGTACCGACTTTGACACCCTTTGCGGCCACTATCCATAATGGCTCATTGAGGAATGGGCTCCAGCGCAAAGTCGGTGGGATGCCAACATGTTCGGCGATGATCGCCGCATCTAGGTGACCAGATTCCACATCGGATACTAGGTTGGTTGACAAACCGATGCGTAAATTAGTTTTTAAGAAAGGAAACTTGTTACGCATTTCTACCATGGCGGCAGGTAACAAGTTCACCGCACTGGAGCGAACGGAGCCAATCACCAAGGTGCCTGAGATACGATCGCCGCGCAGGGACGCTTTGGTATCCTCTTCCAAGCGCAGTATCTCGCTTGCCATCTCTAACACTTGTAAGCCTTGAGGCGTCAAGGCGGGCGGGCGGGTAGAGCGATCAAACAGTTCCACATCTAGCTCTTGTTCCAAGGCGGCAATCTGCTGTCCGACCGCAGCGGGCGTCAGGTTGACGTACTCTGCAGCTTTAGCAAAGGTGCCGTATTTTCGAACAGCGGCCAGCGATTTGAGTTGTCTTGTGTCCATAGATAAAGATTATCTTTATTTAAGCTAAAAAATTATTCGCTATCATAAAGAATATCTATCTCGTAGTCTATTTTCTATCAGGACGACATAAGTAATTTTTATTGTCATCCAATGATCTTGATTTGGTTGCCGCCAAGGCGTGATCTAACTAACAACGAATAAGAACAATATGACAACGAAAAATATTCTTGTGACTGGGCCAGCGCTTGCGCCTAGTGCTACACAATACCTAGCAGACAATGGTTACACACCTATCCATACTCCGCCGTACGCGGACAGTGAGACCATTGCTAACCTACTGCGTGAAACACAAGCGGTAGGAATCATTTCTCGAATGGGTCGCCTAGATGCAGACACTCTAGATGCGGGCCTTCCTCACTTAAAAGTCATTGCTAAGCACGGCGTTGGTGTCGACAACATCGATATCGAAGCGGCTGCAGAGCGTAATATTCCTGTGGTCGTTGCAACTGGTGCAAACGCGGTTTCTGTTGCTGAGCACACTATCGCTTTGATGCTATCCACTGTTAAGCGTGTTTTGCCACTTGATGACAGCCTACGCCAAGGTCGCTGGGAAAAACCAGGTTTCTCTGGCGTCGAGCTAGCGGGCAAAAACATGGGCTTGTTTGGCATGGGCGCCATTGCCCAAGCGACGGCGAAAATGGCAAAAGGTTTTGGCCTTAACCTGTTTGGCTACGATCCGTACGCCAGCGATGCGATGTTTGCTGAGCATGGCGTAACCCGTTGTGACAGCGTGGATGAGCTATTAGAAAAGAGCAATATCCTAAGTCTGCATTGTCCGCTGACAGAGCAAACGCGTGAGATCATTAACGCCGACAGCATTGCTAAGCTGCCGCAAGGTAGCTACATCGTCAACACAGCACGCGGTGGCTTGATTGATGAAGCTGCATTGGTCGCAGCGATTCATTCTGGTCATCTAGCGGGTGCTGGTCTTGATACCTTCGCGGTTGAGCCGCCAGCGGCTGATCATCCATTCCTAAAAGAGCCTGCTATTGTCGTGACACCACACATCGGTGGTGTGACAACAGAAGGCAGTACTCGAGTCAGCGTTGATGCAGCAGCAGGCGTTGTTGCCATTGCTGAAGGTCAATTGTTGCCCGCTCACCGAATTATTAACCGCAAATTGTTAGCCGAACCAGCGCAATTCATGCAGCAAGGAGAATAAGAAATGTCTATTGGTTTTCAAATCCTAAAACGTGAACGCAAAGCATCAGATGAACTGATCAAAGCCTTTACCGGTCTGCCAGTGGCAAACGTATCTGACTCAATGAACCGAGTGTTTGCTGCGGGTCCAACGCTTCGTCCAATGCACGCTTCAGGTGCCATGATTGGTTCTGCTATCACCGTTAAGTCACGTCCAGGCGACAACCTAATGCTTCACAAAGCCATCGATATGGCTGAACCCGGTGACATTATCGTAGTGGACGCGGGTGGTGATCTTAGTAACGCTCTAATGGGTGAGTTGATGCTAGCGCATGCCATTAACCGTGGTGTAGCAGGTTTTGTACTGAATGGTGCGATCCGTGATTTAGATGCTTTTGTTGAAACTAACTTGCCAACGTTTGCGGCAGGCGTTACGCACCGTGGTCCTTACAAAGATGGCCCAGGTGAAATCAACGTACCGATCAGCATTGATGGCATGGTGATTCACCCAGGTGACATCGTGATTGGTGACTGTGATGGTGTCTTGGCAGTGCCACTAGACCACGCAGAAGAGATTCTTGCGAGTACGATGGAAAAGCAAGACAAAGAAGTGAAACAAATGGCAGCGATCAAGGCACGTACTAACGATCGCAGCTGGGTTGACGCAGCATTGAAAGAAAAAGGCTGTAAATTCCCTGAATAATCATTAAGTTAAATAACTGCGTGATGTGAATGAGTCACGCAGTTAATCACCAATTTGAGTCTGAGCGGAGACTTAAATTTAAAGGGGAATACCCCAACTAAAACGCTAAATCTCAGGAGAAGACGCATGTTCAATTATAAAAAGAAAGCTGCGCTTATGAGTGCCTTGTTATTCGCATCGGGTGCTGCATTGGCTGATTACCCAGAAAAACCAATTACCCTAATTGTTGGTTTTGCTGCGGGTGGTGGTACAGATGTCATGGCGCGAAATGTTGTACCGTTTGTTGAGAAATACCTTGGCAATGACGCCAGCATCGTGGTGAAAAACGTCCCAGGTGCGAGTGGTCAGATCGGTATCACCGAGGTGGCACACTCAGATCCAGATGGTTACACCATTGGCACATACAACCTACCAGGTATGATGGCTCGTACCTTGGACCGTGAATCGAAGTACACGGCTGACAGTTTTACCTACCTTGCGAACATCGTTAACGATCCAAACGTAATCGTAACCTCTAAGAAAACTGGCATTACTACTGCTCAAGAGTTGATCGAAGCGGCCCAGAAAGCGCCTCGTTCTATCACGGTGGGGATGTCGAGTCTTGGCGGTGATGATCACCTAGGTCTGACTAAATTCCAAAACATCACTAATACACAGTTCACCATTATTCCATTTAAAGGCTCTTCAGCAGCTCGTACTGCCATCCTAGGTGGTCACGTTGCAGCAGGCGTTCTGAACATTTCAGAAGTGGCGGCCTTTAAAGATGAATTGAATGTGATCGGTGTGGCTCAATCTGAACGCTCGGAGTTCGCTCCTGAGGTGGCTACGTTCAAAGAGCAGGGTGTTGATTTCTTAAACGGTGCGATGCGTGGTTTTGTTGCCCCAGCGGGTCTTCCATCGGACGTGGAAGCAAAACTACTAGAAGCGTTTGAGAAAGCGGCGAATGATCCTGAGTTAATCGCAAAAATGAACGCCACTGCGAACCCTGTTGAAGCCTCTATCGGTGCAGACTTCAAACAGCTAAACAGTGACTTATACGATTTGGCAAAACAAGTGTGGGAAACCACTCCTTGGAAATAAAAGCTAACGGTGCGGGGTGAGTTTTTCCCGCACCATTTTTTTACCTTTTGTGAAGTGGCTTGTGATGAATAATAACAATACCAAACCATTGTTGCGGCCGATGATAGTAATTGCATTCTGCATTTTTATCGCATCCGCTGCGTTTCTTATCCCAGCATTAGAGCTAACGGGTAATGCATCTTTGCTACCGGTGGCTATGCTGATCGCTATGATGGTGCTTTCTGTCATTTTGGTTCTGTCTGACATCAAAAAGGCACGAAGCAATAAAGCATCCCAAAAACCTGCTCTTCAATCCCCTGGACGCGTATTCGGTGCGCTGTTGGCGGTCTTTCTATTCGTTACCTGTGTAGATTTTTTCGGTTTTTACTTAACCACAGCGATCTTCGTGCCGGTTGTTGCTTATCTGTTTGGTTGCCGTAGTCTAAAAATTCTTTTGGTATCTGATGTGATCGTTGTAGCAGGTATTTATCTGGTCTTTGGCATGGCAATGGCCAAAGATTTTCCAATGGGCTCGATTTGGTAAGGGTGACTGACTATGTATATGGAACTAATCTCAGCTCTACCGAGCGTGCTCACATTTGATAACTTTACCGCGATCGTTATTGGCGTTTTATCCGGTATCGCTGTCGGTGCCATGCCTGGTCTAAGTGCCACCATGGCGATTTCAGTATTGGTGCCTTTTACCTTTGGTCTAGATCCTCTAGTAGCCTTGGGTTTGATGGCAGGTATCTACAATGGCGCCATGTACGGCGGTGCCATTCCTGCTGTATTACTGCGTATTCCTGGTACGCCAGCGGCCGTGGCCACCAGTTTTGACGGTTATCCAATGGCGCAAAAAGGGCGTGGTGGTTTTGCTTTGCAAATCGCTGTGGTGTCTTCTGCCATCGGTGGTATCGCCAGTGCACTTGCACTGATGCTACTAGCGCCGCCATTGGCGAAAGTCACACTGCTATTTGGTCCATCGGAAGTCTTCTGGATCGCCGTATTTGGTCTATGTAGCATTATCTTCTTGCTCGGTGAAAGCCCGATCAAAGGTTTGATCAGTGCTTGTTTTGGTATTTTCGTATCCATGGTGGGTGCCGATCCAATCACCAGTGAAGACCGCTTTACCTTTGGTCAGCTTGAGTTACTTGACGGCATTAACATGGTCATTCTGCTAGTGGGTTTGTACGCGATGCCTCCGGTGATCGACTTGCTAGAACAACCGCTGGACACCAAAGCCGCTGGTAAAGCACTTAAAACGGAATCTCTGCTACGCAGTTTGCCGAAAATGTTCCGCTTCTGGAAAACTTGGTTGCGCTCTTCTTTGATCGGTATCTGGATTGGTATTTTGCCAGGTGCAGGCGGTTCGATGGCGGCGTTTATGTCTTACAACGAAGCGCGTCGTGCCAGCAATAATCCTAGCGAATGGGGTGAAGGTGAGCCAGAAGGTGTGGCAGCATCGGAAACAGCGAACAACGCCGACACGGCTTCCGCGTTAATTCCTGCCTTAACGTTAGGTATCCCTGGTACCGCAGTGGCGGCAGTAATGCTAGGTGGTCTGTTGGTACATGGTCTGCAACCGGGTCCAATGCTGTTCCGTGATAACCCTGACATTGTGTTTGGCTTCATGTGGCAGTTCCTATTTGGTGCCATCCTGCTGATTTTCTTAGGTGGTTCATTAGCAACCAACAGTTTTGCTCATCTATTGAAACTACCTCGTCCAGTGTTGGGCGCCATCATCATCGTATTGATGTTCATCGGTGTGTACTCGATTAACGAGCGTATGTTCGATGTGTATTTGATGCTTGGTTTTGGTCTGATCGGCTATGTCATGGACAAATTCAAATTCCCACTACCACCTGTGGTGCTGGGTTTGATTTTAGGAGGCTTTGCCGAAGAGAACCTACGTCTAACGCTATTGATTGGTCAAGGCCAATGGTCTGCCTTGTTTGCCAACACAACTAGCTTAGTGTTGGTGGCCATGACGGTCGCGGTGGTGGTTGGTCCTATGATCAAACGTCGCGTGATGAAGGCTCGTCAGTCGAAAGGCTAATGGGCAGAGTTTAGGAAGGCTGGTGTTTCGTCATGGTCACCGGCCTTTCCTTTTCGTAAGTAGCCAAGAAACGTCTTGGCTAACTTTGTTAGCAATAATAAATATAGTGTAAATGCTACGGAGACTTATATGAAAATCAAAACGATCGTTGCAAGTGCCATCATGGCTTGTACGTTTGCAGCCCATGCCACCAGCTGGACGGGTTATACCTATTCTTCTGTATCAACCACGGCTGCTGTAAAAGGCATGACTCGTATTAGCGAACGTGTTGCAGCGGAAACCGACGGTGACTTAGATATCAAAATGCACCTTGGTAAAACCTTGCAGATCAAATCCGCTGACATTACACAAGCGGTAGGGGACGGCATTGTTGATTTCGCCGCGGACTTCTTTTTCTCAGGTAATGTGCCAATCGCTCGCGTTCTGAACTTGCCAATGCTGATCGAAAACGATGCCGAGTGGCAAAAAGCCTATGCGGCGATGCAACCTATGTTAGAAGACGCATTTGCACAGCAAGATGTGGTTTTGCTGGGTGGCTACCGTTACCCACAACAGGTGTTCTTCACTACCTTCCCTGTAAATCAGCTTAGCGATATTGAAGGTCGTAAGATCCGTGTGACCTCTCCTGAGCAAGGCCATTTTGTTGAAGCGTTTGGTGGTTTGCCGATTACGCTATCTGGTACAGAAGTACCAACAGCGCTTGAGCGTGGTGTCATAGATGGGGTATTAACAGCCAGTGCTGGCGGTGCCAAGAAATGGCATGAATTCCTACCCAACAACTACCGTTTTGCGGTGAACTACGGTAACTCAATGATCATCGCGAACATCGATTCGTTTGAAGATCTCGATGAAGACGATCAAGCGAAATTACGTGCCATTGTCGCTGAAGAGGGCGAGAAAACCTCAGCTGAATTCATCGAAGATGAAAAAACGCAAATGGCCGATCAGCAAGCGAAAGGCATGACGATTACTATGGCGGCGGACGGTGATGCCGCTAAGGCACGTGAATTGCTACGTCCTTACTGGTCTGAGTGGGCCAAAGAAAATGGCCCACAATACGAAGAAGCCTTGGCGTTAGTGTTAAAGGCGATAGGTAAGTAGTATGCATGCCGAGCAACCATTACAAGGCATAGCACCTGCTGCGCCTTTCTTTAATCTACTGGGACGTATCGTTGGCGTGCTGACTTCGGTGATGCTGGCCGCTTTGGTGCTGTTGGTCGCCTTGGAAGTCTTTTTACGAGGCGTATTTGGCTACTCACTCGGCTTTGTTGAGGAAGTAACGGGGTATCTGGTGGTGGCACTCACGTTATTTGGTGCGGCCATGGCGGTGCGTTCTAATTCTTTGTTTCAAGTGCAAGTGGTGTTTGATGCGCTGCCATTCTCAGTAAGACGGTTGCTCGGTGTACTGTTCACCATCGTTGCGATATCGATTTGTGCGGTGTTGGCTTGGAAAACCTTCGATTTAGTCGGCAGTTCGTTTAGTCGCGGAAAGTTTGCCCCAACTGTTTTACGCACACCTTTATGGATACCACAAACCCTATTACCACTTGGGTTTGTGGTCATCGCTGTGTTCTTACTAGAACACATGCTGATCTTGTTACGTGTAAAAGAAGGCAACGAATAATGGAAGGCATTTTAATTTTTGGTCTTCTCGTAGGCCTTATTGTTGGTGGTATGTGGGTGCAGTTCGCCGTCGCCAGTGCCGGCCTTGCGTATCTTTGGGCCATCAAGGGCTTTGCTGGTTGGAAGGCACTTGGCATTGTCAGCTGGGGTTCTGCGAATAGCTTTACCTTGGCGGCCATTCCGTTGTTTATTTTGATGGCCGAAATTCTGCTTGGCTCGGGCTTAAGTTCGCGTTTATATAATGGTGTATCACCGTTTGTACGACGCTTACCGGGTGGCTTATTGCATACCAACATCGCTGGTAGCGGTATTTTTGCGGCGATTTCAGGAGGCAGTGCGCCAACGGCAGCAGCGATGTCGACTGTGGCACTGCCTGAGCTCTCTTCTCGTGGCTATAACATTCGTTTGGTGTCGGGCTCTTTAGCGGCTGGCGGTACCTTGGGGATTTTGATCCCGCCGTCGATCACCATGATTATCTACTCAACCTTCACCGAAACTTCTATTGCGCAGTTGTTCTCTGCTGGCATGTTGCCGGGTATTTTGCTGGCGCTGTTTTATATGGGCCTGATTATGATTCGCTGTACTTTGAATCCTAATTTAGCGCCAGTGGACAAGAGCAAGCTGACCTTTAAAGAACTGTATCGCGCGGGCTTAGATGTGCTGCCGTTTCTAATGCTGATCTTTATTGTGCTTGGCAGTATTTATGGCGGTATTGCTACCCCAACAGAAGCGGGTGCTGTCGGTGTATTAGGTGCCATGTTGGTGGCAGGGCTTTATAAGCGTTTGAATGTTACGTTACTTCGTAATGCGTTAACGCGTACCATTAAGATGAGCGGTAACATCTTATTTATCGTGTTTACCTCGATGATTTTTGCCTATGCGACCGCGTTGTCGGGAGCCGGTGAAACCTTGGTGAATTACCTGCAGGATGCGGATGTTTCGCGCTTTGTGTTCTTGATTATTGTGATGGTGATCTTTGCCATTCTAGGCTGTTTTATGGAAGGCCTAGGGATGATTGCCATCATAGTGCCGGTGATCTTTCCTGCCTTAAACGCCTTGGATATTAACCTGATTTGGTTTGGTGTGTTTGTGGTGATCTTGGTGGAATTAGGTCAACTTACACCACCGTTAGGCGTGATTCTATTTGTGGTGGCGAGTTCATCCAATAAGGTCAAAGTAGAAGATGTGGTCATGGGCACTTTGCCGTTCTTTATCGTGATTGTCGGCTTCTTATTCCTTTTGATGGCGTTCCCAGAGATCGCTTTGTATTTACCCTCTTTAACAACAGGTGGATAGCATGACTTATCCTCTTCCAGAACCCGCTGTATTTGATGCACAGGTATTCACTGAGTTACCTGAGTCTTTGCGCCGTCCGAATGCTTCGTCCTATTGGGCAACACGCAATAAGCGCGGTGTGCCGGTCGATAGTTTCATTGAAGGACCATCGTTTGACCGTGATGGCAACCTGTATTTTGTCGATATTCCATTTGGCCGCATTATGCGTGCGGACCATGCAGGGAATGTTGAGCAGATCGCCGAATACGATGGTCAGCCCAACGGTTTAAAGATCCACAAAGACGGGCGCATTTTTATTGCCGACTTCCAAAATGGCATTATGCAACTGGATCCGAAAACTGGTGAAGTGACGGGGGTTTTAAAGGATTGTGATTCAGAAGGCTTTAAAGGCTGTAACGATCTTCACTTTGGGCCAGATGGCGCCTTGTACTTTACCGATCAAGGTCAAACCGGTCTGCACGATCCAACCGGTCGTGTATACCGTTGGCAGCCAGAAACGGGGGAGTTGACCTGTATAATTGATACGGCCCCCAGCCCAAATGGTTTGGTATTGGATGTAAATAGCCATGTTCTTTATTTAGCGGTGACCCGTGCCAATGCTGTATGGCGCTTGCCGATGTCGGAAAGTGGCCGAGTGAATAAAGCCGGTTTATTCCTGCAGTTTAATGGCGGTCGCGCTGGCCCAGATGGTTTGGCATTGACGGCACAAAACGGTGTGGTGGTTTGTCAGACCGGTATGGGCTTGGTATGGGTGCACGATCATCTAGGTCGGCCGGTGGCTGTGGTGCGCTCACCGAAAGGCTTAGGTACTACCAACTGTGCCTTTGGTGGTAAAGATTTACGTACCTTGTTTATCACGGAATCGGATACCGGCACCATCTTGAAAGTGGAATTCCCAGAAGCGTTAAACATCTCAGGTCATCCCATGTACTCAGGCTACACCGGTCATTAAGTTAACGTTTTTGAGTACCCATAAAACCTCGATTGGCTGAATAAGTCATCGAGGTTTTTTTATTGTGAGGCAATCAAATTAAGCAGAATTCCCCAAATAACAAGGTCAGGCTGACTAGCAATCAACATAGTTTTAACGCTTCAACATGTCTTTATAAAAACGACTTCTTCTTAGTGTGACAAGTAGTAGAGGTGCTATGCCATGTTAGCCCGCTCTAAAAGTACGTTTCTTATCTTTGATTTTACTAATATAAATGAGGTTTTATTGTGCAAGAAAAGCGCCTTATTGATAAAAGAGGGATCACTTATCCCTGTAAAATTAATGATTTAGATTAAATTTTAAATAAATGTATAAGAAAAAATAATAATTCTGAAAAGAAACTGTAAAAAATGATTTGCGCTGAACTATTTCTTACATGAAAATCCACTAATATTTTTTACAAAATGCAACAAAAACAAGATATATGTCAATATTTGTAAGTAAGACATAATTCCTGCACTTTGATTCTGAGGTTTGATGCGAGTGGCAGCTAGCCTCCAATTAATACTTGTTGCCAGTAAATAAAAACAGTTCTTATTTATGTGGAAGTAATCCAGGGTAATTAAATGCGTTTTAGCTATAAAATTGTTGCCGTTTCGGCATTGTTGTTACTGCTAACGGTTGGCTTATTAAGCGTTCAGCAACAAGTCACGGTCAAAAATGAAGTTGAAGGGCTGGTTTCCACCAGTCTTGGTGAAATTGAAAAGGGTGTGCTTAATACAATAGATGCACAGCTCAGTAACAAAAAAGCACTTGCTCTAGCGATCACTCAAGCTATTCAGCTGGATCCTATGGACCGCCAATACGTTAGCAACCTGTTGAACCAGCCCGCGATTAAACAGAGTTTTATTGCCGTAGGGTTTGGTTACGAAGCGGATGGCAGTATCGTTGATAATGATCCTAATTGGGAGCCGGGTCCTGGCTATGTGACACAGTCACGACCTTGGTTTACTGGGCCTAAACAATCTGGGGGTTTGATTATCACGGATCCTTATGTGGATGTGTCATCAGGTAATACCATTGTTTCTATTGGCACACCCGTGTATCAGCAAGGAACATTCGTTGGCGCCATCTACTTTGATATGTCACTAGAATCGCTCGCTACCTTGGTCAATTCTGCCAATCTATTGGATGCAGGTTATTTATTTGTAGTGTCAGCCGACGGTATTGCGATTGCCCATCCTGATGCTTCTAATAACGGCAAAAATATTCGTAATTTCTTTACCAATATTAATCTGAAAGAAGGTGTCCAAAACATAACTCTTGAGGGCGTGCCTTACTTAGTGGATATGCGTTATTACCAAGCTGAAGGCTGGTACATCGTTTCCATCGTAGACGAAGATAAAGCCTTTGCTGCACTAAGTAAGCTACGTAACAGCTCAATTATCTTTACCACTATTGGTGTCATCATCAGCGTGATCGTATTGATGTTCTTGATTAAGGTGTTGATGCGTCCGCTCGACAGCTTAAATGCTGCGATCCAAGAAGTCGCTACGGGTAAAGGTGATCTAACAAAACGTATCGAAGTGAGTAACACACCAGAGTTTGCCAGCTTGGCAGAAGGCTTTAATACCTTTACGGAAAGTCTTCAAGGTCAGATTCAACAACTGAAACAGCTAGGTGATGAGATTGTTGCAAAAGGTGATGAGACAGTTGTTGACTCGCAAAAGTCGGCTCAGGCAACCAATATGCAAATGCAGGAGCTGGATCTGCTTGCGACCGCGATTCATGAAATGGCTATGTCGGCTAACGAAGTGGCGCAAAGTGCTCAGCACGCTTCTGAAGCCGCGTTAGAAGTTGACAAAAACACCATTGACGGTTCAAAAGTGGTCAGTGATACCGCCATGTCGATTGATGCTTTGTCGAGTCGCATTGAGCAGGCCGTGGTTGAAGTACAAAAACTTGAAACCGCCACAGCGAATATTGAGACCGTGTTAAGTGTGATCAATGATATTGCCGACCAAACCAACCTATTGGCGCTTAATGCTGCGATTGAAGCGGCACGTGCAGGGGAATCCGGTCGTGGCTTTGCTGTAGTAGCCGATGAAGTGCGTACCCTAGCGCAGCGCACACAAGAATCCACGACTGAAATTCGCGACATGATCGAACAGCTTCAGGCAGGTTCTGGCGCGGTGGCGGCGGCCATGAATGAAAGCCGCAATACAGCAGGAGAAGCGGTCGAAAAAGCACGCTTTGCAGACGAGTCATTACAGAACATTAGTGCGGCGATTGAGCGTATCAGTACCATGAACGTACAGATTGCCTCAGCCGCACAAGAGCAAAGCCATGTGGCGGAAGACATCAGCGGCAACGCCGTCAAAATCAAAGATCTGTCGACCGAAGTCTCTGGTCTAGCACAATCGTCAAACGAGTCTATGGAGCAGCAGCGTGTGAGCACTTCTGCTCAGAAACAATTGCTCGATCGTTTTATCGTGTAATACTCGTCGGTCAAACTCTAGTTCACCAAAATGCCCCATACGGGGCATTTTTTGTTTTTATAAGGCGCTTCGTTTTACGGTCATATAAGTGAGAATCGTTTTCGAAAAGATTGTTTTACTATTTATATAATTGGGAAAATATCAGATCAATTATAACCAAATAGACAATTTAATATGTGCGATATTGAAATGGGATATTCCATTTTTAAATCGTTGTATCATTGCTGGGTTTTGCTGTGGTTATATCTTGTTGAGCGATATGATCTAAATCGTAAATAATTTTACAAAACTCTGTAACTAATTGTTTCGCTGTAATATTTTGTACATTCCATTGGTTGAGTATATAGCTAATTTTTTTATTAAAGTTACTCCAAAAAATTTATAAATATTATTTATGGTTTTTGGTGGTCTGAAGTAAATAATTAAAATCGATGGTTATAAATATTATGAGTCACTGATAGTCAAAAAGTGACCGCTAGGTGGAAAATTAAGCAGGGTAAAAAAATGCGCTTTAGTTACAAAATTGTCGGAGCATCCGCTCTACTTTTATTGCTGACCGTTGGCTTATTGAGCTTACAACAGCAAAGTACCGTAAAAAATGAAGTGGAAGGACTGGTTGCAACGAGTCTAAATGAAATTGAAAAGGGCGTACTGAATACTATTCAGGCGCAGTTAAGTAATAAGAAGTTACTTGCTCTTGCCATTACACAGGCGATTCAACTCAACCCCAATGATCGTCAGTACGTTAAGAATTTGATTGATCAAGCCGCAGTGAAGCAAAGTTTCTTGTCTGTTGGTTTTGGTTATGAGTCAGACGGCATCATTATAGATAATGATCCAAATTGGGATCCTGGCGCAGGCTATGTGACCCAAACACGCCCTTGGTTTACTGAACCAAAGCAAACCGGCGGTTTGGTTATCACAGACCCTTATGTGGATGTGTCGTCGGGTAATACTATTATCTCGATCGCAACACCTGTGTATCAACAAGGCAAGTTTGTGGGTTCCATGTATTTTGATATGGAACTGAAATCACTGGCTAGCTTGGTGAACTCTGCCAATCTAATGGATGCTGGTTATCTATTCATTATATCTGACGATGGTACGGCGATTGCCCATCCTGAGATTTCAAACAACGGCAAAAACATTCGTGATTTCTTTGCTAACGTTCAATTGAAAGAGGGTAAGCAATATTTAACCGTGGCCAACATTCCTTACATGGTTAGTATGCGTTTCGATAAAGCAGAGGGTTGGTACATTGTTTCGGTGGTGGATCAAGACAAAGCTTACGCTACCTTAAGTAAACTGCGTAATAGCTCGATTATATTCACTGTCATTGGTGTGATCATCAGTGTAATCGCGCTAATGCTTATGATTAAGGTGTTGATGCGTCCGCTCGACAGCTTAAATGCTGCGATCCAAGAAGTCGCTACCGGTAAAGGTGACCTAACAAAACGTATCGAAGTGAGTAACACACCAGAGTTTGCCAGTTTGGCAGAAGGCTTTAATACTTTTACAGAAAGCCTCCAAGATCAGATAAAGCAGTTAAAGCATCTAGGTGATGAAATTGTTGCCAGTGGTGATGAGACTGTGCTCGATTCGCAAAAATCGGCTCAAGCCACAAGCATGCAAATGCAGGAGTTGGATCTGCTTGCGACGGCGATTCATGAAATGGCCATGTCGGCTAACGAAGTGGCGCAAAGTGCTCAGCACGCTTCTGAAGCCGCGTTAGAAGTTGACAAAAACACCATTGACGGTTCAAAAGTGGTCAGTGATACCGCCATGTCGATTGATGCTTTGTCTAGTCGCATTGAGCAGGCCGTGGTTGAGGTACAAAAGCTTGAAACCGCCACAGCGAATATTGAGACAGTATTGAGTGTGATCAATGATATTGCTGACCAAACCAACCTATTGGCGCTTAATGCTGCGATTGAAGCGGCACGGGCAGGGGAATCCGGTCGTGGCTTTGCTGTTGTGGCAGATGAAGTGCGTACCCTAGCGCAGCGCACGCAAGAATCCACGACTGAAATTCGTGACATGATCGAACAGCTTCAGGCAGGTTCTGGCGCGGTGGCGGCGGCCATGAATGAGAGCCGCAACACAGCAGGAGAAGCGGTCGAAAAAGCACGCTTTGCTGACGAGTCGTTACAGAACATCAGTGCCGCGATTGAGCGTATCAGTACCATGAACGTACAGATTGCCTCAGCCGCACAAGAGCAAAGCCATGTGGCGGAAGACATCAGCGGCAACGCCGTCAAAATCAAAGACCTGTCGACCGAAGTATCTGGTTTAGCCCAGTCCTCAAATGAGTCGATGGAACAACAACGCGTTAGTACCACGTCACAGAAGCAATTGCTTGATCGCTTTGTGGTGTAGTGCCTAGCAATTTATGCGTTAACTTGAAATGCCCCAATTGGGGCATTTCTTTTTTTAGAATCAGACAATAATCCAGTATCAGAATTATTGAATAGCAATCTTGTTTTTTGATCGTACTGCTTTGTATTGCTTGTCATGATATTCGGGTAGCATGGAGTTTTCACATCGCTCTAGACATAAGGATTCGCTTTGGACGTTGTTCTTAATACTTCCGCCCCCATTTTCTTTCTAATCTTGCTGGGTTTTTTAGGTACGCGTTTTCAATTGCTGCCAAAAGAAGCCTTACCAGCGATGAGTCGTTTTGTACTCTATTTTGCGCTGCCTTCGGTGATGGTGACCAAAATCTCGTCTCTGGATTTACGAGCGGTCGTAGATCTGTCTTATATGCTGGTGTATGCGGTAGGGGGATTAGTGGCCTTTGCACTGACCATTGCCGCGGCGCGTCTGTTTCTGAAAGAGAATTGGCTCACCTCTGTGGTGAGTGGCATGGGCGCTATGATGCCGAACAGCTCTTTCATTGGCTTCCCGATCTTGCTGCAATACCTAGATGATGCTCCTGCGCAAGCCTTTGCCATGTCACTGGTTGTTGAGAATATCTTATTTCTTCCGGTGGCCTTGGTGGTGATTGAGTCGGTGTATAACCATGAGCCGGGGGCCGGTAAGAAGGTTATTGGCAATGTGTTGAAACGTGTTGTGACCAACCCAATTATCTTGTCAGTATTTGCTGGGGTTATCTTATCCCTATTGGGACTCCATCTGCCAAGTTTTGTCGCTGGTTCTTTGGATCTACTGGCAATGGCGGCGGCACCAGCGGCTTTGATCGTCATTGGTGGCTCATTAGTCGGGGTAACCGTGCAGGGCAGTAAAGTGCGTACAGCCCTGGTGGCGAGCATGAAGTTGCTGACATTCCCGCTGGTGGTGTTTGCCTGTTTGCAGTTTTTCCCGCAAATGCCAACTGAGTTACGCGTGGCAGTTTTGCTGTTTGCCGCGATGCCGATGTTTAGTATTTATCCAATTATTTGTGGCGAATATGGTCAACGTAGCTTCTGCGCGAGTACGTTGATGGTAACGACAGTGCTGTCATTTGTGAGTATCAGTACTTTGCTGTACTTGTTGCAGATCTAGAAAAGGCTAGAGATCGCTTTATATCAAGGCGATTTTTAGGAAAATAACGACCAATGTGTCGCAAATCCTTAGTTTTGTCGTAAATGGTGAGATCAGAGGCGCAATTAGCAAGCTATTACTTCTAATAACCGCCTATTATTAATCTCGACATCGCGTCATATATTTGCTCTGCCCGATATTGTATGCGAAGTCCTCTATGGAATGGTGATCTATTTCTATTGCCTCACACGGTTGCTTAGCTTTCATAAATGGGGGATTGCTAAGTAATCGCAGATCAAGCACATCCTTTTGTGTGTTCGTTCTGCCGAGGCGATTAACGTCACCCTTTAAGGGAAGTATGCATGACTCTTCAACACCCTGCATACTTCCCTTTTTTTATGCCCGCTATTTTTCTCATCGATACCACTCTGTTTTTCTCTACAAACGCGTTAAAGTTTGGCCTCTAGAAGTACTTATACGGCTTTTGCAGAGGTGTTAAATGGATCAAATTTACCGTGGTTCTTGTTTGTGCGGCAAGGTGGCTTTTCAGCTCGAAGGAAGCTTTGCCAAGTTCTATCTTTGTCACTGTAGCCGCTGTCGCAAAGCTTCTGGTACGGCTCATTGCGCGAACTTGTTTGCACCGAATGCTAAGTTAACTTGGTTGAAAGGTGCGGATGACGTGACTTTTTATCACTTACCAGAAACACGTTTTGCACGTAGCTTTTGCAGTACCTGCGGCTCTATGATGCCGACTGACGCAAAATCTAGACAGCTAGTGGTGGTACCCGCTGGGTGTTTAGACGATGACGTAGAAGTTAAGCCCGATGCACATATTTGTTGCGACAGCAGTGCCAATTGGGATGAGGGGTTAGACGAGATCACTCGTTTGCCAGGTATGCCGAACTAAATTTAGCCCAAGAAAAGCATCAAAGTGCTTTGATGCTTTCGCCACATTCAATTTGGTAGGGGAGTTCGATGACTTGTTTTTTGATCGACTCGCCCTGCAGGCCTTTTAACAGGGCTTTTGCCGCTAGGCGTCCCATTTCCTCTCGTGGCGTGATCACGGTTGCTAACAGGGGTACCATGGCTCGGGCAATGTCGTGTCCGTGAAAACCAGCAATGCCGATTTGCTCTGGGACTTTTAAGCCTTTCTTTTGACAAGCATAAAGTGCACCGATGGCTAAGTCATCGTTGGTACAAAAGATACCGTCAGTGTCTGGATGCTCTGCTAACACTTCGTCTAGGAATTTTGCGCCTAGGGTGAAGGACGATGCGCTCTGCGTTTCTTTGACCACCACATCTAGACCGTTGGCTTCCATTGCTTGTTTGTAGCCGTCGATTTTTTGCAGGGTACGCTCGTCCATTCGGGCCGCGAAATAAACGATATTGCGGTGACCATGATCGATCATGGTTTGTGTCATTTCCCGTGCCGCCGCGCAGTTATCGATACCGATAATATGCAATGGGCTCTTTGACGTGGAGTCCATAATCTCGATCACGGGCACCCCGGCATTTTCCAGCATTTTCTGTGCTTTAGGGGTGTGCTGACTTTCAGAGATAATCAAAGCATCGACATTATAAGACAGTAGCGTCGCGATACGTTGCTCTTCCAATTCTGGGCTATAGCCAAAGTGGGCTAACATGGTTTGGTAGCCTTCCGGCTCTAACACGGTTTCGATGCCGCGAATGACCTCGGCAAATACTTGGTTGGTTAAAGAAGGTAGCAAGACACCAATGGCGTGACTTTTGGATTTGGAAAGAATGTCTGGAGCGCGGTTAGGAATGTACCCCAGTTCATCAAGCGCCGTTTGGATTTTATCGCGCAACGCATCAGATACTTGTTCTGGGTTACGAATAAAGCGACTGACGGTCATTTTTGTCACTCCGACAAGGTCAGCCACATCCTGTAAAGTAGGGCGCTTTTTCTTCATTATGATGGATCTTTTTTTCTATTGTTAACGGTAACATTACCACATGCCGCTTCCTGTGCGAATGTACTAATGTCGAAAAAAGCAAAGGATAAGAATAAGTTAGCTGACGTTTTGAGCGCTTGATGCGAACGCCAGCTAAACATAATTAACGAGCCTCTAACGCGGCAATGCTTTGTGCAAATACTTCATCGAGAGGGTGCGAAATATCTACGGCAATGACGTCTGCTTCGTCAACCGGTTCAACCAGCGTGGCAAACTGACTCTCTAGCATGCTTTTGCCATTAAAGTAATGACCAGCACGCTTTTGATGACGCTGCCAAATGGTATCGAAGTCTCCTTGCAGATAAACGATGGCTAAGTCTTCGACACCCTTGCGTAGGATGTCACGATAAATCGGTTTTAGACTTGAACAGGCGACCACCGCTGTATCGTTATCTTTTAGGATACCGTTTAAGGTTTCTAGCCAGCCAAAACGATCTTCATCGGTTAACGGAATGCCTTGACGCATTTTCTCCACGTTGGCTTCACTGTGGTAGTCGTCCCCGTCGAAAAATGGGTAGCCATAATGCCCAGCTAATTTTTGGCCCATGGATGATTTGCCACATCCTGATACGCCCATCACAATGATTTTCTTAATCATTTTTTGTATCTCCTACAAAGTGCCAAATGGCACTTTGTATTCTAAATATTGTCTGTACTAATCAGGTCGGGGAAGATTATTTCCACCAAATTGCCAATTCAGGGAAGAAAATAACCAATGCCAACACGAGGATCTGAATGGCAATGAATGGCAGTAATGAAGAGAAAATCTCGCCCAAACTGATGTCTTTTGGTGCCACAGATTTCAAGTAGAAAGCAGCTGGACCAAATGGAGGTGAAAGGAAAGACACCTGCATGTTTAGACAGAACACAACACCAAACCAAACTGGGTCTAGACCAAGATTAGTGATAATAGGTACGAAGATCGGCATGGTAAGTAGCGCAACACCTACCCAGTCTAGGAACATGCCCAGTACCAGTAGGATGATCATCATGATCAAGATAGTACCCATGACGCTGCCGCCAGATAACGCTAGGATGGTTTCTTCAACGAAGTCGATACCGCCCATTAGGTTGTAGACACCTACCAGAGCTGTTGCACCGATACCGATCCAAATGATCATGCCACAGGTGCTCATAGTGGCTTTGGCGCTTTCTTTAAGCATCTCAAAGTTCAGCTCGCCACGAACCCAAGCGCTGATCACGATACCGACCACACCCAGAGCAGACGCTTCAGTCACGGATGCAATACCGGTGTAAATACTGCCAAGAACAACCGCTACCGATAGGATCGGGAAGAACAGTGCTTTGAAGTAATTGGTTTCTTTGTCTTGCGCTAGCTCTTCTTCACTTGGAAGCGGTGCGTATTCTGGGTGCATGTAGCTGATGACTAACACGTACACCATGTAGGCTGCGGCTAGAATCAGGGCTGGCAAAAACGCTGACTTAAATAGGTCGCCGATCGATACACTGGCGGTTAGGCCGTAAATGATCAAGACGATACTAGGTGGCAACATAGTCCCCAGCGCACCACCGGCACAGGTCGTACCAATCGCTAGCTTACGGTTGTAACCAAGACGTAGCATTTGTGGCAGAGCCAAGATGCCCAGTAGTACGGTTTCACCGCCGATAACACCTGACATAGAGGCCAAGATAACCGCTACCACAAGTGTTTGAACGGCAACGCCACCGCGAACCTTACGGCCAACGACTTTCATCGCATCAAACAGATCGCGGGCGATGCCTGAACGGTCCAGTAACGCCGCCATTAAGACGAACATCGGTACCGCAAGGAATACGTAGCCACCGACAAAGCTGTATAGACGACTGGTTACCAAAGGTAGAGCGTCGATACCAAACCAGCCAATGGCAAATACCAAGGCGACTAGACCTGTCACCATGGCCAACTGCATACCGGTCAGTAGCAGAAGAATCATGGAGACCAGCATTAATAGGCTGCCGTAGCCAATGCCTAAACTAGATAGATCAAACATTTTATGACTTCCTTAGGTTCAGCACTTCTTGGATTAAGTGAAGAGCGAACTGCACGCACATCACACACATGGTGACAAAGATGGTAATTTTCACGTAAGCAGGAAACGCTGGGTTCCACGCAGAGCCAGATGTTTCAAAATGAATATCACCAAAAGGCGTTAACACGGCACTTTCGGTCATCTGGTAAGCGGCATAGGCGAGTAGGCCTGCAAAAATAAGCCCCATAATGTGATGGAACACATTCAGGTACTGACGTGTGCGATCAGAGACCGCATCGTAAATCAGCACTACGCGCACGTGTTTATTGGTCGCGAGGGCATAGATACCACCAAATACAAATAGGCACCCGCCGATAAAAGACGCGGATTCATGCACCCAAATGGTGGGGGAGTTAAACACATAGCGCATCACCACTTCGTAAAAAGAGATGGCTACCGTAAACAGGAATAACAAGCTTAAAGCATTGCCAATACGAACAATGGCTTTATCTAGGAGATTGCGAGGTTGCTCTGCCGCATCTTCTGGGTGTGGAATAGGGGTGTCTTTATTCATGGGGTAGGGTCCAGTTTAAAACAGGAGCCAGTGAGCTTGCTCAACTACAAGCCAGCAAGCTCCTGTTTTGGTTTGGCGGTGGTCGTCTTAGAGATTAAAGAAGGCCGTTTTCTTCTAGGTAAGAAGTGATCGAGTCATACACTTTTTGAGCGTTTGGCGATTGTTTTGCAAACTCTGCCCATTGTGTACGAGCGATTTCACGGAATTTCTTACGCTCTTCTGCAGACCAATCGTGAATCGTGATGTTCGGATCTTGCTGTGCTTCTTTCACGGCTTTCTGGTCAGCAATACGTAGCTGAGTCGTGATGTCGTTAGCGAAGTCACGCACCGACGTGGTCATAATTTCTTGAAGATCCGCAGGCAGTTTTTCCCACTTTTTCATGCTCATTGATACGTCGATCAATGGTAGAGAGTGGAAACCAGGCTGCACTGGGTGTGTCGCGATTTGGTTCATACCCGCTTTCTGGTTAGTAGAGAACACAGTGTAGTCAGCCGCGTCGATAACGCCTTTGCTCAACCCCGTGAACACTTCAGAACCTGGTAGGTTAACCGGTGCTGCGCCTGCTGCGGCGAATACACGCTGCACCAAACCTTCTGGTGCACGTAGTTTTAGACCTTTTAGATCTTCAACACCGTTTAGTGGCACACGTGATACAAATGATTCAACGCCTGTTGTAGAGCCACCGATGAATTTCACGCCGTAAGGTGCGTAAAGTTCGTTCATTAGCTCGTAACCACCACCGTAGTTGATGTATTGCAGCAATTGAGTGGTATCTGACCAAGCACCTACCGTGTTGCCGATTAGGCCAAAGGCAGCGTCTTTACCAGAGAAGAATTCTGTAGCGGTGATTTGACCATCAAGAATGCCCATCTTGATGCCATCAAGTGTTTCGGTGTGTTTGAACACACTACCAACTGGCAGTAGGTTGATCTTGATACGACCAGCCGACATACGCTCAACGCGCTCAGTCCATTCTTTTTGAATTTGGAAGTTTTTATCGCCTGATGGGTCAGATGATTGGAACTTGAAAGTGTAGTCAGCAGAGAACGCTGCTGTAGATAGGGCACCTGCAACGGCTGCAGTGATTAGCGTTTTAGCGAATTTGCTCATGATCTCTTCCCGCTATTTATTGTTTTAAAGGAATGTAAAGTTATAGGCGACAAATTTATGTTACCGGTAACTAGGAGGCAATGTTACCGATAACATAAAATGGGCGTCAATAGGTTTTGAGGAAAATTTTACCGGTAACATAGAAATCTTAGACCAATTTTCTAAGAAGTTTCGAGAAATGAAGGGCTTAGCAAAATGTTAATTTTTGTCGACGCGCTGTTTTGCTTGGGGGCGGTTGCAGGCGATGAGTACGTGTTAGGTGGTGCTAAAAATTTGTTTGACCTCATTTAACAGCCATTTGGCACCTGGACCGATGGCACTGCCTCGTTGCCACACCAAGTCAATCGGTACTTGCCATGTGAGGTGGTCGAAAGTGACATCCAGCCTTACAAGCTGCTTCGCTGTGATTAGGCTTGTTACCAGATATTCTGGTAGGTAGCCCCAACCGACATTCTGCTGAATCAGTGACAAGGCGTTTAAACTACTTGAACACCACCAGACATTAGGGGACATGCTGACTAACATGGGTGGCTCGGTCTTTTGGCTACCGCGAATGGTCAATTGGCGGTGAGGAAATAGATCGGTTTCATTGATCTGTTTACGGCTGGCGAGAGCATGATTTGGATGACAGACCGGCACCATTGGCAGATGGCCGATATAGGCAAAGTCAACTTCCTTAATGGTGGCGAGCTCTGAAAACATGAGCCCGAGTTCGGCCTTACCATGTTGTACTAAAGGTACAATATCTGGCGATGGACGATTTAAGATATCAAGTTGGGTATAAGGGAAGCGCTCGGCGAATTGTGCTAATAACTGGTTAACCTTGGGCATTAACAATGCGTCGTCAATCACGATGCAGAGTTCACTTTCTTCTTGCTTATTGATCGATTTAGCGATCAGTTCAAATTCATCGGATTGCGCTAGCAGGGCTTTGGCACTGCGATAGAGCCTTTCTCCTGCTGCCGTCAGCACCGGTTTTCGAGTGCTACGATCAAACAATTCCACATTCAAATCGATCTCGAGCGTGCTGATACCGTGGCTTACAGCGGACTGAACTTTGCCTAGGTGTCTGGCGCAGGCAGAAAAAGAACCTAAATCAGCCGAGAGGACCAACATACGAATGTGTTCTAAGTTTTGCATATGAAATTATTCGATAGTTATTAACTTTTATTCATCTTATATATCGATAGTATTGGCGTCAATTGTGTCCAAACTGGCTTGAATAGAGGAGGTGTAGCATGAGTTGGTTGTTTCTAATTTTGGCGGGATTGACGGAAATTGGTTGGCCTTTGGGAATGAAGTTGGCGCAAACGTCAGCGATAAAATGGCCCGGAATTCTCATGGCGGTGGTGTTTATGGTGCTGAGCGGTTATCTACTTTGGTTGGCGCAAAAGGGCATTCCAATGGGCACAGCCTATGCGGTTTGGACTGGGATTGGTGCGGCGGGAACCTTTTTGGTTGGCGTAGCGTATTTTGGGGATGCCAGCTCTTTGATGCGTTATATGGGCATTTTGCTGATTATTTCCGGTGTAATCGTGCTTAAAGTCGCCCATTAAGTGTTTTGAATGGTTAATCAAATTTGGTGTTCCTCTGGGGCTGTAATATAGTTTTTATGAAGGCGAGATAAATTCGTTTATCTTGCTCATCCCTTTCCCAAACAAGGAGTCTGTTTTGCTGTCCCCAGAAAAAAAGCTTGCCATCATTGAAACCGTCCGTGAAGTCAGTAAACAAGAAATCTTGCCACGTTTTAGGGCGTTATCAGATGAGGCCATCGACACCAAATCCGGTTTTGATGATTTGGTCACGGTAGCCGATGTGGCAGCGGAAAAGGCCATGACTGAGCAGTTTCGCAAGATGATTCCTGAAGCTTTAGTGGTTGGTGAAGAAGCCGTCGCTGCAAATCCTAGCGTGCTGGATCATTTGGACAGTGATGCTTTAGTGATTATTATCGATCCGATTGATGGCACTTGGAATTATGCCAACGGGGTATCAAACTTTGGCGTCTTGATTGCGGCCTCTTTTCAAGGGGAAACTATCTTTGGTCTACTTTACGATGTGATCAATGATGACTGGATTGAAGCGAGTAAAGGCGAAGGGGCTTGGTACGTTAAACCTAGTCAGGCACCCCGTAAGCTAACTCTGTCTGAGAATCCAACGGATAGCAAACTCGTGGGAATTTTTTCACCCTTCTTGTTCAAAGATTTAGCACAGCGTCAGCAAGCCGCCGTCACACAAACTCAATATGCGCGTGTCATTTCCATGCGTTGTAGCTGCCACGAATATCGTACTATGCTGGGTGATAACATCGATTTCTTTATTAGCCCAAAACCTAATTCTTGGGACCATGCGGCAGGCATCTTAGCGTTCCAAGAAGCAGGTGGTGTAGTCTGCATGCAGGACGGCTCCGAATACCGTCCTTCCGTTCGCAGTGGCATGATTATCGCGGCGCGCAATGACACAGTGCTACGTCAGATTCAACAAGATTTTTCTTGGTATCAAGCACTTTAAATATCAAGCCCAAAGCAGGGGGACTGCTGATCTATCTCGGTGACAAATTCTTTTAGCAGTGTTCTGACCCGTTGTTTGTCAGGGCGCTCGCTATCATCTTGTAACGACCATAAAGCAATGTCTCGGCGCGGGGATTGGTCCTCGTCAATGGTCAACATTTGTTCAAGTTTCACGGCGCCAGACATTAGGGCAAGACGTGCCGGCAGGCGAACTAGCATCTCACTGTTCTGCAATAAATTCATAACTGAATGAATACCACCGGTAAATGATATCTTGGCGGCATTGTTCAGCAACTCTTCGTTTTGTACGTTCATAAAGCCTGCACTGGCGCCGGCGATAAACCATTTACAACGCTCTAATTCCGTTTTCTTTATCGGACGATTCAGGCCTATTAATGGGGATTTTGCCCCCGCAAATACGGCCGCGCGATCACGAAACAGTACGTCTCGAGCGAGCTCTCGTTGCGCAACCGTGACATGGGCAGGCCCCAATAAAAAGTCCAGCTGTTCTCGCTTCAGTAATTCAATTTGCGTAGCGGCAGAGCCGGTGCGCAAATGAAACACAAAACGCGGCTCAGCTAAGAAAGCTTCGGTCGTTTGCGCGACGGTGGAGTATTCCCACAGGGGGTCAATACCGATTGAAAACTGATTATGAAAACCGCTGTGCCACTGACGAATAATCTCGTTGCCTTGTTCGGCCTCGGCCAAGATTTTCTCACCTAGTTGACCAAGACGTTCACCGATTTCTGTGGCCACTACGCCATAGCGGGTGCGTTTAAGTAGAGGTGCACCGACTTTTTGTTCTAACTGTTGAATAGAACGGGTTAGGGTCGGTTGGGTAATAAACAATTGCTCAGCGGCAGCTGAAATGGAGCCTTGTTTAATAATGATCGCAAGTTGCTTTAAATGGTTTGGGTTCATATATGCAAATTCTTTGTTTATGGCTTTAAAAAGCAATTTTTCTTTATATTCAATCTAAACTAGAGTTGATGAAAATAACAACAAGGAAATACAACTATGCAATTTCATCTAAACGGTTTCTTCCCTGGTGATCCACGTTTCGCAGACCCACAAGATCGCGTCGTAGCACCCCCGCTAAAACGTCCGTTACCAGAATACGTTGACGTGATGATTGTTGGCTGTGGTCCTGCCGGGTTGAACTTAGCGGCGCAATTGTCAAAGTTTGCTGACATCAATACCTGCATCGTCGATTTCAAAGACGACCGTCTCTTAGTTGGGCAAGCAGATGGCATTGCCTGTCGTACTATGGAAATGTTCCAAGCCTACGGGTTTGCCGATCAAATCGCTCAAGAAGCCTACTGGGTTAATGAGACAGCGTTCTGGAAACCGAGTGCTGAAAATGGTGAGCACATCGCTCGCAGCAGCAAGATTCAAGACGTGGAAGATGATCTGTCTGAATTTCCTCATGTGATCATTAACCAGGCTCGAGTGCATGACCATTTCCTAGACGTGATGCGTCAGAATCCTGCGAAAATCGAGCCGTATTATTCTCGTAAGCTGATTTCCGTAGAAGTGGATCAAGAGAACACAGAATACCCAGTCACCTTAACATTTGAGCGTGTTGTGAATAACTCACAATACATGGTTGAACATGAGGTGGTACATGCAAAATACGCCGTCGGTTGTGATGGCGCACGTAGTTCGGTTCGTCAATCAATTGGCCGAGAATTGGTTGGCGATTCGATCAATCAAGCTTGGGGCGTGATGGATGTGTTGGTGGAAACTGACTACCCAGATATTCGCCTGAAAAGCGCGATTCACTCCAATCATGAAGGCAACATGCTGATCATCCCGCGTGAGGGTGGTTACATGGTTCGTCTGTATATTGAACTGGATAAGTTGGCTCCTAATGAGCGTATCGATCGTAACAGTGTTACGCCTGAATACTTGATTCAAGCAGCGAATCGCATCATGCAGCCGTACACGTTGAATGTAAAACAAGTGGCTTGGTGGAGTGTCTATGAGATCGGTCAGCGACTAACCACGGCGTTTGATGACTCAGAAGAAGGCCAATTGCCGCGAGTGTTCTTAGCCGGTGATGCGTGTCACACACACAGTCCTAAAGCGGGGCAAGGGTTGAATACCTCTGTGAATGACACTTGGAATTTAGGTTGGAAGCTGGTGCACGTTCTAACTGGGCGTGCGGCACCAGAACTCCTGTTGACCTATTCACAAGAGCGACAACATGTGGCGCAGCAGTTGATTGATTTTGACCGCGAGTTTTCAAAGATGTTTAGTGCCAAGCCAAAGTCTGGAACCAACCCTGACGGTATTGATCCTGCAGAGTTTCAGCGTTACTTCCAGCAGTTTGGGCGATTTACTGCAGGGACCGCAATTCGCTACGAGGTAGAAGTACTTGGCTTAGATGCTAAGTATCAAGAATTGGCGTCTGGTGAAACCATTGGTATGCGTTTCCACTCAGCACCGGTAACGCGTGTCGCGGATGCCAAACCCATGCAAATGGGGCACTGTGTTGAAGCCGATGCCCGCTGGCACCTGTTTGTTTTTGCGGGAGAACAGGACCTAGCAAACGGTTTGGCCGATCTCAATCAACTGTGCGATTACTTGCAACATGAGCCTTCTTCTCCGGTTGTGCGTTACACCCGTGAGGGTGAGGACATTGATTCTATTATTGATGTGCGTGCCATCTTGCCTTGTGCACATCGCGATGTAGACATGACGCAAGTGCATCCTTTGTTGCAGCCACTAAAAGGTAAGCTTGGTTTACGTGATTATGAGAAGCTGTTTGCCCTAAGTTCTGATGCCAGCAAAGATATCTACAAGATGCGCGGCATTGATCGTCAGCAAGGCTGTATTGTGGTGGTTCGTCCTGATCAGTACGTGGCAGATGTGATGCCGTTAAATGACCTGAATCGACTGCAAGCGCTGTTTGCTAAAGCATTGTTGTAATGATTTTTTTGTGATTATTGTTGCTCTGAAAAGCGCCAACTCGCCAGAAAGTTGGCGCTTTTTTTTGCCTTGAATTTTGTTTTATATAGGAGATATGCAAACAAGTGGTATGCTTAGTCTATTAGGCTCTAAAGGTTGAGATGACAGAGCTAGTTGTCTCACATTAGCTTTTTTGAACTGCCATCTTACTTACAGTGACGTATATGACTTTGCAGCATGTTCCTTTTTGCCCGACCCCGATTGAATGGGCAAATGCATTTACTGGACCTTTTAAGGTGTTTAAATCGCTGGCTAATCTTTTGGAACGTACCGGTGCCATTTCACATTGGGCCGTGGTTTTGATGGACGGGCAGGGGATTTATGTTGAAGAAGGTCATATCAAGGATCTGCCCCAAATCTCGATTAAGTCATTAGAGTGGTTTGAGTTACCCAATGCGGGTTATTTGGGTATCCCGCTATACGTCGATTCAAACTTTATCCATGATGCATTGCCGGTAATCTCGGCGTTATTTCCCAGTACGTCCCCTGAGCCCATTCGAGAGCAATTAACAGAAGTCACTAGCATCATTGATCATCTACCTTTCTTGGTGTCACTGATCGGTCCCGATTATCGTTATAGATTTGTAAATAAACAGTATGAAACCCTGTTTCATAAAACTCGAGAACACGTGATTGGGCAGCGTGTAGTGGATGTCGTCGGTCCGGAGCAGTTTGAAAAGGTCGAAGCGGCTCTTCAGAAAGCATTTCAGGGAGAAGCGGTAGAGGCTCATTTTCCTGCCGTGAATAAAAATCAACTTGGTGCGATGACTAAACAATATATTGCTTGTTCCTTCATCCCTAAGTTGAAGAATGGTGAAGTCGATGGCGTATATGTTTGTGTGCGAGATCAAACACCCTTAAAACGTATTACCACAGCCCTGCAAAAGTTTCACAAGATTACTTCTAACAGCGATTTGGCGCTTCAAGACAAGGTTAATAAGGTACTTGCTTTAGGCTGCGAAATTTTGAATTTGCCGATGGGCATTGTCAGCCACATTGTTGGTGATCGCTATGAAGTGCTTTATTGCCACAGTAATAATGATGCTTTCGCTGCTGGAGATATATTTGACCTTAATACTTGTTACTGTTTTCACACGTTAAAACGAGATCAAGTAACAGGCTTTTATCATGCTGGTGCCAGTGAAATCGCTACACACCCTTGTTATTTGCTGCATAAAGTTGAGTCATATTTAGGTGTATCGCTTTATCAAAATAGCCAAGTCTTTGGTACCTTGAACTTTTTTGGTCACGATATTCGTGGCGAAGACTTCAATGAAGATGAGTACGAACTGGTTAAGCTATTCGGGCAGTGGGTTGAGAGTGAGTTGACCAATGAAGCGAATAAGCAAGCTATTTCAAAAGCCGATCAACAATATCGTTTGATTATTGAATCGGTCAAAGACGGCATCGTTGGAGTGGATCATGAAGGCAATATTACCTTTGTGAACAAAGCGGCAACCTCTTTAGTGGCGTTTGATTCGTCCGATCTGATTGGTAAATCTGTTGCTTGTTTATTGCGTAATCATTTAGGCAGTGACGCTGAGCAGACCCACTATGAAAACTTATTGCTGCACGCTGTTCGTAGTAAGTACAAAATTGTCAGTACCGATGCCAAGTTTGCTCGCGCAGATGGCAGCTGGTTTCCTGTGCAATTCTCTTGTACGCCTGTTGCCAAGGATCTGGAAAAGGATCTGTCTTGTGTAATTACCTTCCAGGATATTACCGAGCAAAAAGAAGCAGAAGTGGCGTTGAAGGATCAAATGGAGATGTTTAAATCTCTATTTATGGATGCACCTGAAGCCATCGTTTTGGTTGATGAGAATCGACTTATTAGGATGGTTAACCCGATTGCGATACAAATGTTTGGCTATCCAGAAAGTGAACTCATTGGTAAGAGTCCAAGATTCTTATATGCGGATGCAGAATCATTTGACAGAGTTGGCCTTGCTTTCCGACAAGAGCAGCATCCAGAGCGTGAAGAGTACCGTATGGTGTATCGCTGTGCTGATGGTTCGGAGCTTATTACTGACAACGTACGCAGCAAAATTACTGATGAAAATGGTCATTTAAGTGGTTTTATTATCCACTCCAGAGATATTTCCTCACGCCTAGAAATTGAAGCGAATATCGCTCGGGCTCAGAGTCGACTTAGTATTGCCACCGAGTCTGCAGGGATCGGTGTTTGGGAAATGGATCTACAGACTCGTGAACTGGTCTGGGACCAGCGCATGTTTGATTTGTATCAGTTGGATGCTATTTCAGGTCGGTTTGACTATTCAGTTTGGCTTAATGCCGTTCATCCTGATGATATCGATCGCCTGCAGGTCGCCATGGCTAAGGCAATAGAGCTTAAGACGGATCTTGTGGCGGATTTTAGAATCATTCTAAAAAATGGTTCGCAACGTCATATTAAAGCCAGTGCGCGAACAGCCCTTGATACAGAGGGCAATCCTTTGTATTTGTACGGCACGAATATGGATATCTCAGATCGCTACGAAACTGAAAGTGTTCTGAAACATGCTCGTGAAGAGGCCATCAAAGCAAGTCAGGCCAAAAGTAACTTCCTTGCTACCATGTCTCATGAGATCCGCACGCCACTTAATGGTGTGTTAGGGATGACGGAAATTTTATCCAATACTGAGCTTAATAAAGAGCAGCAGAACCAGCTCAAAATCATTCAGAATTCCGGTGAAAGCCTGCTTGAGCTAATTAATGAAATCCTAGATTTCTCGAAAATAGAAGCCGGTCATTTATCTCTGGAACAGATCGATTTTAACTTAGAAGGCTTGGTATATGATTTGTCGCGTTTGCTGGTTAACCGAGCGGAGTCAAAAGGCATCGATCTACTAGTCGAATATGGCATTAGTGAATTTCCAGCGGTAAGTGGGGATGCCTATCGTATTCGCCAGATTCTAATGAACCTAGTTGGCAATGCGATTAAGTTTACCGAAATCGGACAAGTTATGATTCGTGTCACTGGCGAAGTGTCTGATTCTGGTAATAACTTGGACATTAAGATTAGTGTGATCGATACGGGGATTGGTATCTCTGAAGAAGCGCAAAGTAAACTCTTTCAGGTGTTTATGCAGGCGGATAACTCCACCACACGTAAGTTTGGCGGCACAGGATTAGGGTTAGCCATTACCAAACAGCTGATTGATTTGATGGGCGGGCACATCACTGTCGAAAGTGAAGTTGGAAAAGGTTCCGCATTCCATGTGTCATTATCACTAGGCATCGCTGAAAAGCCCCTAAGCCACCCTCTAGGTGAAGTTGATCAAGCTGGTTTTTCTAAAGTATTGGTAGTGGATGATAATCCGACCAATTTAGTGATACTTCAAAATCAACTGGATTTGTGCCAACTCAAGGCCGAGTTTTTGCAGTACCCGAACACAGCTTACGCGAGAGTAATCGAAGCAGCGAAGCAAAATGCGCCTTATGACTTGCTGATTTTGGATTATCTAATGCCTGAATTAGACGGAGTGACCTTTAGTAAAAGGCTTCAGACTGAGTTAGAGCATAATCTGCTGCCGCAAGTCTTGTTGATTTCTTCCGCAGGGACTTTGTCGAGCCGTGAGCTTAGAGAGAGCGGCATTGCCAAATGTATTAATAAACCTGCCAGTGTTCATGACCTTAAACGAGGTATTGATAGCATACGGGGTATTGAAGCCAGCACTCATTACACAGCTTCAAGAAGTACAGAACTTCCTGTGGAAGTGAGCAAGCCACAAACGCTTAAGAAGGCCGCCAAAATTCTTGTGGTTGAGGATATGAAGGCCAACTTAGCCGTTGTGAAGGGGATGTTGTCTCAATATGATGTTCAGGTTGAAGTGGCAGAGAATGGCTTAGTTGCCATTGAAAAGTGGCAACAATTCAAGCCTGATCTAATCTTAATGGATCTGCATATGCCGATTATGGATGGTATTGCAGCGATCAAGCAGATTCGACAAATAGAACAAGAGCAAGCAATTAAACGTGTTCCCATTTTAGCCTTAACCGCTGATGTACAACCGGAACGAGTTGAAGAAGTTAAGCGCATTGGTGGCGATGGATATATATCAAAACCCTTTAAAGGTGCTGAATTAATACGAACTATTTCTGCTTGGTTGTCTCAAAGTGAAACGACGGAAGCTAATGGAAGTGAAGTGGTAAATTCATTAGAAGTAGAGGAATCTAACATTTTGGAAAATGCATTGGACGAAACGGTATTGGGTAGCCTAGAAGAAATTCTTGGCGATCAAGTTCAAGAGATCGTAATGGCCTTTTTGCAAGATGCGGATGGCGTCATGAGCAACTTAGATGATGCAAATGCAAACAATGATGTTGCAGCCATGTACCGTCCTGCTCACAGTTTAAAGTCTGTCAGTGCGAATGTGGGTGCTATGGGGTTGAGTGCCAAAGCGGCAGCATTGGAAGCTCAGGCAAAAGCGGGTGCGGTTGAGCAGCCCAATGATCAAATTGAAGACATAAAAGCTGAGTTTGTTCGAGTTAAGGCACATTTAAAAAGGATTGGGAGGCTTCCTTGAAGATACTGATTGCAGAGGACGCACCATCAGATCGTATGCTACTAAAACTTCACTTAGAGAAGCTTGGTCATCAAGTGTGTGAAGTCAATGACGGCGCGGAATTGGTAGAATACTTTTTTGAGCATTCTGCGGAATTCGATTTGCTCGTAGTTGATCTCAATATGCCCAATAAAACGGGTGTTGAAGCGGTTAACGAAATTCGAACCTTTCAAGGAAGTTATGATGCCAACTGGGTGCCTATTATTATTTTAAGTGGCTCCGAATCTGATAGTGATATTCTGCGTTGTATCGAAGCCGGTGCCGATGCTTACTTAGTCAAGCCTATTCAACATAAAGTGCTGGCCGCTAAATTAATGGCTATGACCCGATTGGCAGAGATGCGTCAGCGTTTAATTTCCATGAACGCCCGTCTAGAGGCGCTCTCGACGACCGATTATTTGACTAATCTACCGAATCGACGAGCGTTTGAGAAAAATCTGCAGGACGAGATGGCCAAGGCTGAGCGCTATGGTCAAATGTTATGTGTTGCGGTGATTGATATTGACCACTTCAAACAGATTAATGATACCTATGGGCATGAGGGCGGTGACGTTGTCTTAAGGGAGCTGTCTCGTCGTCTTGAGGTTGACCGCCGTGCAGGGGATCAATTTGGTCGTATTGGCGGTGAGGAATTTGGTCTTTGTTTGCCTCATACGGACCTAGAAAATGCTTTGATTGCCTGTGAAAGATATCGCCATGTGCTGACGCAAGACCCTTACCTCTACGATGATCAGAGTATTCACTTAACCGTGAGTATTGGCTTATGTCAGTTTACCAGTGAAAGGAATCAGTTAGAGCTGATTAAGCGTGCGGATTTGGCTTTGTACCAAGCTAAACGTAGTGGGCGAGATCGTGTGGTGGTTATGAAAAACAGCAGCAATTAATTCGCGCTAGTGATTATAACTACTGAATTAAAAAAGCCGAGCAGGGTAATGCTCGGCTTTAACGTATCTGGGGTAGCGGTTGTGCCACTTACCCCAGCTTCAAACAAACGTTGCGGGGGTTAGGCAACGTTCGCCTGTTCTGATGCGATCACTTTTTGGTTAACCGTTGCAAGTACCGCTTGGATCGATGCTGACACGATGTCGTTGTCGATCGCAACACCGTTGTAACGCTCGCCGTCGATGTTCGCCTGAATGTAAGCGATGGCTTGAGAATCACTGCCAACAGTTAGCGCATGCTCTTGGTATTGAACGATGTCTACGCGAACGTTGAAGTGAGCACTCAAAGCACTAGTGAAGGCTGACAATGCGCCGTTACCCTCGCCGTGTACAGAGATAACGCCATCTTTATGGCTTAACTCAGCTGTCACAGTGTCGCGGTCTTTTTTGCTTAGATCGTAGTTGCCCAACGCGTATGGTGCAGAAGAAGTCATAAAGTTCTCTTCAAACAAACGCTTCATGTCCGCTGCTTCGATCACACCGCCATCTTCTTCAGAGAATTTCTGCACGATTGGGCTTAGCTCAACCTGCAACCAGCGTGGCAATGCCAAACCGTATTCTTGCTCAAGAGCGAAGGCAACACCGCCTTTACCTGATTGGCTGTTAACTCGAATAACCTCTTGGTAGCTACGGCCAATGTCACGTGGGTCAATTGGCAAGTAAGCCACATCCCAAGGTTTTTCATCCGTTTGATTCGCCAAACACTTCTTGATTGCGTCTTGGTGAGAGCCTGAGAACGCAGTGAACACCAACTCGCCAGCGTAAGCATGGCGTGGGTGGACTGGCAATTGTGTGCAGGACTGAACCACACTGATCACGCGATCCATGTCAGCAAAGTTCAATTCTGGGTCGATACCTTGGCTGTACATGTTCATGGCCATGGTGACGACACACATGTTACCTGTACGCTCACCGTTACCTAGCAAGGTGCCTTCGATACGATCTGCGCCAGCCATCATGCCTAGTTCGGCAGCCGCAACGCCACAGCCACGGTCATTGTGTGTGTGCAAGCTAATGATGATGCTGTCGCGGTTTTTCACTTTACGGCAGAAGTATTCAATTTGGTCAGCAAAACGGTTTGGAGTCGCGACTTCAACGGTTGCTGGCAAGTTGATAATGCATTTGTTTTCTGGTGTTGGTTGCCATACGTCGATGACAGCGTCACACACTTCTACGGCGAAATCTGTTTCTGTGCCTGTGAAGCTTTCAGGAGAGTATTGGAATACCCACTCTGTTTCAGGATGCTTCGCAGCGTGATCTTTTACGCATTGTGCGCCACGTACAGCAATGTCTTTGATGCCGTCTTTACCCAAGCGGAATACTTGCTCACGCTGAGTTTTAGAAGTGGAATTGTAAACGTGTACCACCGCTTTCTTCGCGCCTTTCAACGACTCGTAAGTGCGCTCGATCAATTCTGGACGTGCTTGCGTCAATACTTGGATGTAAACATCATCAGGTACTTGGTCTTCTTCAACCAACCAGCGTACGAAGTCAAAGTCCAACTGAGACGCAGCAGGGAAGCCTACTTCGATTTCTTTAAAACCTACATCAACTAGAAGTTTGAAGAATTCCTTCTTTTGTTCCACTGTCATAGGCTCAACCAGCGCTTGGTTGCCGTCGCGTAGGTCAACACTTGCCCAGATAGGAGCTTTGGTGATTTCTTGGTCAGGCCAAGTGCGGTTTTCAATCGCAACTGGCTCGAACGGACGATATTTAGTGTGATCAAAAGAACTCATATTCTTTTCCTTCCATAATGTAGTTAGGCGGGTAAGCCTTTTGTAGATTGCGATGCGGTTAGCATCTTTCAACAGGATCTAGTGTAACCAAATATTAGCGGAAAATGATTGCGTTTTAACCCTTAATTTGCCAATGTTTTAGCATAAAATTGCTAAAAACATAGAAGTATTGATTTGGTGGGCGTATGAAACTGGATTTGGATAGAATTGATGTTCGAATTTTGCAGGAATTACAGCAAGATTCTAGCTTGACCAACCAAGAGCTGGCAGACCGAGTAGGTTTGTCACCATCCCCTTGTTTAAGACGCGTTAAAGCATTAGAAGAAAGTGGCATCATTGATCGCAAAGTGACTTTGCTTAAACGCTCTGAGTTAGGTTTGAAGCTAACTGCGTTTGTACAGATCAGTATGGATCGACATACGCCAGATCGCTTTAGTGTATTCGAAGAGTCGGTGAACTCCTTTCCTGAAGTGCGTTCTTGTAACCTGGTGACGGGGCAAAACTGTGACTACTTAGTTGAGGTCGTCGTGGAGGATATGGAGAAGTATCACGACTTTTTGTTGGGGCAATTAACACGTATCCCCGGCGTAAGTGGTGTACAATCCAGTTTCCTTTTGCGGTCCGTAAAAGAAAATACATCTTTGCCTCTGGGACACTTAATGTAGATTTCCTTACTCAGGGGTTGAAAACGCCTTATAATGCTCGCATATAGAGCATAATTTTTTGTAAGAGAGCAGTATCAATGGATCAATTAACGGTTAAACGTCGAGTAGTGATTCCAGTACGAGCTGGTGACGTCATGGCCGAGTTTATATCGTTCAATGGCGATGAAAGCGGTAAAGAGCACATTGCTATTTCCTTTGCAGGAACCACGACAGAGAAAAACGACATTCCACTGGTTCGTCTTCACTCAGAATGTTTGACGGGTGATGTATTTGGCTCAGGTCGCTGTGATTGTGGTGAACAATTAGATGAAGCGATTGACCGCATTAACGAAGAGGGCGGCTACATTCTCTATTTGCGTCAAGAAGGTCGCGGCATTGGTTTGTACGCTAAGCTGGATGCTTACGCTTTGCAGGATCAGGGCTATGACACTTACGAAGCTAATGAAATGTTGCATTTGCCAGACGACGGCCGTGATTTCGGTATTGCTGCACGTATGCTTAAAGCCTTGGGCGTTAATCAAGTGCGCTTGTTAACCAATAACCCAGATAAAGCTGAGCAGTTAACGGTCAATGGCATTGAGGTAACAGAATTGGTGCCAACCGCAGTGCATGTGAACCAGCACAACCGTAATTACCTAGAAGCAAAAGCGCGTCGTAAAAATCACACACTAAAGTTTGATTAATCTGATCGCTACAATGTCGTGGTTAAGCGGATATGAAAAAGGGAGCAAAAGCTCCCTTTTTAGTGCGTGTCAGTTTTAGGCCAGAAAAGATTATTTCTTTTTCTTGGCTTTAGTAGCCGTTGTTTTCTTTTTACTGGCAGGTTTTTTCTTCGACTTGGTCACGCTTGCCGCGCGGATCTTGGTCTTAGGTTCTAGGCCTTCGATCTTGCTGAAAGAAATGGGCGCTTGCATGTAGCGCTGGATTTTTTCAATCATCGGCAAATCGTGCATGTCGACTAGTGAGTAACATTCACCAGGATTGCCCTCACGAGAAGCACGGCCAGCACGGTGTACATAAGAGTCGGCGCGGCGCGGTAGGCGAAGGTTAATCACGGTATTGATTTCTGGTAAATCGATACCGCGGGCGGCAACGTCGGTTGCCACTAATACCTGCAAACGACCTTTCTTCATCTGCTTCAGGTGATCGTTACGGTCGCTTTGTTTCATTTCGCCATGTAGACCATCACAGCGAAGGCCCCATTTACGGATGCGCTGTACCCAAACATCTACGTGATCACGGTTGGACACGAATACAGCCGCTTGTTGCACGCGTTCTTGGGTTAGCAAATGCTTCAGTAGAGCTTCTTTATGAGCGTCGTCATCGACACGCAAGGCTACCTGTTTGATTTGGCTTGGCACAGTGCGTGGAGAATCTGTTAACTGAATTGTCTCAGCGTCTTCATTTAATAATGAGCGTGAGAAACGGCTCATTTTTTCGCCGTCGATGGTTGCCGAGAACATTAGGGTTTGGTGTTCTTTTGGTAGCTGCTTCGCTAGATGTTTTACGGCATCTATAAAGCCCATATCGAGCATGCGGTCGGCTTCATCGATAACAAACATGGAGCAGTCACTGAAATCCAGCCAGCCTTTTTCGTCTAATTCGACTAAACGACCTGGTGTCGCCACTAGAATGTCGCAAGGTTCACTTAGTTGCTGCTGTTGCATACCATAAGGTGTGCCACCCACAATGATTTGTAACTTAATGCGTGTATGAACAATCAGTTGCTCAAACACTTGGAAAATTTGGCGTGCAAGTTCACGGCTTGGTGCCAGAATCAATGCCTTGGGTGCCAAGCTAGACTCTTCGTTACGGTCTAGAATGTGTTGCACCACTGGCGCTGCAAAGGCCAGTGTTTTGCCTGTGCCGGTTGCGGCGCAGGCAAGAATGTCTTGCGCATCCATTGCAAGGGGGATGGCTTGTTCTTGAATCGGTGTTGGTTCGCTAAGCCCCATGTCTTCAATGGCTTGCGTGATGGTGAAATCCAGATCTAACTCGGAAAAGGACATGTATGCTCTCAATTAAAACGTAAATTGTAGGGGCGATTGTACCACTGTCCTGTTATTTGGGTGGATTTCTTTCATTTAATTTCATGAATTCTTGATAGTCGTTAGACCGATTTCAGGTAATGAAATAAAATGGCGAAAAATTTAGAGGTTTTAACCATGCACTTAACCGAAGAGTTAGTGATTGCCCAGACGCAAAAGTGGGTTAGTTCTTTTATTGTGGCAATGAATGTTTGTCCCTTTGCCAAGCGTGAAGTGGATCGCGGCTCGGTGCGTTACCAAGTGGTGCGCTCCCGTCAAGAAACGGTGGCGCTAGAAGAGCTGATGGCTGAGGTCGACTTCTTGGATCAAAACCCTGAAGTTGAGACCACGCTGATGATCTTCCCAACCATGTTTCAAGACTTTGTTAGTTACTTGGACTTTGTCGATGATGCGGAAGAACTGATGTACCAACAGGGCTGTGAAGGCGTATACCAATTAGCGACTTTTCATCCGAAATACTGTTTTTCGGGAACCGAAGAAGACGATGTTAGTAACTACACCAATCGCTCGCCTTATCCCATGCTGCATATCTTACGTGAGGCGAGCCTAGAGAAAGCGATCGACTATTATGGTGATACGGCTGATATTCCAGAACGCAATATTAAGCTGATGGAAGACACCGGCCATGAAGCTTTGGCTAAGCTAATGCAGCAGTGCATGGCACAATCTTAATAGACAGTTTACTTTTACCAAGGGGCGTGTATAGTGCGCGGCCTTAATCAATACTTGGAGTCAATATGCCAACCAATATCGGACGCATGAACCGCTTACGCGTAGTTAAAGAAAAAGATTTCGGCGTCTATCTCGATGCAGATCAACTAGGTGAAATTCTATTACCTAAACGTTATGTGCCAAATGGCCTGCGCATCGGTGATCCGGTAGAGGTATTTGTCTACCTTGACTCTGAGGATGAGCTAATTGCCACTACGTTGGTGCCAAAAGTACAGGTCGGTGAGTTCGCGGCGCTGCGTGCAGTATCCGTTAACCAAGTGGGCGCTTTCTTCGATTGGGGTTTGCCAAAGGATCTATTGGTACCTTTTAGTCAGCAAAAGAATCGCGTAGAGGAAGGTGAAACGCATCTTCTATTTGTTTACTTGGATCACGAAACCAACCGCATCGTGGCAACCACAAAAGTAGATCGTTTGTTGAACCGTGATGAGCCAACTTACCGTACGGGTGAGCAGGTCGACATCATCATCGGTGATCGTACAGACATCGGTTACAAATGTATTATCGATAGCCGCTACTGGGGTGTGTTGTTCTTCCAGGATGTAGTCGGTCGAGTTTTTAAAGGCGACAAGCTAAAAGCCTTTATCAAGCGTGTGCGTGAAGACGGTAAGATCGACTTAAGCTTGCAGCAGACAGGTTACAAGAAAGTAACGGGCTTGCTGGAAGAGATCATTGAGCATATGGAGCAAAACGGTGGTGAGATGTCACTGACGGATAAGAGTGCGCCAGATACCATCTTTAAGACGTTTAAAGTGAGTAAGGCGACTTTTAAGAAAGCGTTGGGTGCTCTGTACAAAGATCAAAAAGTCATTCTGGGTAAAGATAAAACGACCCTGAAAAAATAAAAGCCTAATCATTACTGTTAGGCTTTTATCGAGATTAAGGAAAAGCTCTTAGCACATGGATAAGAGCTTTTTTTTATGTTCTTCCAAATGATCCTGATCGTTCAGTGCTAGGTAAAATGCATCCTGCAGTGGTGTCGCCGATGAAGGGGTTTCACGATGGAAAAAGCCTGAAATGTACTCGTTTTCGGTTTGGCGGTGATGCCTTACATCTTCATACATGGAAGAGCAGTTCATCGCCGTTAAGCGAGCCACATTGGCAATGCGCATACTGAGTTGCTCACTGGTGATGTCGCCAACGATGGTTTTGAACTTAAACGAATCCTCTTTCATCACGTTCGCCAGCTCGTCGATGGCAGCATCGAATAAAGGTTTGACCGGTGCTTCCAGTACTTGTCCATTGCGGATTGAAAAAATGGCGGTCAGTGGATTAATGACTGCGTTCACTGCAAGTTTTTCAATCAGCCTGCGTTCGATGTTTTGACACTGCACATCTGGATAGGGGAAGCTGTCGCCATAGAGGTTGTTTTCGTTTTGGCTTAATAAGCCAAAGAAAGAATCGCCGTTGCCGGTCTTTTTAACACGATTGGAGTCCAGTTTCAGAGCACCTTCGCTGGTAATGCCAGCCCAAAGGTTTTGCTGTTTTTTCAAATGTGGGATCAAATCATGTTGTGCGCCTAAGCCATTACACAAGGTGGCAATCAGGGCGCGTTTTTTGGTGTGCTTACGAATGTCTAAGTAAGCGGCGACTAAATCAAATGCCTTAGTGCATAACAGTACCTTGGTGTATTTGCCTTCCAATTGCTCTTTGGTAATAAACTCGACATCGTACTGAGTCTGTTGTTGAGATCCTTCTTCGTCCAAGTCTTCGACTGTGAGCATGCCATTTGGCACGTCGCTACGGCAAAGAACTGTAACCGGTTGTTCTAATTGGCGCAATTTGCTTGCCCAAAGAAGACCGATTGCGCCATTGCCGACAACTAACCACGCATCTTTTGTCATTTAAGCCTCGTATTAGAAGTTTTTTAACGGTAAGCCTGCTATTATGCCGCCCCAAAGAGTAAATATCGAATGGAGGAGGCCTTAATGCCATCTTTTGACATCGTTTCCGAACTTAATTGGCACGAAGTAACTAACGCAGTAGACCAATCAAATCGCGAAGTAGCAACACGTTTTGACTTTAAAGGTGTTGATGCTAGCTTCACTGTAAAAGATAAGCAGGCGGTTGTACTTGAAGCAAAAGCAGAAATGCAATTGCGTCAGATGATGGATATTCTAGGCCAAAAATTGGTAAACCGTGGTATCGATTTGAAAACTTTAGATCGCGGACCAATTGTTGAAGGTAACTTGCGTGCGACCCAAGAGATCAAACTAAAAGAAGGCATTGATCAAGCGGAAGCGAAAAAGATCGTAAAAATGATCAAAGACAGCAAGATTAAGGTGCAAGCCCAGGTTCAAGGTGAGCAGCTACGCGTGACCGGTAAAAAACGTGACGACCTGCAGCAAGTGATGCAATTACTGCGCGGCGCAGAGCTTGAATTGCCAGTTCAATTCAACAACTTCCGTGACTAATCACGACGCGAATGTAAAAGAGACACCTAGAGTGTCTCTTTTTGTATCAGCTTTTGTCCAACAATTGCCCAATGCTCTTGTTCCAGTAAAGCTTTCTGTCGTAGGTAGGCATCTGAGCCCTCAGTAAAGCTGATACGGTGTTGGCTGTTGACGACTCGATGCCAAGGAATGCTGGTGGTGCTTGGCAGTTGTTTTAAAATTTGTCCTACCAAACGCGCGTAACGAGGGTTGCCGGCTTGGGCTGCCAATTCGCCGTAAGAAATCACCGAACCTTGTGGCAAGTGTGCAAGAACAAATAGAACGCGATCTTTAAAGTCTTCGGTTACTTGATTCGCCAAAAAACACCCCTAAATAGTCATTGATACAATCTGACATTAAGAAGGTTACCATGCGTTTTGCATTATTGCTTTTGATATTAATTCCAGTGGTTGAGCTGACCGTGTTGATTCAAGTGGGATCACAAATTGGTAGCTTGACCACCATCGCGCTAGTTTTTCTAACCGCCATAGTCGGTTTGACCCTGATTCGCCGCCAAGGTTTTGAGACCTCTCGTAAAGCGCAAGAAAAAATGCGTCGTGGGGAATTGCCAGCGTCTGAAATGGCAGAAGGCTTTATGTTGGCCTTTGCTGGCGTGTGTTTGCTAATTCCTGGCTTTATTACGGATGCTATCGGTGCATTGTTGCTGATTACACCACTGCGTCGCAGTGTCGCTGCAACTATTTCATTGGACTTTATGAAGAAGCGTATGAATATGCGTGCTCATTGGAGTCATCGTGATAGCCACGGAAATTTTACTCAAGGTGACATCATTGAAGGTGAATACCGTTCTGAATCAGAAAAAAATGATCAGATTGAGAAAAAATAGTTAGGATCTGCCCTTGAAATAATTTGGGCTAACCACATTAAAGAATTCGATAACGAATCCCGCCAGAAGAGTGGGGCTAATCCGGCCAGGGGATTCCTGGTATTGATTAACTTTGGAGATATAGATCAATGAATATTCGTCCTTTGCACGATCGCGTTGTTGTTCGCCGTAAAGAAGAAGAGACAACTACAGCGTCTGGTATCGTTCTACCAGGGTCTGCAACTGAGAAACCAACTCAGGGTGAAGTTTTGGCTGTGGGCACAGGTCGTATTCAATCTAATGGTGATGTGCAAGAACTAGCTGTTAAGGTTGGTGACAAAGTGTTGTTCGGCCAGTATTCAGGTCAAGCCGTTAAGCTTAACGGTGAAGAACTACTTATCATGAAAGAAGACGAAATCTACGGCGTAATCGAAGCCTAAGTCTTGTTCAATTTAATCAACGAATTAGCAAATTAATAAAATTTAGGATTAGAGAAAATGGCTAAAGAAGTAAAATTCTCAGACAGCGCTCGCCAAAAAATGCTTAAAGGCGTTAACGTCCTAGCTGATGCTGTAAAAGTAACGCTTGGTCCAAAAGGTCGTAACGTAGTAATCGAAAAATCTTTCGGTGCACCACTAGTAACAAAAGACGGTGTAACAGTAGCGAAAGAAATCGAACTAGAAGACCGTTTTGAGAACATGGGCGCTCAAATGGTTAAAGAAGTATCTTCACAAGCAAACGATGTAGCGGGTGACGGTACTACAACTGCAACTGTACTTGCGCAAGCGTTCGTAACTGAAGGTCTAAAAGCCGTTGCAGCGGGTCGTAACCCAATGGATCTTAAGCGCGGTATCGACAAAGCAACTGAAGCGGTTGTTGCTGAAATCGCTGCTCTATCTACACCATGTGCTGACACTCGTGCGATCGAGCAAGTAGGTACTATCTCTGCTAACTCTGATGTTTCAGTAGGTAAAATCATCGCTGAAGCAATGGAACGCGTAGGTAAAGAAGGTGTTATCACTGTTGAAGAAGGTTCTGGTTTCGAAGACGAGCTAGCAGTAGTAGAAGGTATGCAGTTCGACCGCGGTTACCTATCTCCTTACTTCATCAACAACCAAGAAACTATGAGTGCGGAACTTGAAAACCCATTCATCCTTTTGGTTGATAAGAAAATCTCTAACATCCGTGATCTTCTTCCAACACTAGAAGCGGCGGCTAAATCTTCACGTCCTCTTCTAATCGTTTCTGAAGACGTAGAAGGTGAAGCACTAGCAACGCTAGTGGTTAACTCTATGCGTGGTGTGGTTAAAGTAGCTGCTGCAAAAGCACCTGGTTTCGGTGACCGTCGTAAAGCAATGCTACAAGACATCGCGATCCTTACTGGTGCGACAGTTGTGTCTGAAGAAGTTGGCCTAGCACTAGAAGGCGTAACGATTGACATGCTAGGTACTGCTAAGCGCGTTACTCTTACAAAAGAAAACACAACCATCGTTGATGGCGCTGGCGACAACGCTTCTATCAACGCACGTGTTGAGCAAATCCGTGCTGAAATGGCAAACTCAACTTCTGACTACGACAAAGAGAAGCTACAAGAGCGCGTTGCGAAACTTGCTGGTGGTGTTGGCGTAATCAAAATCGGTGCAGCGACTGAAGTTGCTATGAAAGAGAAGAAAGCTCGTGTAGACGACGCTCTTCACGCAACTCGCGCAGCGGTTGAAGAAGGTGTGGTTGCAGGTGGTGGTGTGGCGCTGGTTCGTGCACTAACTAAACTTGCTACACTTGAAGGTGATAACGAAGACCAAAACGTTGGTATCGCTCTAGCACTTCGTGCGATGGAAGCGCCAATGCGTCAGATCGTTTCAAACGCAGGTGACGAAGCGTCTGTAGTAGTTGACAAAGTTAAGCAGGGTGAAGGTAACTTCGGTTACAACGCTGCAACTGGCGTTTACGGCGACATGATCGAAATGGGTATCCTAGACCCAGCAAAAGTAACTCGTTCAGCGCTACAAGCGGCTGCATCGGTTGCAGGTCTAATGATCACTACTGAAGCGATGATCGCTGATATCCCACAAGAAGGTCCATCTATGCCTGATATGGGCGGTATGGGTGGCATGGGTGGTATGATGTGATCCCGTAGGGATTCATTAACCCACTGATTTATAATGCCTTTTTAAAAAGCCTTGCTGTAAAAGTAAGGCTTTTTTTATGCTTAAATATTTGTAAATGCTATTGGTTCTCATTAAAATCAGAGGCTTGTTATACTGCTTTAATAAGGGATGCTTGTGAGTGCCAGTCAGTCAAGTCTCAGTAAGTCGATGTTGCTAGAAATGATTCAGTCGGAGCGCTTCGGCGTGGAGTATCAACCGATCGTAGAGCTTTCCAGTGGGGCAGTGGTTGCCTATGAGGCGTTGTCACGCTTTTACAATAACGCGGGGGAATCTGTGCGGCCGGATCTGGTTTATGCTTCCTTGCACGAGAATCCCATTACGCTGTTTCAAGTGGAGTTTGCACAAAAGCAATTGCAGTTGGCGGAGCGTCCGGCAGGGCAACTATTTGTGAATTTAGATCAGGATGCATTTTTTGCAACGGATGTTGAAACCCATAATAATCCTTTTATTCAATTAATTCGTCGTCAAGAAAAGGATAAGGTGGTCGTTGAACTCATTGAGAACTCAGAAATCAATGATGCGATTATGAGCTTATCCATGATTGAAGCATTTGATGCATTGGGGATTGAAACGGCGTTAGATGATCTGTGTCATCCACACTCGATGATTTCTGTTTCTGTATTGCAATTGGTTGGTTGGGTGAAGCTGGATCGTTGTGTGCTGAGAATGGCAAAAAATCCGGTATTTATGACCTTTGTGCGGCAGATGATTCAGTTCGCTCGTGTGACTAATAAAAAGATTGTCTTGGAAGGTATCGAAACCGAAGCGGATCTAGAAATGGCTCGGCAGCTTGAAGTGGACTACGTCCAAGGCTTTTTATATCGCCCACAATTTATTAATAAGCTGCCATAATGTCGCGAAACTCTGATATCGGCCAAACCATTGATTCTAAAGCTATTGATAAATCGTGACCTGTATTAGATACTTGGGCGGTACTTGTCGTCAGTTTTTAACAAGAAAGGGAAGCTTATGCTCAAAAAAACGCTGATTAGTTTGGCTGTCTCCAGCGCGTTGTACATGTCCCACGGATATGCTTTGGAGCTGGGCGAACTGACTTCCCAATCGCAAGCTGATCAACCTTATCGCGGTCGTATTCAGTTAACTGACGCAGCAGGATTGGTGCCGAATGACATAACCATTCGCTTAGGAACGGAAAGTGAGTTCCGTCAGGCAGGAGTGATGTTGACCAGTACGCTATCGCAGCTAAATTTTGAAGTGGTGCGAGAAAACGGTCAATTGGCAGTGCAGGTACAATCACAACAGCCTTTAAATGTTGATCAACTGAATTTTGTATTGGCTGCCCAATGGCCAAACGGACAGGTGGTACGCGAATATCGAACCCCTCTCAATCAATCGGCTTTGGTTGAAAAAGCTCAGCCCGAAGTGGTCCAGTCCGTAACACCTCAAGCACCAACACCCGTTAGCAATAATCAAGTGGTTCGCAATCAAGTTTTTCGCGAACAGGCAGTGCAAGCTAACGCTATGACTGATCGCGGTGAACTGGTGGTTAAAAAGGGTAATACTCTGTGGGCCATTGCTGGCTCAAATCGACCAAACAATCAGCTCACCATTTATCAAACGATGATGGCGATTCAGGCGCTCAATCAAGATGCTTTCTACGCCAATAACATCAACCTATTGCGTGAAGGGGCGGTTCTGCGTTTACCGACGAAAGAACAGATCGCATTGTTTAATCGAGCAACCTCTGAGCAAGAGTTTGAGCGTCAGCATGCAGCTTGGATGGCCTTAAAACAGGCTGGTAAAGTGAAAAATGTTGTCACTCAAGAGCAAATGAATACGCAGGCAAAGAGTAATGTAAAGCCTGCACCTAAAGCTCCAACGGGTGATCAGTTGAAGCTGGCTTCTGGAAAAAGTGCGTTGCCAGAAAAAAATGCTAGCTCCAATCAGACGGATTCACAGCGTATTAGCGCGTTAGAAAGCGAATTGTCAGCAACCAGTGAGTTGCTCGATAAAGAAACCCGTGAAAAAACTGAGCTAAACGACAAATTAAGTGAGCTTAATGAGCAGCTTGCTACCTTAGAGAGTTTAATTTCTCTAAAAGATCAACAGATGGCTGAGTTGCAGCGTCAATTTACCAGCGCGCAACAGGCCATGCAGGAGCAAAAAAATACAGTAGATCAGTTGTTGGAAGCGGATCAATTGCGCCGTGAACAACAAGCGGCAGATGAATCTTCCTTGTCAAATAAGATTTTTAACAACCCTATTGTTCTATCTGTAAGCGGTGTAGTGCTGCTGCTGTTGGGCTTGTTGATCGGTATGTTGATCAAACGTTCTGGGCGTAATAAATATGATAAAACAAAAGACGCAGACAGCACTGATGAGTTTGATTTAGCTCCAGTCGCAGCGGCTGCTCCTGTCGCGGCGGCGGTTGCGGCAGCAACACCAGTGCCTGCAGCGCCAGTGAACGAGCCTGAAGCGCCAATCGAAGAGGAAGATCCATTTGCCTTTGATTTTGAAGTAGATGTACCAGAAGAAGATAGCTTTGACAGTTTTGATCAGTCTGTTGCCTCAGCTGAAGTGATGCCTGATGAAACTGATACTTTTGCTGAATTCGATGTGCCTGAATTAGATGAAGTCGCTGAAGTTGACGACTTTGAAGATGCTTTGGGTGCAGAGATGGATGAGTTCGCTGATGATGAAAGCGGCGAAGAGTCAGAGGATCCATTTGCGGAATTTGAAGTAGAAGACACTAATCTAGATGCATTCGATACCCCAATTGAAGAGGAAATGACGGTTGAGGATCCGGATGATCTGCTCGATGCTTTTGGTGCTGATGCCTTTGCTGAAGATACTTTGCCAGAAGATAGTGGTTTTGATCTAGAGGATACTCTGGGTGAGCTTGATGTGGCGGATGATACGCCAGTGGAAAATGAGCTTGCTCAAGCAGAAGAAGCGGCAGATTACTCTGAAGAAGAGTCTTTTGTTAATAGTCTACTGACGGATGCAGAGGATCAAGACGATGTAGACGAGTCCTCTGTATTTGATGCTGAGCCTAATACTGCGCTGGCGGATAGTATTGATGAAGTCTTGGCTGAAGCGCAGGAAGAAGATGACTTTGGTGGTCTTGATATTCCAGAGTTTGGTGAAGATCAAGCGGCAGAAGATATGGATGGCGAAGAAGACGATGATGAAGAACCGATCGATTTCTTCGATGCTAGCGGTGATGAAGTCGCGACCAAATTAGATTTAGCTCGTGCCTACATGGATATGGGTGATGAAGAGGGTGCACGTGTTATACTTGAGGACGTAATCAATTCTGGCAGTGAAAGCCAGGTTGCAGAAGCCAGTAGTATGATGGAGCGCATGTTCCCAAGTGAGTAAACAAAAAGTAGCCCTAGTCGTTGAATACGATGGGGCAGCCTACAAAGGGTGGCAAGCTCAAAAATTTGATGTTGCCACCGTTCAAGAGTGTCTCGAATTAGCCCTTTCCAAAATTGCCAACCATCCTGTTAGTGTGATCTGTGCAGGTCGTACTGATGCAGGCGTTCACGCCAGTGCACAGGTGGTTCATTTTGAAACAGATTCCCAGCGCCCATTACGCGCTTGGACCTTAGGGGTAAACACACATCTTCCGCACGATATTTCTGTTAAAGCTGCCGCTAACGTAGCAGATGATTTTCACGCCCGTTTTAGTGCAGTGAGTCGCCGTTATCGCTATGTGATTTATCAGTCTGAGTACCGTCCTGCCGTCATGGGTAAAGGGGTGACTTGGACTTATAAGGATCTTGATATCAAAGCGATGCAAGCTGCCTGTCAAGTCTTTATTGGAACCCATGACTTTACCTCTTTTCGTGCAGTTGGTTGTCAGGCGAATAGTCCTGTGCGCACTATCTTAAATTTCTCAGTCGATCAATTCGGTCAGTATATTGTGTTGGATGTGCGCGCGAATGCCTTCTTGCACCATATGATTCGTAATTTTGCTGGCGTACTGATGACCATTGGCGCCGGTGAGCAGCCTATAGAATGGGCCCAGCAAGTGCTGGATGCAAAAGATCGAGCCCAAGGGGGTATCACGGCTCCGCCATTTGGTCTGTACTTTGTAGATGCCGAATACCCAGTAGAGTTTGGTGTACCTAAGCCACCATTAGGTCCTCATTTTTTACCATTCAAAGAGGAGCCAGCTTATGAATTGCCGCGTTAAAATCTGTGGTATTACCAATCTCGAGGATGCATTGCAGGCCTCTCATGCAGGGGCGGATGCGCTAGGCTTTGTTTTTTACGAAAAAAGCCCAAGATACGTTACACCAGAGATTGCCAATGAAATCGTTGCGCAGTTGCCTCCCTTTATTACGCCTGTCGCCTTGTTTGTCGATGCAGATGAGTCATTGGTGCATTCGGTGATTGCCGGGAGTGCGCGTTGGACTTTGCAATTTCATGGTGATGAAACGCCGGAAGAGTGCGCTTGCTATGGTCAACCCTATTTTAAAGCGATTCGAATGAAGCCAGATGTTGATCTATTGTTAGAAGCTAAGCGATACGATCAAGCAACAGCGATTTTATTGGATGCCTATAAGCCTGGTGTACCTGGCGGTACAGGGGAAACCTTTGATTGGCATTTGATTCCAGAAAGTTTGCCCAAACCATTGATACTAGCTGGTGGTTTGACGGTCGATAATGTTAGCCATGCTGTCGCCAGTGTTCAGCCTTATGCTGTGGACGTCAGTGGTGGTGTAGAAAAACAAAAAGGGAAAAAAGATCCCTTAAAAGTGACTCAATTTATTAACGGAGCTAAGCGTGGATAAGTCTAAAATTTCCTTGAATTTGCCGGATGAGCATGGCCGTTTTGGTCAGTTTGGCGGTGTCTTTGTTTCCGAAACATTAATGTCTGCTCTAGAAGATTTGGCAGAAGTGTACGAAACCTTATCAAAGGATCCTGAATTCCAAGCGGCTTTTGACAAAGACTTAGCTCACTACGTTGGTCGTCCGTCACCGCTTTATTTTGCAGAGCGCCTTACTAATAGTGTAGGTGGTGCAAAAATCTATCTGAAGCGTGAAGACCTAAACCATACCGGTGCGCACAAGATTAACAACACCATTGGTCAGGCTTTGCTGGCGAAGCACATGGGCAAGCCAAATATCATTGCTGAGACCGGAGCAGGTCAACACGGTGTGGCATCCGCTACGGTAGCCGCACGTCTTGGTCTTAAATGTAAGGTGTTCATGGGTTCTGAAGACATTCGTCGCCAGAAACTAAACGTTTACCGCATGAAGCTTTTGGGTGCGGAAGTGATTCCAGTAGAGTCTGGTACCAAGACTCTAAAAGATGCCCTGAACGAAGCGATGCGTTACTGGGTAAGTAATGTTGATGACACCTTCTACATTATCGGTACCGCAGCGGGCCCGCACCCATATCCAAAGCTGGTGCGTGATTTCCAAGCCGTGATTGGTCGTGAAACCAAAGCGCAATGTTTGGAGCAAGAAGGTCGTCTGCCTGATGCAGTGGTGGCTTGTGTTGGTGGTGGCTCAAACGCGATCGGTATGTTTTACCCATTTATCGAAGATGAAAGTGTGGAAATGTATGGTGTTGAAGCCGGCGGCGATGGCATCGAAACTGGTCGTCACGCTGCGCCTCTGACTGCTGGTCGTCCAGGTGTCTTGCATGGTAACCGTACCTATGTGATGGCCGATGATGACGGTCAAATTTTGGGTACACACTCTATTTCTGCGGGCCTTGATTACCCAGGTGTTGGCCCAGAACACTCGTGGTTAAAAGACATTGGTCGTGCTAATTATGTGGCCATCAACGACGATGAAGCCATGCATGGCTTCCGCGAGCTAACGCGTCTTGAAGGTATCATGCCAGCGCTAGAATCAAGTCATGCCATTGCCTACGGTATGAAACTGGCGGCGACGATGGACAAAGATAAGATCGTGGTGATTAACGTATCGGGTCGTGGTGATAAAGACATCCACACGGTTGCAGAAATTGATGGTTTGGAGATGTAACCATGAGCCGTATTCAACAATGTTTTGAGCAATTAAAAGCGGACAACAAAAAAGCCCTAATTCCTTACATCACAGCGGGTGATCCGACGCCAGCTTACACGGTGGAATTGATGCATGCCTTGGTTGAGTCAGGTGCGGATGTGCTCGAGATCGGCATGCCGTTTTCTGATCCGATGGCGGATGGTCCAGTGATTCAGCTAGCTTGCGAACGCGCCTTGGCGGCGGGCACTACCATCCGTAAAGTGCTAGAGATGGTTAAAGAGTTTCGTACCCTAAATCAACAGACACCTGTTGTTTTAATGGGCTATTTGAATCCAATCGAGTTCTTTGGCTACCAAGCTTTCTCAGATGCAGCAAAAGAAGCCGGTGTTGATGGCATTTTATTAGTAGATTTGACTCCTGAAGAAGCAACAGATGTAGTAGAATGCTTCCGTAGCAATGACATTGATTTGATTTACCTTTTGTCACCAACGACCACAGATGCTCGTGCTAAGAAGATTTGTGACTTGGCATCGGGTTATGTTTATTACGTTTCAGTAAAAGGTGTAACCGGATCGGCATCATTGGATGTGGACAGTGTGGCGACACATGTTGAATCATTGCGAAAAATTACAAACCTACCGATTGGTGTTGGCTTCGGTATTCGTGACGCGCAAACAGCGCGAGCGGTAAGCCAATGTTCAGACGGTGTTATCGTCGGTAGTGTTTTAGTGAATGCCATCGCCCAAGCGAAGGACAGTACACAAGATCAGGTTGCTGATGCATTACGCGCTATTTTGTCGCCGATGCGTTCGGAAATGGATAAGTAAGCCGTAGGCGTCAGTTCGTTATTATTTTGGAGAGTTAAATGAGCAGTTGGCTAGATAAATTTGTTCCTTCGATTATGCGTAGCGAGTCGAAGCGTGCACAGCAAGGTGGCGTACCAGAAGGTCTTTGGAAAAAATGTCCAAAGTGCGACAACGTGCTATATCGCCCAGAGCTTGAAAAGAATCTAGATGTTTGTCCTAAGTGTGAACATCACATGCGTGTAACGGCGCGTCGTCGTCTTGATATTTTTCTAGACAAAGAAGGCCGTACTGAGATCGCTGCTCAACTTGAGCCAGAAGATAAACTAAAGTTCAAAGACTCTAAGAAGTACAAAGACCGTTTGGTATCGGCTCAAAAAGCAACCGGCGAGAAAGACGCTTTGGTAGCAATGGAAGGCACTCTAAACGGTATGCCAGTGGTGGCAGTAGCCTTTGAATTCAACTTCCTAGGCGGTTCAATGGGTTCGATCGTCGGTGAAAAGTTTGTTCAAGCGGTAAACGTTTGTCTTGAAAAACGCATTCCTCTGATCTGTTTCTCCGCTTCAGGTGGCGCACGTATGCAAGAGGCGTTGATCTCTCTAATGCAGATGGCGAAAACCAGTGCCGCGCTTGAGCGCATGAAGCAACAAGGCATTCCTTACATTTCAGCCATGACAGATCCAGTGTTTGGTGGTGTGTCAGCCTCTTTGGCAATGCTAGGTGATTTGAACGTTGCTGAACCAAATGCCTTGATCGGTTTCGCGGGTCCTCGTGTTATCGAACAAACGGTTCGTGAGAAGCTTCCTGAAGGCTTCCAGCGCTCTGAGTTCCTATTGGATAAAGGTGCGCTTGATATGATTATTACACGTCACCAAATGCGTGATCGTCTGCATAACATTCTATCGATCTTGACTCACAAAGCAGCGTAATTGAATGTCCGCAAAATCTCTTTCAGAATGGCTCTCATATATTGAGAGCCAACACCCTTCCGAAATCGAACTAGGCCTTGAACGAGGCCTATCCGTTTTAGAGAAACTCAATTTAGGTCGTCCAAAAGCCAAAGTTATTACGGTGGCGGGTACTAATGGTAAAGGTTCTACCTGTACCATGTTGACTCGATATTTGGTGGATTCTGGCTTTAAAGTAGGTACCTACACATCGCCTCATTTCTTACGTTTCAATGAGCGTGTGCTGATTGATGGCGTAGAGTGTTCCGATCAACTCTTGGTGCAAGCCTTCGAGGTGATTGAACAAGTTCGCGGCGACACGCCATTGACATACTTCGAGTTCTCAACGCTTGCAGCCCTATGGGTCTATGACCGATTAGAGCTTGATTACTGGGTGCTAGAAGTAGGTCTTGGTGGTCGCTTGGATTCTGTCAACATGGTCGATACGGATCTGGCGGTGATCACGTCGATTGCTCTGGATCATATGGATTGGCTAGGGGATTCAATCGAAGGTATTGGTCGTGAAAAAACCGGCATTGCTCGTCCAGGCAAGCCAGTGATCAGCGGCGTTGTGAATCCGCCGCAATCCATTGCTGATGTGGCTGCGGAAACAGGTTCTCCTTTGCTGCAAAAGCATGTGGATTTTACTTTCACTGCAACGGACTCTGATTGGAGTTGGCAAGGTTTAGGCCAGTCATTTGCTGAGTTACCTCTGCCAAAGTTGCCAATGGAAAATGCCGCGACCGTTATTGCCGCGCTATTGCAGCTTGATATCGAAGTATCACGCGAACGACTGGTCGCTATGTTTGAAAAAGCAACTTTGATGGGGCGTTTTCAGCAAGTGGCTAGTGAGCCAACCTTGTATATTGATGTGGCACACAATCCAGAAGCAGCAGGGCAATTGAAACAGCAAGTGGCGCGCTTAAACACGCCCGCGATTGCTGTTTGTGGCATGCTAAAAGACAAGGACATCGGCAGTGTTATGTCGATTCTTAAAGACACGTTTTCTGAGTGGCACTTTATTGACTTACCTGGCCCACGTGGCGCCAAAGCGTCTGAGTTAGCAAAGTTTGTTAGTCAATCTCACTGCTATGACAACATCAGTGATGCCCTGAGCGCAGCAAAACAAACCGCGCAGGCTCAATCCGCTACGGTGATTGTGTTTGGTTCGTTTGTGACTGTGTCAGAGTTTCTGTCAATCCAATAAGTGAAAGGTGAGGCTCATGTTAGATACTAAGTCGAAATATCGTTTGATCGGAGCAGGCTTATTAATTGCTTCGTCGGCCGTACTTTTGCCATTGGTTCTAGATGGTGAGCGACCAGAGGAACTTAATGTTCAGATCTCTGTGCCTGAAAGGCCGACTTTTCCAGAAGTAGCCATTGCTCCGGTACAGCCTGTGGCTGAATTGGATCAGCGCTCTGCGCTTGAGGCAGATGAAGTGGATGTTAACAACATTGAGCTAATCAATGTTGCATCCGCGGATCCGTCTAAGGCAACCAGCGCCACGCCATCACAGCCTGTTGTGCAGGCACCTGAGCCAGAGCAAGTCGAGCCAACGCCTCAGCCTGTTGAGGTGAAAACTGAACTGGCACCGGTTGGTGAACGCTGGACCTTGCAAGTGGCCACTTTTGGTAAACAAGACAATGCCACCCGCACTTTGAAAAAGCTTCAGGATGCGGGTTATCCAGCTTATGTGATGAACATGAATTCACTCTATAAGGTGTTTATCGGCCCTGAGTTGAAGCGTGAAGCGTCAGAGCAGATGAAAGAGAAAGTCTTGAAAGAATTTAAACTCAGCGGAATAGTTGTGAAATATTCACCTAATTCGTAATAGTTACTAGTTGATAGCTTGGAATAAAGCCAGCTTTTGGTAAACTGCGCAGCATTATTTAAGAGGTAAGCGTGGAGCAAATTCAATCGATTAGCACATTGGATTGGGTCATCATCGTAGTCGTGGTTATTTCGACGTTAATTAGCCTAAAACGTGGCTTCGTCAAAGAAGTTATGTCATTGGTGACCTGGGTGGTAGCCTTCATCATTGCGGTGAAATTTACCGGTCCTCTGCAAACTCTGCTAGTTGATCAAGTGCAAAACGATCAAATCCGTTACATAGTTGCCTTTATTGCGCTGTTTATCGCCAGCTTAGTCATCGGCGCGTTAGTCAGTTTTACGCTCGGTTCCTTGATTCAAGCAACCGGCTTAAGCAGTACCGATCGCGTGATCGGCATGCTATTTGGTTTTGTACGAGGTGCTTTAGTTGTGGTGGCATTTGTCTCATTGTTGAGCCTTAGTCCTGCAATTGAGAAAAGCGAGATGTGGAAGTCATCCCAGCTCGTGCCTCAGCTCGTTATATTAAAAGATTGGGTACGTGACATGTTAGGCAAAGGGAGTGAGGCATTTGACTCTTCTCTTATAGAACGTACTTTAAACAGTTAATCGCATTCTGTGCGAAGTTATAAATAGACGGCGAAGTCGTTTCCCCAAATCACGAGGTATATATACATGTGTGGTATCGTTGGTGTCGTAGCCACGTCGATGGTTAACCAAACCATTTTTGACGCTCTCACGCTTCTTCAGCATCGCGGTCAGGACGCTGCTGGTATGGTTACAAGCCATAACGGATTATTATGCTTGCGCAAAGATAATGGTCCAGTGAGTGAAGTGTTTCGTACACGACACATGAAAAAACTGCACGGCAATATCGGTATTGGACACGCGCGTTACCCAACTGCGGGTACGTCTAGTTCTGCTGAAGCTCAGCCGTTTTATGTGAACTCTCCTTACGGTATTTCGTTGGCGCACAACGGTAACCTAACGAATACAGCGAAGCTTAAGCAAGAAGTGTTTGAGTCCGACCTTCGTCACATCAACACAACCTCAGATTCTGAAGTGTTGGTTAACGTTTTGGCACACGAACTTCATGAAGAAGGCAAGCTAGTTCCAACACCTGATGATATCTTTAACGCCCTTGAGCGCGTTTATAAGCGTATTGAAGGTGGCTATGCTGTAGTTGCCCTGATCACTGGCTACGGTATTCTTGCATTCCGTGACCCTGATGGTATTCGCCCGCTGATTTACGGTTCTCGAGAAACCGAAAAAGGTATCGAATACATGGTGGCGTCTGAGAGTGTGGCGCTAGATGCTGCAGGCTTTAAGATCGAGCGTGATATTCGCCCAGGTGAAGCGTTGTTCTTTGACGTGAACCATAAGGTTCATCAGCGTCAATGTACGGAAGCCCGTCCGCCACGTCCATGTTTGTTCGAGTACGTATACTTTGCTCGTCCAGATACTGTGATTGATAACATCTCTGTTTACAAAGCACGTATCAACCAAGGTGATCGTTTGGCGGCTAAGATCAAGCGTGAGTGGGCTGACCACGACATCGATGTGGTGATTCCAATCCCTGATACAAGCCGTACCGCAGCGTTGCAAATCGCACAAGAACTAAACATTCCATTCCGTGAAGGTCTAGTGAAAAACCGTTACATCGGTCGTACCTTCATCATGCCTGGTCAAACGGTGCGTAAGAAATCGGTGCGTCAGAAGCTAAACCCAGTGCCATTCGAATTCAAAGATAAGAATGTACTCTTGGTAGATGACTCAATTGTTCGTGGTACCACAAGCCAAGAGATTATCGAAATGGCGCGTGATGCCGGTGCCAAGAAAGTATACCTTGCCTCTGCTGCACCAGAAGTTCGTTACCCGAACGTATACGGTATCGATATGCCAGCGGCGACGGAGCTGATTGCTTACAACCGTAATGTCGATGAGATTTGTGAATTGATCGGTGCTGACCGTTTGATTTTCCAAGATCTTGATGACCTAATTGCGGCTTGTATCGATGAGAAGCATTCTGATGTGCGTGAATTTGATACATCAGTATTTGATGGTAAATACATCGCTGGTAACATCAATCAAGCGTACCTTGATAGCCTTGCGGAATCGCGTAGCGATGCCAAAAAAGTTTCTGATGAAGAAGCCGCAGATAGCGATCTAATGCACCCAATGTAATTCATTGGCTTAGTGCTAGTTTGTATTTGCAGATGCTAAGCCAGGTTCTCACCTGGCTTAGTTGTTTTTAAAGAGTCAACTTGGAGTGACCCATGTCTGAATATAAAGATGCAACGCTCGCGATTCGTGCGGGTATTCGTCAAACCCAAGAGCAAGAGAACAGTGAAGCCATTTTCATGACCTCCAGCTTCGCTTACTCCAGTGCTGCAGAAGCGGCAGGTAAGTTTTGTGGTGAGCTAGACGGTAACGTGTACTCACGTTTCACTAACCCAACGGTTGAGATGTTTGAAAAGCGTCTGGCAGCGTTGGAAAAGGGTGAAGCGGCGATTGCTACGTCCTCGGGTATGGCGGCATTGATGACCTTGGGTTACTCGTTGCTAAAAGCAGGCGACAAGGTAGTTTGCTCACGTAATATTTTTGGCTCAACGGTAAAATTCTTTAACGCTTACATGGCCAAGTACAACGTTGACATCGCCTACGTGGATGCAACGGACTACGAAGCGTGGGAACGTGAAATCGATGACAACACGCGTTTGTGTTACTTTGAAACACCTTCAAACCCTTTGTATGAAGTCGTAGATGTTGCTAAGGTCGCTGAGCTTGCTCATGCTAAAGGCGCGTTGTTGTGTGTCGACACTGTGCTTGCAACGCCTGCTTTGCAGAACCCGCTGACGCAAGGTGCTGACATTGTGATGCAGTCAGCCACTAAGTTTATCGACGGCCAAGGTCGCTGCTTGGGTGGTGCACTGATTTCTTCGAAAGAAATCGTCAGTCAGTTTATTGCCTTTATGCGTAGTGCGGGACCGGCAATGAGCCCATTTAACGCCTGGGTATTGTTGAACGGTCTTGAAACGCTTAGCTTGCGTATGAAGGCTCATTCTGCCAACGCCCAAGCGCTAGCAGAGTATCTTGAGCAGCATCCAAAAGTATCAAAAGTGAACTACGGTGGTCTGCCATCGCACAAATACCATGAGTTGGCGAAAGCACAGCAGAAAGACTTTGGTGGCGTGATGTCATTTGAAGTTGAGGGCGGTCGTGAAGCGGCTTGGACGTTTATTGATAACGTTAAGTTGATGTCGATTACCGGCAACCTTGGTGATACCAAGACACTGGTGACGCATCCTGCAACGACGACTCATGGCCGTTTGACGGATGAAGAGAAGCTAGCCGCGGGCATCAAAGAAGGCTTAGTACGTTTGTCAGTCGGTCTAGAAGACATTGAAGACATCATTGCCGATGTGAAGCAGGCTTTGGAAAAACTATAACGCCTGTTGAAGTCGCTAGATCTAAAAAGAGCAGCCTAGGCTGCTCTTTTTGTTGCTGACAATAGTGCGTTTGAATTTAACTATCTTGCTGAGTTTCTTGATCAAGATGTAGCAGTTCTTTTTCTTGCTCAACTAATCTCTCATTTGCCGCTTTGCGAAGCTCTTGCTTCTGTGTGTCCAGCACCAGTGTTTCAATAAACTCCCGTACTGCATCTTCTAAGGCGGTAAACTGCCAGCCGGATCGATCCGATTGTTTATAAATCAAACGTGCTTTCACTTTGCCAATCACCAACTCATCTTGGTCGAGTATAAAACCCACTTGCTCGTCTGTAAGAGTAGGGAGGCTAGCATCACTTTTTAATGCCACGCCATCCATGCTGATATCAATGCAGTCGAGTTTGAACTGGCCTTGGTCAAACGACAGTTTGTGCCCGACAGGTAGCACCCGAACTGCGTTACGGCGTTCATTGGAATGATAATCAAAGTTCATGTCATCGGACATGCTGCGCTCCTTGAACGAACACCAAGCTTATTTCTTATTTGCGCCGTTAATTGGCTTATCTTTATCGCGCTGAAGAACAAACTCAACACGTCGGTTCATAGCACGGTGCTCTTCGGTATCATTTCTTACCAAAGGAATACTGTCGGCATAGCCGGTTGCGGTCATACGTTCTGGCGGAATATCATTTTCTAAGAAATACCTTAGCGTTGTCGTTGCACGGATTGCTGAAAGCTCCCAGTTACTTGGAAAGCGTGACGTATTGATTGGAATATTATCCGTATGACCTTTGATATTAATATCGTAATCTGGGTAACGGTTAAAAATGCCTAGCAGAGTCTCATAAATTGGTTCAGCGCTATAAAGAATGGTGGCTTCACCGGACTCAAATAATGAATGGCCATCAATACGAATGGTGATTTTTTCGCCATCTTCGAAAACCGCTACTTGGCTCTGCATGTTGTTCGCAACAAATTTGCCCATCACCTCATTGGCGATCTCGTTGACTTCTTCGCGTACTTCTTCGTCGATTGGGTCTTCTGCGTAAACCAACTCTTTATTGGTGGCCATTTGTGGTTCTGCAGGCTTGATGGTTTCTGTACCACCGCCAGAATATTTGAGCGGGTCTTGGCGAACCAGAGCACCATTACTATTTAATGCAATTTGAATGGACGAAAGCGCTGCAACTAGGGTGGTCTCGGTCATTTTTGAAAGACTGTAGAGCAGGATGAAGAATACCAACAGCAGCGACATTAGGTCGGCAAAGGTAAAAATCCAACCTGCGGTTTCATCATCTTCTAGGAACGGATCGATCATAATTAGTCTCCACCACCGATACCTGCAGGCTTACGTTGATGGGCAGGAACATAAGACGATAAGCGCTCGTAAACGGCCAAGTAGTTGTTGCTACCCAGTAAGCTTACCGTACCGTCACGAATGATTTCTAATGTCTGAATCTCAAGTATAGTCCGTGCTTTCAACTTACCAGCAATAGGGTTAAAGATAACGGTGGCCAGTAAGGAGCCATAAAAAGTGGTCAAAAGCGCAACGGCCATAGAGGGGCCGATGGTTTCAGGATCATCTAGTTGAGCCAACATCTGAATCAAACCAATCAAGGTACCTAACATACCAAAAGCAGGAGCATAGGTGCCCATCTTCTTAAACACGTCTTGCACTACGTAATGGCGCATTTTTAAAGAGTCGATATCAGCCTGTAAGGTTTTGCGAATGTAGTCTTCATCAGAGGCATCGGATGCCATCGCCAAGGCACGTTTCAAGAATGGAGAGCCTGCATCAACACGACTCAAAGCAATAAGGCCTTCGCGACGAGCAATCTTAGTTAATGACAACATGGTCGCAATCATGGCTTGAGGATCTTGCTTGTCTTGCGCGAATACAATAAACATGGCTCTTAAAGCTGCCATGGTGTCTTTGAATTGGAACGTCAGTAATGTCGCAGCGATGGTGCCGCCAACTACGATCATGATCCCTGGAATGTTAATGAAAATGGAGAAGTCGCTGCTACCTAGAAAAATGGCGCCAACGATCAGGGCTAAGCCTGAAATGATTCCTATAAATGATGCAAAATCCATCGAATAAACTACCTAATGTTCGCAAGAGGGTAAGGGATCATTATGTAGACCCAAAATGGTCAGGACAAGTGCTTAACGTAAGTTTTTTGTATGACATCTGTGCACACTTTATGCTTTTTGTTTTGGTTTTCTACTTCTGTGGCCTAAAACCAACAAACAAGGAGTCAGAATTAGTGTTAATGGGGTTGCAAAGGCTAGGCCCCCTGCGATCGCGGTGGACAATTGAGTCCACCATTGCGACGAAGGCGCGCCAAGACTTAGTTCCTGATGGACAAAGTCGATATTCAGCTGGAACACCATAGGCATAAGTCCAAGGATCGTGGTAATGGTAGTTAGCATAACCGGACGGAGGCGCTGTACGCCGGTGCGTATAGCCGCTTCTTTAATTTCCATACCTTTATGACGTAGACCATTAAACGTATCAATTAAGACGATATTGTTGTTCACCACGACCCCCGCCAAGGCAATGGTACCCACACCACTCATAACGATGCCAAATGGCTCGCCTTTTAAAAGTAGTCCGATGAACACCCCCATGGTCGAGAAGATTACTGCACTGAGAATCAGTAGGCACTGGAAGAAATTATTGAACTGGGTTACCAAGATAATAGCCATAATAAAGAAAGCCACGCCAAACGCTTTCAGTAGGAAGCTGCCTGCTTTTTCTTGGTCTTCTGTGTTGCCGCGAAATTCGTATTGCAAACTATCAGGCAGGTTGGCTTGCTCCAACTCGGCGCGAATACCTTGAATCACCTGATCTACAACCAGACCATCCTGAACGTCAGCTGAGATTTTAATGGCTTGTTTGCCATCTACACGGTGAATATAGCCCTGTTTAGGGGCGGCATAACGGGTGACAAAGTTACTCACCGGAACGATACCTTGGTTGCTAGGAATGTGTAGCTGATCCAGTTGATCTAGAGTGCGTTGATTAATCGGGAAACGCAGCATGATATCGATTTTGTCTTCCGCGCCTTCGGGTAAAAAGTCCCCCAGCTTGATGCCTGTTGTGACCAGTTTAACCACATTGCCTAGCATATTGACATTTACGTCGTATTTGCTGGCTTCAGCACGATCGATTTGCAAGCGCCATTCAATACCCGGTAAAGAGCGGTCATCGCTTACGGAGACGATGGCTGGGTGTTGCTGCAAGCGCGCTACAATCTGATCTGCGGCTGGGTCTAAAACCGAACCAAACTTGGAACTTAGTTGTAGCTCGATATCAGATCCAGATTGAGGGCCGCCTTGCTCAACCAAAGTCGTCACCTTAATACCGCGAATCTGTTCTGCTTCAGCACGAACATCGGCCAGCACCGCATTGGCAGAACGGCGCAGATTCCAGTCAATAAATTCCATGGTGATGGTGCCGATGGCATCGGGTGAAGCATTGTCAGGAGGGCTGGTGTAGGTGGTGGCGATAACACTTTTGAATTCTTTGTGTCGCAGGATCAGGGCTTCAACTTGACGTACAAACTGATCTTTCTCCTGCAAAGAGTAGTCACCGCGAGCACGCACTTCTAGGTTGGCGACTTCCGGCTCAACGGATGGGAAAAACTCAACGCCTTTGCCGAAGCTGACATAAATAGCAATGACGCTAATTAGCATGACAATGGCGACCACAAGAACCGCGACAGGCCGTTCTACTAAGCGCATTAATAATCGACCATAACGTCCAGTGAGTCCTTTTAGTTCGTCAAGGTGACCGTGCTCAGTGAGTTGCAGGGTCTGTAGGGCGGCGGCAGAATAAGCGCCGCGTTTACCCACGATCGAGCCCAGCGTCGGCAACAGGATCAATGCCATTAACAGGGATGCTGATAAGGTGGCAATGACCGTAATCGGCATATAGCGCATAAACTCGCCAACAATATCGGGCCAGAACAGCAGTGGCATAAATACCGCTAGTGTCGTTGCCGTGGAAGCAATAATCGGCCAAGCCATGCGACGCGCTGCAGCAGCATAGGCCGCTTTTTTATCGGCACCTTCAGCGAGTTTACGATCCGCGTATTCGGTGACGACTATGGCACCATCGACCAGCATGCCAACGCTTAGAATCAGGGCAAAAAGTACCACCATATTAATGGTGAAACCTTGCAGGCTTAGAAACAGTATGCCAGTAAGAAAAGCGCCAGGAATGGCGAGGCCAACTAATACCGCAGAACGAACGCCCAGTGCCCAAACAATCACAATCATCACCAGCAAAGTAGCAGCGAGTACGTTATTAAATAGATCGTTTAAGGAGGTTTCAATCTGCTCTGATTGGTCTTGTGTGACGCTAAATTGAACACCTTCAGGCCAGTTGTCTTGGCTGTCGCGCACGACTTCTTTAACAGCATTGATGGTTTCAATAATGTTGGCACCGACGCGCTTCGATACGGCTAGGGTGATGCTTGGCTGACCATTGGCGCGGGCAAAGCTGTTAGGATCTTCAAAGGTAAGTTGTCCCGTCGCAATGTCTTGTACGCGCACCACTTGCTGGTCAGAAATTTTAACCGGCAATTCCATGATGTCTTGCTCGGTCTTTAATAAGCCAGGCACCTTAATCGGGAAACGGCCTGCGCCAGCGTCCAAATTACCGGCGGCCACGAGGCGATTGTTGTTTGACAAAAGTCCCGCTACTTCACTGAGATTTAAACCGTAACTGTCCAGTTTCTGTTGGTCGATGATGATTTCGGCTTGCTGTTCGCGATCGCCATTAATTTTCGCTTCCAGTACCCCTTCAACGGCTTCGATATCATCCTGTAGGCGATTAGCAACTTGGCTTAGGGTGGCGAAATCCACGTCGCCAAACAGGTTGATACGAATGACAGGAAAGGTAGAGAGGTTGATTTCAGTAACAGTGGGTTCGTCAGCATCGCTTGTTAACTCGCTTTTCGCGCGATCAACCTTATCTTTGGTGTCGATAATGGCTTGGTCAATATCTGTACCTGATTGAAACTCTAATATAATCGACGCGTGACCTTCTGAGGCCGTGGAACGAATTTCTTTCAATCCTTCGACGCCCCTAAGTTCTTGCTCAAGCGGGTGTACCAAGAGACTGTCTGCATCTTCAGGTGAAATGCCTTCTAAAGTGACCGATACATAGGCCATGGGAATAGTGATATCGGGGGCACTTTCTTTGGGGATCTCTATATAGGACACCGTGCCCGAGATAATGATTAAGGCAAACAGCAGCAGAACCGTGCGTGATCGGGTGAGCGCTGCGTCGATCACTGTTCTCATGGTTGTTCTCCGTGGCTGATCTCTGCATCCACCTGATCACCTACTTTTACAAAGCCTTGCCCAGCGTTAATGATGGTGGCACTGTCGTCTAAACCCGTAATCCAGACCTTGTCTTGTTCAGAGCGAATAATGGTGATTGGCTGTTGTTCGACGATATTGTGATTAAGGGTCTTAATTGCCATTTGTCCACTGTCGTTGATACTCAGTAGCGCGGGAGAGACTGGGTGGGCTTTGACTTTCTCTAAATGCAGTAAGACTTCAGCACTAATGTCACTTGGTACTGTCTCAAGGGTGTCAGTAAGGGTGATTTCCAGTGGGATAGAGCGGGTTTGGTTGTCCGCGACGCGACTGATGTAGCTGATCTGGCCTTGTAGCTCTAGTCCCTGAATCGTAACGTCAACGCTCGAGCCTAACCGTACACTGCGTAAATAATTTTGTGGCAGTTGTACCGAGACTTTCATCGGTGTGGTATCGACTAGGGTAGTCACGTGTTCGCCGACACTTAGCCATTGATTTGCTTTGATGGAAAATTCATTTACAACGCCTGTAAAGGGCGCTTTAACTTGGCTATTTTCAAGATCCACTTCTAGCTCAGCAAGCTTGGCTTGAGCATCTGCCAAAGCTGCCTCAGCTGAAGCGACGCTTACCTTAGAGGAAAGCTTTTGATCCGTCAGGCGCTGCACACCTTCTAATTCCAGAGTGCGTTGTTTTACCAAGGTCCTTGCTTGGAGAATGTTGGCTTGCAAACTACGGTCATCAATCTTAATCAGGGGCTGGTTGGCTTTTACGATATCCCCTTTACTGACCAAAACGTCGGTCACGCGCCCAGCCCATTGGTTGCTAATGGTTAAGGTATTGTTGGCGATGGTAGAACCGCTAAGGCGCAGCGTTTGCGAGACCCATTGTGACTGCTGTTGTTGGGCACTCACTTTAAACAGAGATTTAGAGGCTGAATTAGATTCTTCAATAGGCGCTGCTTCGGAAGTAGCTTGGTCGTTAGGAGCTTTAACTATGCCTTGTTCACCGCTTAATAACCAAACCGTCGCTAGTACTCCCATGCTAATCGCAATGATGGGGCCGAGCTTGTTACTTAGTTCCATGTTTTACTCCATAGCAGTCAGGCTGTGAGGCGATTTTGTGTAAATTATAAGCACCTCATCCGTAAGACGAACACTCGTTTATGCACTAAATTGATACCTTTGCAAGAATAGGTCAATTGAAAGCGCCTAAATTGGTGCTTGTTTCGAAGGAAATTTATTAAAAATCAACGTAAAAATACCGCTATTGTTAATTTTTACACTTGAACAGTGGTAACATGGCGCCATCAAATTGACCCTGTTTTTACGGAATACTATGAGTTTATTAACACTCGACCAAGTGAGCGTGGCGTTTGGCCATCATCCGTTGCTGAGTAACGTCAGCTTCTCAGCCGAAGCCGGAGAGCGTGTTGCCATCATCGGTCGCAATGGCGCAGGCAAGTCTACCTTTTTAAAAATCATCGCAGGCGAAGTCATTCCCGATGAAGGCGTGATTCGCGTCGAAGGCGGTATGCGTGTGGCGCAATTGCCACAGGAACTTCCAGAAGCGAACAACAAAACCGTTCGTGAAGTGGTGAGCGAAGGCGGTGGTGATATCCATCAGTTAATGCAACGCTACAACGAATTGCTGGCAGATTTTGATGAAGCCCATCACGATGAGTTGGCTCGTATTCAAAACGAATTGGATAAGCGTCAAGGTTGGGACCTTGAACAACGAGTGAATCACATGATTCAACGCTTGGCTCTGCCTGCTGACAAGCTAATGTCAGAGTTGTCCGGAGGCTGGCGTCGTCGTGTGATTTTGGCTCAGGCATTGCTGTCGAATCCTGACGTATTACTGCTGGACGAGCCGACCAACCATTTGGACGTGCCAACCATCGAGTGGATGGAAAGTCAGCTTAAGCAATTCCGCGGTTTGATTCTCTTTATTACCCACGACCGTCGTTTCCTAGAAAATCTAGCCAATCGTATTATCGAGCTTGACCGTGGCAACATGTTGTCATTCTCAGGCTCCCTGTCTGCGTTCCTTGATTTCAAAGAAAAGTTATTGGAAGAAGAAGAGCGTGCCAATGCATTGTTTGATAAAAAATTGGCAGAAGAAGAAGCTTGGATTCGCCAAGGCATCAAGGCCCGCCGTACCCGTAACGAAGGTCGAGTTCGTGCCTTAAAAGCTCTACGTGAAGAGCGCAAAGAACGCATCAATCGTCAAGGCACCGCTAAGATGACGCTGGACAGCAAAGAAAAGTCTGGCAAGTTGGTGGCGGAATTCACTCAGGTGGCCCATTCGTTTGGCGACAAAGTCATTCTTCAACCCATGGATTTGGTGGTCGGCCGCGGCGATCGTATTGGTCTGATCGGTCCAAACGGTTGCGGTAAGAGTACTTTCTTAAAAATTCTATTAGGTCAATTAACGCCAAACCAAGGTACGGTTCGTCAAGGTACTAAACTTGAAATCGCTTACTTTGATCAGTTGCGTGATCAGTTAGATCCTGAGAAAACTGTGGCGGATAACGTTGGTGAAGGTAAAGATACCATCGAAATCAACGGCCAAAACCGCCATATCATCGGCTATCTACAGGATTTCTTATTCCCGCCTGAGCGTGCTCGCACACCAGTAAAAGCCTTATCGGGTGGTGAGCGTAATCGTGTTTTGCTAGCAAAATTATTCACCAAGTCGGCTAACCTTTTGGTATTGGACGAACCAACCAACGACCTAGACGTAGAAACCTTAGAGCTGCTAGAAGAGCTACTGATGAACTACGACGGTACCATGTTGTTGGTGAGCCACGACCGTGCCTTCTTGGACAATGTAGTGACCAGCACCATCGCCTTTGAAGGTGAGGGTAAAGTACAAGAGTACGTTGGTGGTTACGAAGATTGGATTCGTCAAGGGGGTAAATTCCCAGATGAATCGACAGCCGAAGTGGAAAAGCCTCAAAAAGCCGATAAAAAGGCTGAAAAGAAAGCCGACGTACCGGTTAAGGCTGCTGAACCCGCTAAGGTGAAGAGTAAATTAAGCTACAAACTGCAGCGCGAGTTTGATGGTATGCCAGATCTCATTGCTAAGTTAGAAGAGCAACTTGAAGAACTGAGCAACACTACCGCTGCAGCGGATTTCTACACCGGTGATCAAGAAAAGGTTCAAGCGACCTTAGCCAAAATTGCCGAAACAGAACAAGCGCTCGAGAATGCGATGGAACGTTGGGTCGAGCTCGAAGAAATGCAGAATGGATAAACACTATGTCTGATGAAATCAAATCTATCGGCTTCGTATCGCGCTTTTTTGGCGCGTTCGGCCAGTTTTTCAAATACATGGGCAATGGCCAATACGCCGCACGCTGTTCAGCGGTGAGTGAAGGCCAAAAGTTTGCCTCTGAAGTGGAACCAGAAGTCATCACTAAAACGGTTGAAGTGGTGAAAGAGGTTGAAGTTCAAGCCCCTAAGCTGGATACCGTCAGTGAAGACGGTGCTTTGCAATTGTTGCAACTACTGCAGCAAGAAGCGCGCTTTATCGACTTCGTCAAAGAAAGCATTGATGGTTACAGCGATGCGGATGTGGGCGCAGCAGCACGTCAAATTCACGCCGGTTGTTCTAAGGTTGTAAGCCAGTACTTTACCGTTGATGTGGTAAATGGTGCGCCAGAAAACAGCCGTGTTGAAGTGGCTGCTGATTACGATCCAAAAGCCATCAAGCTTGAAGGTCGCGTACAGGGCGAAGGCCCATACGCAGGTACCTTGATTCACCCAGGTTGGCAAGTAACGGCAACCAACCTACCAAAAGTTTCTAACACAGACAGCCTACATATCTTGGCACCTGCGGAAGTAGAGGTTTAAGTGGCACAGTATTTTATCGGTATCGATTTGGGTACCACTCACTCAGCAGTGTTTTACGCAGAGCAGGGCGAAGACGCGAGTCTGCAACAGTTATTGATTCCACAACTAACGGCGGCGGGACGAGTGGAAGAATTAACTTTGCTGCCATCGTTTGCGTATTTCCCCCATGCGACAGAGTTTCTGGAAAGTGATCGTCAGCTACCTTGGGGTAAAGTCGATGTGATCGTCGGTGCGCTAGCGCGTGAGCTGGGCGGTAAGTCCCAAGGCCGTATGGCGCAGAGCGCGAAAAGCTGGTTGTGTCACACACGTGTCAATGCGGACGAACAAGTACTACCTGTCGATGCACTGGAAGAAGTACAAAAAGTCTCTCCTGCACAAGTGACGGAATGGTATATCGAGCATTTAGTAAACGCTTGGAACCATAGGTTCCCCGATGCGCCCATGGCGAATCAGCAGGTAGTGATTACCGTGCCTGCATCTTTTGATCCTGCTGCTCGTGCGATCACAGAAAATGCTGCCAACAAAGCTGGCCTTCGTGCGCGTCTTATTGAAGAGCCATTAGCGGCTTTTTATGCATGGTTAGCCGATCAACCTAAGTGGACCGATTCCCTAAACGTTGATGATCATATTCTAGTGGTTGACGTGGGTGGCGGTACCACTGACTTATCCTTGATCCAAGCGGTAGACCAAGACGGTAGTCTAGGCCTTGAACGTGTTGCCGTAGGTCGTCACATCCTTCTGGGTGGTGACAACATGGACATGACCTTGACCTACCACTTAGCTGGTCAACTAGCGCAGCAAGGGACACAACTAGAGCCTTGGCAAATTACGGGTCTGACACAAGCTTGCCGAGAAGCAAAAGAACGTTTGTTGGGTAATCAAGACCTGGCCGATGCTACTGTGGTGGTGCCGAGCCGTGGTCGTAGCCTATTCAATAACAGTATCAAGGCAACCCTGACGCAAGCCGATGTGCAGCAGCAATTGCTAGCGGGCTTCTTCCCTGCAGTAAATTTGGGTGAACGCGCTCAAACAGCGCAACGCTCTGGTTTTGCTGCGATTAACCTAGATTACGAAGCCGATCCCGCGATCACGCGTCATATTTCTGAGTTCCTTGCGACGGTGGAAGTGGTGCCAAACAAGGTGCTGCTAAACGGTGGTGTGTTCAACGCGAAGCCGATCCGTGATCTGCTAGAACAACGCCTGCAAGAAATGCTGGGCGAGCACACTGAACTTACCATGCTAACGCCTGCGCATCTGGACTATGCGGTAGCCAAAGGTGCGGCTTTCTATGAGAAAGTACAGCAGGAAGGCGGTGTTAAAGTTAAGAGCGGCCTTGCTGCGAACTACTACATTGGTGTCGCAAGTCCAATGCCAGCGATTCCAGGTATGGCTCCGCCAGTGGATGCATTGTGTGTCGCACCGTTTGGCCTAGAAGAAGGCTCAGACGAGCAGATGCTGCCAAATGAGTTTTCTCTTGTGGTGGGCGAGACAGTGACGTTCCGTTTCTTCCAATCGAAAGGGGCTGACGTTGATACCTTAGGTAAGGTGATTCCTTCCTTCTCTGTACCAGCTTTGATTGAGCTTAGCCCGTTATCGATTGCGTTAGACGCTGGCCATTACCAAGAAGGTGAAATGGTGCGCATTTGTCTATCTGCACGTGTCACAGAGCTAGGCTTGCTATTGCTTCAAGCTCACGATGTAAAATCTGATTTGGTATGGACCATCGAATTCCAAGTTAGGGAGTCTTAATGTCAAACGCTCGATATCGTATTGGTATTGATTTAGGCACCACTAACTGTGTGGTGTCTTACCTTGCGGCGGGCGAGACAGAGCCCAAATTACTGGAAATACCTCAGTTTATGGCTGATGGGACAGTGCGCCCATCGACTCGTTTACCGAGTGCAATTTACCTATTAGCAAAGGACGAGCTCGGTAAAATCGAGCCAGTCTTGCCTTGGCGTGGTCAAGCAACCGATTTAATCGTGGGCCATGGTGCTCTAGAGCTTGGTCAACGTCGCTCCGGGCAATTGGTGCAAAGTGCTAAGAGCTGGCTTAGCCATCGTCAAGTGGATCGACGTGAATCTATTTTGCCTTGGGGCAGTGAAGCAGCGCGTAAAATCAGCCCCTTACAAGCCAGTGCTTTTATCTTGGCGCATATTCGTGCAGCCTGGAATCATGCCTTTGCAACGGCCCCGATTGAACAGCAAGACGTTGCCCTAACATTACCGGCTTCGTTTGACGAAGAAGCGCGTGCGCTGACTCTGGAAGCAGCACAACAAGCGGGCTTTGGTGAGCTCTATCTCTTAGAGGAACCGCAGGCTGCCTGTTACCACTTTATTCGTAACCAAGATAATCTTGATGTGCTTGCCCAAGGCAAGATGCTCTTAGTGGTCGATATTGGTGGCGGTACCACAGACTTTAGTTTGGTACGTATCGATACCACAAACCAAGGTAAAACCAGCCTTAAGCGTGTGGCAGTGGGTGATCATCTGTTGCTGGGTGGTGATAACCTAGATCAAGCGTTAGCCTATCAGCTCGATCCACGTCAGATTTCAGCCCTAAGCGCATCACGTTTAGCCGCATTAGTTCAGCAAACGCGCAAAGCCAAAGAGTCACTTTTAGGGCAAGATGCTCCTGAATCCGTGACTTTAACGGTGTTGGGTGGTGGCAGTCGTTTGATTGGTGGTTCGCAGAAATTCACGGTTGAGCGCTCGCAATTAGTAGAGCAGGTGGAAACTGGCTTTTTACCAATTGAGTCATTTGATGCCGCGGTACAAAAGAGCGATTACGCCGTTCATACCTTAGGTCTACCTTACGAGCATGATGCCGCCTTTACCCGCCATTTAGCCGCATTTTTACGTTCTCACACAGCGGATATTCAAGCGGCTACTGGTTCAAGCATGCCTGATGTGGTGTTGTTTAACGGTGGTTTGTTTAATAGTGATCTCTTAAAAGGCCGTGTGTTAGATCAGTTAAATAACTGGTCAGACAAGCCAATCATCGTTTGTGATTCTTCTGAGCCAAACGATGCCGTGGCCAAAGGTGCGGCTCAGTATTTGCGTTCATTGGCGGGTGAGTCTGAGCGTATTGAAAGTGGTGTGGCACACAGTCTTCTGCTGAAATTAGCGGACGGACAGTTCCTTGGGTTGTTGCCAAAAGGTACACCAAAAGAAGAGCAGGTTAAGCTGTCGCAAACCTTTAAAGTGAAAATGGGTGAGCAGGTTCAATTTCCACTATATCGCTGCGATGACCATTTAAACTGTGAGGTGGGTGAACTTAAAGCGTCTGATGCAGGTTTACACTTTGTTTCTAATCTAGTGACCGAATTAGATGGCAACTCTGTCAGTGATACGGTTGAGGTTGTACTGAGTGCGACCATGACTGAAGTGGGCATTCTAAAAGTCGAGCTTCGTGCAGAGACTTTAAATGATCAATGGACACTGCATTTCGGTGTAGCTAAAGCCACGCAAGAGCAGTCTTCTACGGATCAAGATGGTCCTCTACATAGCAATATGGGGCAGGCGGAAGAGCACTTGGTGAAATGTTTCTCAGCCGCTGGTCAGAAAGAATATCCTGACTTAGTGAAATCCTTAAAGCAGGATTTGGATCGTTTGCTTGGCGATCGTGAAGAATGGAATCTGGCTACGTCTCGTCGCTTAGCTGACAAGCTCTTAGCGGTAAAAGGTGGTCGTACTAAATCTGCGCAACATGAGCGCCAATGGCTGCAATTGATTGGTTTCTGTTTACGTCCAGGCTTTGGTGCTTTGGGTGACGAAGCCCGTGTCGAGCAAACCATGAATGCCACTAAGCAAGGGCCAAAGCACGATCAGGCGCCGGTTTGGGGCCAGCATTGGACTCTGTATCGCCGTATTGCGGGCGGTTTATCTGAAACCATGCAAGAGAATATGTATAAGCAATTTGCGCAATATTACTCTCCCGCTGGTCAGCGTTCTCGCGAGAAACAAAAGGAACTTACCACCAAATCCAGCGATGACATGATTCGTATGGTAGGGGCTTTAGAGCGATTACCGAAACAGCGTAAGTTGGAAACTATTGATTGGCTGTCAAAGCGTTTGCAAAAGTCTTCTGAACCAGATACCGCTTGGTGGTCAGTGGGACGTTTGGCCTCTCGCCGTCTGTTATTAGATGAAGAGCAGAATAAGCTAGACGAGTCCATAGCGATCAAACTGGTGCAAGAAAGTCTTAAAGAAGATTGGAAGAAACGTAAGCAAGCAGGTCTTGCTGCCGTGCTGATGGTGCAGCTTGGTAAAGACGAAGATAGCAAGGAATTGAAAGGGTTACGTAAAAAGGTTGTCGACAAGCTGAAGAAGGACAAATGCCCAGCCCAGTGGCTACAGCGTTTAGAGTCCGAAAGCGCCGAATTTAGTGATATTGAGCTATCAAAACTGGTTGGCGAAACCTTACCACTTGGTCTATCTTTAAATTAAGTCTGCTGTTAAGCAGAACTTATTCACCCAGAGTGAACCCAAAAGGGAAAGCAAGGCGCTTTCCCTTTTTTATTGGTGTTTTAAAACGGATGTTTAGGAGTAAGCACGATGCATAATGTGACCGGAGCGGCGACCATTTTAGGGGGATGTATTTTAGCTGGCCTGCTAGGCATGAGCTGGATGGCAAATACGACCGCTAATGAACTCAAAGCCTATGAGCGTAATGTGACGGTAAAGGGGCTTGCTGAGCAAGAAGTGACGGCCAATGTGGCCATTTGGCCGATTCAGTTTACTGTTGCGTCCAATGATCTAGAGCAGCTATACGCTGACGCTGATAGCAATACGCAAAAGATAACAGCTTTTCTAACAAAAAATGGTATTCAAGAAGACGAAGTCACCATCAGTCCTCCAGCCATTGTCGATAAGTTAGCGCAGCAATACGGTGGCAATGGACCGGTTGAGTTTCGTTTCAATGCCAATCAAAGAGTGACGGTCTACAGCGGACAAATTGATACCGTTAGAGAGGCGCAAACTAGGCTCTCGGATCTAGGTAAGCAGGGCGTTGTGTTATCGGGCGATATGTATCAAGCGCGTACAGAGTATCTCTATACAGATCTTAATACGATCAAACCGAAAATGGTTGAGCAGGCGACCCAGAATGCGCGAGAAGTGGCTGAGAAATTTGCGGCCGACTCGAATAGCCGCTTAGGTAAAATTAAGCAGGCTTCGCAAGGTCAATTTTCTATCTCGGATCGAGATCAAAACAACCCGCATATTAAAAATATACGAGTTGTCTCTACTGTGACCTATTACTTAGTGGATTAAGTGCGGTAGTGATCAGGGTAGTGCGAGCGGCTGTTTAGCGACGAGAATGCCATTGCAGTCGCAGTAAATATGATCGCCATTCTCAATGGTGATTCCTGCAAAATGAAGGGTTTTGCCGATTTCGCCAAGCCCCTTCTTTTCTGTTGGCATTGGGTAGGCGCACAGAGCCTTCAAACCAAGATTGACTTTTGCTTGTGCGGCAACATCACGTACGGCACCGTGAATGATGACGCCTTCCCAGCCATTTTCAGCGGCTTTTTCGGCTAGCATGTCGCCAAGCAGAGCGCGACGTCTGCTGCCGCCACCGTCGACGACTAGAACCTTGCCTTTACCCGGTGTCTGTACTAATTCTCGTACACGGCTATTGTCTTCAAAACAGTAGACAGTGACGACTTCGCCATGAAAGTGATCACGGCCGCCAAAATCTTGAAAAATGGGGTCAGCAACTTGGACATGATTAGGATAGAGATCGCATAGGTCTGGCAGAATATCTTTCATAGTGAATTCCAAAGTGATGAAAATGACTGTTCCTGATCGAAATTTGTTTGTACGAGCCATCTCCTGATGGCGATTTAAGTTCAGCTTCCCCCGATCGAATCGGTCGTACGAGCGGGTTGTATCCCGCGATTAAAGCATCGCGTCCCCGAACGGAGTCGGGTCGTACTAGTTGGCTATGACAATCAATTTAGAGGCATATGAAACGAGGCGCTATAGCGCCCCGTTTATGTTCGATATTTAAGGTGACTTTTGAAACTATTCTGTTTCTAAATCACTGAGATCGAGTAGGTCGTGAGTGGCTGCCAACTGCAGCAGGCTCATAATTTGCTCATCGGGGCTTAATAGGTGTAGAGGCGTGCTGTCGCCTTGTTCTTCACGGGCGCGATGCAGGTTGATGTCACGCTCACTGAACCATTGCTCGATGGAAAGCACTTCAAAGGCAGGATCTAGCCCTTTGGTGTCGTATAATGCTTCTACTAGTGTTTCTACGGTTTCTGCATCGACTGCGTAAAAGGTATCCGTATCAAGCTCAGCAGCCCATTCATTAAGAATGTCCTGAGCTTCGTAGCCAAATTCGTAAAGTTGTTGCTCGTCTAGATTTTGTAGATTGGGCTCAATCGAGTGCTCGTGTAGCCAGTCGTCGTCTGGCGTTACCAAGACTTCTTTGACCTGACCGTCGTGTGTGGACCAAGTAAATAGCAGCGGAAAGTGCGGTTCGTCCGTAGAGTTAGCGACAGCGCTAATGAATATGGGTAAACTTGCCATAATGAAATTTAACAGCCTAGCGTTAAGGAAGAGTGAATGACTAGCCGACTCAAAATCAGCAGTTTCTTTGATGGCGGTAATATCGAAGTGATCGACGCCACAGAGCCGGACAATATTAGAGTAAATATACCTAAAGATACAAACTCTGATTTCTTCCAATGGTTCTATTTCCGTTTACAAGGCGGTATGGGCGAGCAGTGTGTCATCCGTTTTGAAAACGCAGCCGATGCGGCTTTTGCTGAAGGTTGGGAGGGCTACCAAGCGGTGGCCTCTTATGATCGTGAGCATTGGTTCCGTGTACCAACGGAATACGTCGATGGTGTGTTGGTCGTAACTCATACGCCAGAGCAAGACAGTGTTTACTATGCTTACTTTGCGCCCTACAGCTACGAACGTCATCTGGATATGCTGGCTTGGTCTGCGAGCAATGAGGACTGTATTACCCATCATATTGGTGAAACTGCGGAAGGTCGTGATATCACCATGTTGGAAATAAGTAAAACCCAAGGTCTAGCTAAGAATATCTGGATCATTGCGCGTCAGCATCCAGGGGAAACCATGGCCGAATGGTTTATGGAAGGTTTACTTGAGCGTCTGTTCGATGAGTCCCATCCGGTGGCGCGTGCGCTACTAGAGCAATGTCGATTTTACATAGTGCCAAACATGAATCCTGATGGTGGCGTGCACGGTAACCTGCGTGTCAATAGCAAAGGGGTGAACCTTAACCGTGAATGGAAGCGTGCGACGCAGGACCGTAGTCCTGAAGTGTTGGCGGTGCAGAAGAAAATGTCTGAAACTGGTGTCGACCTGTTCCTCGATATCCATGGCGATGAAACCTTGCCGGTAAACTTCGTTGATGGTTGTGAAGGGGTGCCGAACTTCGATCAGCGCATGGCAGATATGGAAGCGATCTTTGAAGAAATCTTTACCGCAGTGAGCCCTGATTTTCAGAACGAAATTGGCTATGAGAAAGTGCGTTACGGTGAAGAGACCCTTACGCTGGCCTCGAAGTGGGTAGGAAATACCTACCGTTGCCTATCGCTTACACTGGAAATGCCATTTAAGGACAATCAGAACTTACCTGATGAAGTGGTAGGCTGGTCGCCTGAGCGTTCTAAGATTCTCGGTGCGGATGTGTTGTACCCGATTTACCATGTGGTCAACAGTGAGCATATGAAGGGCGATTAATCGCCTTTCAGGCGCTTCCGTACGAGCCATCTCCTGATGGAATCGGGTCGTACAAGCCCAAAAAAAAGCCGAGCTTGAAGCTCGGCTTTTTTGATTCTTGCTGACGCTCGGATTAACCGCGGCGTAGGAAGATTGGGCGTGGGTCTGCCACATCACCTTGGTAAGCAACGCTGAATGGTTTGTTCAGTGTTAGGGCGATATCAAGGTTAACGTCTGCTGCAAACTCAAAGCTGTTGAAGCCACAACGGATCAGGTAGCCTTGTTGGTCAGCCATGAAGCCGCCTAGTGCACGAACTTCACCTTGGTAGTTCAAGCGTTCACGTAGTAGGCGAGCGTAGCTGAAACCACGGCCATCCATAAACGTTGGAAAGTTCACACCGATGATATCGAATTGGCTCAGGTCAACGCCCGCTAGCGGCTCAACGCCTTCGCCTGCATCGATCCAGATACCAGCAACTTTGCCGATGCTGTCTTGGTTGTCTAACCACTTCTGCATTGGCACGATAGCATTTTCAGTCGCTGTCGCTTCAGCGTCTTGTTGCCATACGTAAGTGTTTTCGACGATTTCGCCGTTCTTAATTAGCTTTGGCATATGCGGCCTCTTTAAACGGTGCCATTCCAATACGGCGGAATGTATCAATAAAGCGTTCTTCGTCAGTACGAGCAGAAATGTACACGCCGATGATCTTCTGGATCACGTCAGCAATTTGCTCTTGTGCGAAAGATGGGCCAAGGATCTTACCGATTGACGCATCGTGACCAGACGCACCACCAAGTGATACTTGGTAGAACTCTTCGCCTTTCTTATCAACACCTAGGATACCGATGTTACCCACGTGGTGGTGACCACATGCGTTCATACAGCCAGAAATGTTTAGGTCAACTTCACCGATGTCGTATAGGAAATCTAGGTTGTCGAATGACTCTTGGATTTGCTCAGCGATCGGAATCGATTTCGCGTTTGCAAGACCACAGTAGTCACCACCAGGACAACAGATCATGTCTGTCAGTAGACCTAGAGTAGGGGTAGCAAAACCGTTTTCTTTAGCGGCTTCCCAAAGTTCGATCAATTGATCCTGACGAACATCTGCCAGTACCAAGTTCTGCTCGTGGCTCACACGTAGTTCGCCGAAGCTGTATTGGTCAGCAAGGTTAGCGGCTTTTTCCATTTGATCTGCCGTCGCATCACCTGGCGCTTGACCTGGTTTCTTAAGCGATAGCGTCACAATACGGTAGCCTGGTTTCTTATGCTCGAACGTGTTGCGCTCGTACCAACGTGCGAAACCATTGCTTTCAGCAATTTTGGCTGTCAATACAGCAGGCTGATCTTCAAGTGCTTCGTATGCAGGCTCAGTGAAGAAGCTTGCTAGACGATCGAATTCACTCATTGGAACAGTGCTTTCCGTACCACGTAGGTGTTCCCATTCAGCGTCAACACGCTTACGGAACTCATCGATACCTAGTGCTTTTACTAGGATCTTGATACGTGCTTTGTACTTGTTATCACGACGACCTTGTTGGTTGTAAACGCGGATGATGGCGTCTAGGTACGTTAGTAGGTCAGCGCGAGGAATAAATTCAGAAATGGTTTCACCCACCATCGGTGTACGACCTAGACCGCCACCAACGATGACTTTAAAGCCGATTTCACCGGCATCGTTTTTCTTCAGGTGAAGACCGATGTCGTGTACTTGTGTGGCAGCGCGGTCCGCAGACTCTGTTGCACACACGGCGATTTTGAATTTGCGTGGTAGGAACGCGAATTCTGGGTGGAAAGTAGACCACTGACGGATCAACTCACAGTATGGGCGTGGATCTGCAACTTCGTCAGAGATCACACCAGAGTACTGGTCAGTTGTCGTGTTACGGATACAGTTACCACTGGTTTGTACCGCGTGCATTTGTACTTCAGCTAGCTCAGCTAGGATGTCTGGCACATCCTCAAGCTTAGGCCAGTTCAACTGAAGGTTTTGGCGCGTACTAAAGTGGCCGTAGCCGCGGTCGTAACGGCGGCTGATGTCAGCAAGCGTACGTAGTTGCGTGCTTGAAACCATGCCGTAAGGGATCGCAACACGTAGCATTGGAGCGTAGCGCTGGATGTATAGGCCATTTTGTAAGCGTAAAGGAAGAAACTCTTCTTCTTTAAGCTCTTTATTCAGGTAGCGGCGAGTTTGGTCGCGAAATTGCGCAACACGCTCTTCCACTAGCTGCTGGTCAATTGCGTCGTATTGATACATAAAAGACTGAACCGTTGTTGTATAAATTCTTAGGTAGACTAAATCTACCAAAATTCCTTTATTCCTAAAATGAATATTTATCTATATCTTTAAAAATAAATCGACTAACCAATTTCATCAGAAAATTTCAAATACGAAAAAATACCTTAGTTTTTTACTAGGTCTTCTGTTTTGCGGTGAGAGTGCGGTAACATACCCAAATAGACACATCACACGTTTTATTAAGGGTGAGTATGAACATTACGATTACAGATAGTGCGCAAGAATATTTGTCTGGCTTGCTAGATAAGCAAGGTGTTGAAGGCATGGCCGTGCGTATCTTTATTCAACAACCTGGTACACCGTACGCAGAAACATGTCTGGCGTACTGTCGTCCAGAAGAAGTTGTGTTAACGGACGAAGTATTAGACCTTCCAAAGCTACGTGTTTACATGGAAGCGAACTCTGTTCCATTCCTTGATGAAGCGTTTGTTGATTACGCGACGGAAAAAATGGGTGGTCAGCTAACGATCAAAGCGCCGAACGCTAAAATGCCAAAAGTGAGCGCTGATAGTCCAATTGAAGATCAAATCAACTACGTACTGTACTCTGATATCAACCCAGGTCTTGCTGCTCACGGTGGTGAAGTGAAGTTGGTGGAAGTACTTGAAGGCGGTGTTGCGGTATTGCAATTCGGTGGTGGCTGCCAAGGTTGTAGTGCGGTCGACCTAACTCTGAAAGAAGGTGTTGAGAAAACGCTAGTTGAGAAGGTTCCTGGCCTAACAGCGGTGAAAGATGCCACTGACCACACGGTGACAGATAACGCCTTTATGTAATTTTGCATTGAGCAAAAATGACATATAAAAAATGGAGCCAATAGGCTCCATTTTTATTTCTAACGATTTTGTATTAAGAGCGAGGGCGTTTTGGAAGTACGTCTTTTAGCGTTTCTGCCATTTCTAGCAGTGTCTTCTCAGTGGTTTCCCAATCAATACACGCATCCGTGATGGAAACGCCGTATTGCAGGTCTGCAATGTTTGCAGGAACTTTTTGGTTGCCCCAGCCGATGTTACTTTCAATCATTAGACCCATGATCGAGTTGTTGCCATCAAGGATTTGGCGTGTTGCATCCAAAGCCACTTCTGGTTGACGCTCAGGTTTCTTAGCCGAGTTCTCGTGCGAGCAGTCCACCATGATGTTGTGCTTAAGACCGGCTTTGGTCAGTTCTGCTTCACTTGCTGCTACATGTTCCGCACTGTAGTTTGGAAGACCGTTGCCGCCGCGCAATACTAGGTGACCATACTCGTTACCTTTGGTGTTAACGATGGTGACTTGACCGCCTTCGTTAATGCCTAGGAAAGAGTGTGGGTGCGATACAGACTGCATTGCGTTAACCGCAACCGTCATAGATCCATCAGTACCGTTTTTGAAGCCTACTGGGCCAGAAAGTCCAGATGCCATTTCACGGTGAGTTTGTGATTCTGTTGTACGAGCACCGATCGCCGACCAGCTAATGAGGTCTTGGTAGTATTGTGGTGAAATCGGATCCAATGCTTCGGTCGCTAGCGGTAGACCTAGTTCAGATAGATCAACCAATAGCTTACGAGCAATACGCATGCCTTTGTTGATATCAAAAGTGCCATCTAGATTTGGATCGTTGATCAGACCTTTCCAACCAACCGTTGTACGTGGTTTTTCAAAGTAGGCACGCATCACAATGTATAGAGAGTCGCTCACTTTTTCAGACAGAGCTTTTAGACGACGTGCGTAGTCCAAAGCGGCTTCTGGATCATGAATTGAACAAGGACCAATAACGATCGCTAAACGGTGGTCTTTACCGTCCATGATGTTTTTGATCACATCGCGTGAGCGTGCAATCTGCTCACGAATCTCGTTGTTCAAAGGAAGTTCTTGTTTTAGTTCTTGAGGGGTTACCAAAGAACTGAAGGAGGCAATATTTAAGTCCTCTAAACGTGAATCACTCATCTCTCTAAATTCCTAATATAACTTTTTGTGCAATGTGGTTGCTTGTTTTTTTATGTGAGAGCAACAGTACAGGGTTTTTCTAAAAGTTTGAAGAGGCTTTAGAAAGAAAAATGCTAAAAAAATGCTTTGATGTGAACGGTAGAAATAAAAAAGGCACTCAGAGTGAGTGCCTTCATTAGTAAAGCGGAAACTTGCGGCTCTAGAAGAACAAATATTTCACACCAAAGCTTGCTAACGCAGTCGCTAAAACAGGTTGTAAGACCTTGTTGGGTACGAAGGAGGCAATCTTAGTACCCACATAAATTGCTGGAATAGAGCCAATTAACAGGCCTGCCAGTAGATTGTAATCAACGTTACCTAGAAAGACGTGGCCGATACCTGCGACTAAGGTTAAAGGGACGGCATGCGCAAGGTCGGTACCTACGACGTTTCTGGCCTGCATCGCAGGGAACAGCAACATCATCATGGCGGTACCCAGTGCACCTGCGCCAACAGAGGTTAGGGTTACAAATACGCCTAAGACCAAGCCGCAGAGAAAGATGGCCATTCTGCCTTGTTTCTCTGACAAGTTTGGCTTTAATAAACCATGCAAACTTTTACGGAAGATGATCACCACAGCGGTAACAATCAGCATCAATCCAAGCGTGCCAGTTAGTAGGCTTTGATAGTGTTCAGGATGCTCAAAATTTGACAATGCCCAGACCGTTGCAAACGAGGCAGGAATACTTCCGGCAGCCATAGCTCCCATAATTCGCCAGTTAACATTGCCACGTTTGGCATGCATGGCAACGCCAGTGCTTTTGGCAATGCCTGCATAAAGTAAGTCTGTTCCGATTGCGATGTGCGCAGGAAAACCAAACATTAATAGTAGGGGCGTCATTAATGAGCCGCCGCCAACACCCGTAATACCTACTGCCAGGCCAACACCTAAGCCGGCCATGATGTACCAAATAAAATCCATTGTTTTTCATCTTTATGAGATTAATGTTGGCAACCATAGAGCTTTTTTACTATTCTATAAAGTAATATTTTTTTATGTTTTTAACTCTTTTTAGAATAAGGATAACCGGCCCATGAAGTTACAGCAGCTAAGATACATCTGGGAAGTTGCCCGTCATGACTTAAATGTCTCGGCAACTGCTCAAAGCCTTTACACTTCTCAGCCGGGTGTCAGTAAGCAGATTCGCCTGTTAGAAGATGAGTTAGGAATCGAGGTGTTTGCTCGTAGTGGTAAGCATTTAACGCACATTACACCTGCTGGTGAAAAAATAATTGAATTAGCAGGTGAAATCCTAAATCAGACACAAAACATTAAAAAAGTGGCTAAAGAGTTTAGTGATGAGCGCAAAGGCTCATTGGATATCGCTACCACTCACACTCAAGCCCGCTATGCATTGCCAAAGATCATCCATGACTTTATCGCTGGTTACCCAGATGTGACACTGCATATGCATCAAGGTACACCGATGCAAATCGCTGAAATGGCGAATGACGGTGTAGTGGATTTTGCCATTGCCACTGAAGCGCTGGAAATGTTTGGTAACTTGGTGATGTTGCCTTGCTACACATGGAACCGTTCGGTAGTAGTGCCAAAAGAACATCCGCTAGCAAAAGTCGGCAAGTTGACGCTGCAGGAGCTGGCTCAATACCCAATTGTTACCTACGTATTCGGCTTTACCGGTCGTTCACAACTAGATGATGCCTTCCAATCTGCAGAGCTTGAACCGAACGTGGTGTTCACTGCGGCGGACTCAGATGTCATTAAAACCTACGTACGTTTAGGTTTAGGTGTGGGTATTGTTGCGACCATGGCTTATGACCAAGAGGCTGACAGTGATTTGGTGGCCTTGGATGCTTCACATTTATTTGCCGATAGCACAACTAAGATCGGTATTCGCTCCAATACCTTTATTCGCGGTTACATGTACAAGTTTATTCAGTCTTTCGCGCCGCATTTGACTCAAGACTTGGTGATGCAGGCAATGGAAGCGCCTTCTCGTCAAGATGTTGAAGCCTTGTTTGAAGGGATTGAACTGCCACGTTACTGAGTAAACAATATGCAAGACGAAATGGGTAGCAATGCTTGCCTTGAATTGCAAAAGGTAGAAACAATTTTTCAAATGGATTACAGGTCAAATCATTTTTTTTAATGTACCAGATTTAAATTTGATAGTTGCATGATTTGATAAATGTTAAGGAGAAGGGTGTTTGTTTATTGTCATACTGGGTAACTGCCAAGTTCGTGGGATTGCGGCTTGTTTGCGTTTATATCTGCCTGATGAAGAAATCCTTGAACTAACAATACCTGAATATGAGTCTTGGGATAGAGTTAGAAGGGATTCGCTTTTTAAAAGTGCGGATCTTATTTTTACTTTGCCTTTCATGAGTCAAGATTTTGAGCCTTTTACAAAGCCTTCACTGTTAGCAAGCGGCAAGCAAGTAATATGGCTCCCTAGTATTGAATTTACTGGTTACCATCCGGATATCATTTATCTTGGGGAAGCTGGTCGTAGGATTCAGCCCTTCGGCGACTATAACTCATCCTTAGCACTTTATGGCTACCTTGAAGGCTGGTCTGAGGAGAAAACATTTGAATTATTTTCCTCGACTGTTTACCAAAAACTTGGGTTTGAACAGTATTTTGATACTAGTCGTAATGTCTTATTAGATAAAGCAAAGGCCTACGGTTTCCATATGGATGATTTGCTTTCGGAATGGAATAAAAACGAGTGTTTCATGTATTCCATTAATCATCCCAAACTTTTTGTATTGGATTCAATTGCTCGAAGAATGCTTGAGTTGGCTGGACTAAAAAAGCTTACTCGGAACGTTAGTGCTGTGGATTATCTTAATGATGAACTCAAGTCTGATATTATATGGCCAGTATATCCTGGCATTTCAGACAGGTTGCATCATCATGCAAGCGACTTATTCAAGATAAGTGAACATGTAGCTAAAAGATTGAAAGTCCCCAAGTATTTTGGTTTTCAAAAGATGATTCGGCTTAGTTATGCAGAATATGAAAAACATGATCCAAAGTTTTTAACGCACGAGCGCGTAGCTTCATATCGTGATTTACTTTCTAAAAATGTAGAGATTTCTATAGGTTGCAGCTTGGGTGCAATGAATCATCAGTCTGCTAAAGTAAACTGTAAGGAAGTATTAGAAAAAACTCCTAATAATTCATCGCTGGAAGAAATTGCATCAAACCTTGTGTCGAGAAATCCCTACAAGAATTTACCGGACTCATCCTTTTGGCGTCGCTCAGTAGCAAATGTGAGTGCTTCCGAACTTGATCCTGTGGCTAGCAGAAGTTTTAAAATTGGTCTTCGTGATTTAGTGGGAACTGCTGGTAGTTGTTTTGCTCAACATATTTCTCGTGTCTTAAAACAACATGGTATGCAGTGTGTTGATGCTGAGCCTGCTCCTATAGGCATGCAGCCTTATGAAGCGGCAAAACGTCAGTATGGAGTTTACTCGGCTAGGTATGGGAATATCTATACAGCAAGACAGTTGTATCAACTGCTTAAAAGAGCCTCAGGGGACTGGGTAGCTGACAAGTATGCTTGGCGCCGACCTGATGGTCGTTGGGTTGACGCATTTAGACCTGAACTAGAACCTGATGGTTTCGCGTCTCAGGAAGATGTGATTCGTTCTGCTCAAGAGCATTTAACCGCTGTAAGAAATATGTTTAGTAAAGTAGACACATTTATCTTCACATTAGGGTTAACGGAATGTTGGGAGTCAGTTGCAGATGGTGCTGTTTATCCACTACCTCCTGGAGTTGTAGCGCATCCAGAAGCTGATGATCTTTGCCGCTTTCTTAATTTGACAGTGGCTGATGTTGTTGCGGATATGCAAGCATTTATTAAGTTGCTGCATAGCATCAATCCAAAGTGTAAAGTGATTATAACAGTGTCTCCAGTTCCACTTATTGCCACCTATGAACCAGAACATGTATTAGTTTCTAATACCCTATCCAAGTCACGCTTGCGAGTTGCTGCAGACATTATTTGCAAGGAAAACTCGCATGTTTACTATTTTCCTTCATATGAAATCATTACTTCCCCAAGCAATGAAGGTCATTATTATGATAATAAGGACTTGCGACAAATAACGAATGCAGGTGTTGATCACGTAATGCAAACTTTCCTTAAGCATTTCACCACCATAGATATAAGTCGATCAACAATGCTACAGAAAAGTATAAGAAAGGAAATTGAGTCTGTATCGCAAGTTTTTTGTGATGAAGAGAAGATTGATCTATCTAACGTAGATGATGATTTACAAGAATTTTCTAAACACCCCTCAGCTGAATCAAACATAACCAAGGTTTTTGATGATACTTGGTATTTAGAAATGTATCCTGATGTAAAAAATGCAGTGTCTAAAGGTCTATGCCGATCAGGTTGGGAGCATTATCAGCTTCATGGTAAGAGAGAAGGGCGAAGGGCGAAATTCCTCTAAGTGATACTTTCTTAAAGACGCTGAAGATCAGATACAAGCAAGTGGAGCTAAACTGCTGTGTGCTAGTAATTTTCTTATGTTCCGGCTTCAACTGCTTGTATAGCATTCATTATTTCCAAGCAGAACTGGAAAATTCATCAAAAGAGAGGATTTGAGTGCTTAAAACGAAAGCTATAATAAGGGGCGGCAACCTGTGGCCTTAAAATATAAAACGCCCGACAAAATTCGCCAAGCGTTTTGGAACTTGGAAAGTATTAATTTATATCTAGAGTAATCTGATTACTAAGCTCAGATAGCTTGATCCTCATAGAAATCGTTGGGCATGTTTTCCGTGAGGTATTTCATGATACCAATGTCTGCGCTTTGCTGCAGATCACGTACACCTTGGTTACCAAAGATTCGGTTGAACTCAATTAAATAAGGAATGGAGCCAACCATGGCCACATCAAAGCCGCCATGGTCAATGCCAAGGCTCTTTGCTACATATTCCACCAAATCCAACGCTTCCTTTGGAATCAGCGCGACTTCAACTTTACCGCCTTGGCTAACATTGTTATAGAAGCCTTGTTCAGCTTGTAAACGCCAGTAGCCGCCAACCACTTCGTTACCGACCCAGACGATGCGAAGGTCTCGGTCAATTGGTAAATACTCTTGTGCATAAATAACGGGCGATTTTTCCGTGTATTCACGCCACTGAACTGGGTTGTCGATCAAAAACACACCGTTGCCCATGCTGCTGCGAGGGATTTTGGCGACAAAAGGGGTTGGCATCATGTCCCAAATGCGATCCGCTTCATAAGGTGTATTGGCACAGATCTCAGTATAGGGATGGTTCATTGGAATGATCGTCATAAAGGTACGCGTCATTTCAACTTTGTCATGACCAATCATATAGGAGGCTAGGCTTGGAAAAATACGTTTCTTAAGTCCGTGGACCAATGCGTTAAGTTGCCAATACTCAGGAAATAACACCCAATCTGCTTCACGAATGATATCCAAATGGGCATACATATTTTCAGGTTTGATGTAGTGCACATTAGGTAGGTGAAGCGTTCTTAACGCATCAAAAGAAACAATTTTCACGGCAGTCAGCCTCGGTATGGAACACGGCGCGATAATAAGACCAGTTGAGCAATTTACAAAGCAATATTTTTAGGATTTTTGTATGCATTTTGACCTCTGTGATTGTGTTTGATGTATTCAAAGATAGCGTTATAAAACGATGACTTAATCTAAACTTAATTTGCTTGGATTAGACTTAAATGTACCGTCGCTGCTTCAGTATTTGATACATAACTTGGTTTTACTTATATACTCGAACAGCTCCTCTAAATTAACGCGTTAAGGTAGTCGCATTATGAGAATTTTGTTAGTGGAAGATGATTTGTCCCTAGGAGATGGTCTTTGTGTTGCATTGCGTCGAGAAGGTTTTACAACAGATTGGCTGACGGACGGCGTTCAAGCTCTGCAGGCGGTGGAACAAGAGCAATTTGATCTGGTCATTCTGGATTTAGGCCTGCCACGTATGGACGGTATTACGGTGCTAACTAAAATCCGTGAAAAGTCGATTGATATTCCTGTCTTGGTGCTAACGGCTCGTGATGGTATCGAAGACCGTGTTGGTGGTTTAGATGCGGGCGCTGATGACTACGTGGTTAAACCGTTTGATTTAGTGGAAATCATTGCACGCATTCGTGCCATTGTGCGTCGTTCTAAAGGCCGTGCGGTATCAGTGATTAATCACGGTGATGTGGAACTTCATCCAGACAGCATGCAGGTCAAATATAAAGGGCAGGAAGTGCAGCTGACTCGTCGTGAGTTTGCTTTATTATCTGAACTCATGTCGCGCCCTGGTCATGTTTATACCCGCGATGCACTAGTGCAGTCTTTGTATGGCTGGGGGGAAGAAGTTGAAAGTAACGCCTTAGAAGTGCATGTACATCACTTACGTAAAAAGTTCTATACCGAACTGATTCGAACCATCCGAGGCGTGGGTTACGTCATTGAAAAAGTAGCAGGAGAATAACGCTTGTTGCAGTTCTTGCAAAAAAAATTGCCTAACTCAATTAGGCAGCGAACTCTGATCATGGTGATGTCAGTGTTTGCTTTTACCAGCATTTTATTGGGAATTGTCGGGGTTATTGCCGCCAATCATGAGGTCGAAGAGTTATTTGATGCTCGACTCGCGCAGCAGGCCCGTTTGTTATTGCATCTTACTAATGATGAGATCGATGCTGGCAAATCTACGCCAACGTTTGTGTATCCCAAAGAGGTAACGGATTTAGAGGAATACCATCTTTCCGAGGTGGGTCATCATTATGAAAGTAAGGTGTATTTTCGTATCTGGCGTAATGGAGAAGTCGTCGTCGCTTCGGAAGATCTAACTATCGAGCCTGAAATCGATGACGGTAAAGGCTTTGGTTATACCGAAAGTGGTGCTTACGAATGGCGTACCTTCGAGCTAAATGCCACCTCTGAAAGTGGCAATGTGTCTCGTATTGTTGTCGCCGAACGCTCCGATGTACGTGGTGAGATGGTCACCGAGATCGTCCTTAACTCAGTGCTTCCCGAAGTGATTGGTTGGCCATTGATTGCTGTGTTGGTGTGGATTGCGGTCAGTGTTGGTCTTGAGCCCCTGAAACAATTAACCAGCCGCATTAAGTTGATTGAGCCGTCGCAATTGAAGCCAGTGAGTGTGGAAAATGTTCCCCAAGAATTAGCGCCAGTGCAACAAGCAATTAACAGTTTGTTGTTATCGATTGATCAATTAATGGCACGAGAGAAAAGATGGATTGCTGATGCGGCCCATGAATTACGCACGCCGTTGGCCGTGTTGCGCTTACATGCGCAAAACGCAGAATCAGCAGAAACCGATGAAGAACGACAGCATGCGCTTGAGCAGTTGCAAAGTGGGGTAGATCGCAGCACTCGGATTGTGGCGCAATTGCTTTCCTATGCCCGTGTTGAAAGCCAATTGCAAGTGATTGAGCATGCTCCTATTGATGTCATGAAAACCACCCGTCGAATTGTAGCGGACTTATTTCCCGTAGTTTGGGAAAAACAAATCAGCATGGAGATCAATGAGGATCAGGACGGTTTGATGCTTGCCATCGAAGAAAACCATTTTGAAGTGATTCTACAGAACCTAATCTCCAATGCGGTCAAATTTACACCCGAAAAGGGTGAAATATTTATTGATTGGCGAGTGGAAGATGACGGAGTGCTGTTTGAATTTAAGGATACAGGATCAGGACTTGAAGAAGCTGAAATGGAGCGCTTAACCGAACGCTTTTATCGAGGTAGCGACCAGTCGGGTGCTGGATTGGGGTTGTCAATTGTCGCGACCTTGACTAAGTATTATGGCGCTGAATTATCCTTTTTAAGCAATCGGCCGTCTGGTCTTATCGTACAAATTCGCTTTCCTCGACAACAAGACTCAATATAAATAACACCGCCTTAGGGCGGTGTTTGTATTTCATACAAGGAGTAAGTTTTGCCGGAATGGATTTACATCCTAGTGCTGACCTTAATGGCAGGTTTAGCCATGCCTTTAGGTGGCTGGTTAGCAACGATTGATTCAATCCGTCCCAATTGGTTGGATGAAGAGCTACGTCACAGCATCACTGCTTTTGGCGGTGGTGCCTTGCTGTCTGCGATTGCTTTAGTGTTGGTGCCTGAGGGCATTGAACCTTTTTCAGTCATCACTAGCGCTTTTTTATTTTTGCTTGGTGGCGTGTTGTTTATGCTGATTGATATTTATCTGTATAAGCATAAAAGTGCGGCGGGGCAATTAATCGCCATGCTGTCGGATTTTATTCCGGAATCAATCGCGCTAGGAGCGTCTTTAGCCCTTGGTAAGGGCTCCTCTTTGTTGCTAGCTTGTCTGATTGCCATGCAAAACTTGCCAGAGGGCTTTAATGCATTTCGTGAACTAAAGGAGTCAGGGCGTCTGACCGATCGAAAGATTCTGTTGCTGTTTAGCTTATTAGCCTTAAGTGGGCCTGTCGCAGGTCTGGTGGCTTATTATTGGTTGGCGCATTTAGAGGCCTTTGTATCTGGCATTATGTTGGTGGCGGCAGGCGGAATTTTATATGCCGTATTTCAGGATATCGCTCCGCAGGTCAAACTTGAGAGGCATTGGGCCCCCCCTCTAGGAGCAGTCATGGGATTTGTGCTGGGGTTAATGGGTTTTATGCTAACCCATTAAAACGATACAAAAATAAAAATGTATACATTTTTATAATCTGCTAGGATTTGCTCATTAAAGGAGAGTGACAATGAGTAAAATCTTATCGGATATGAGTTTAAGTGCTGTAGTAGCGGGTTTTGTTGCGGTGCTGATCGGTTTTGCCAGTTCAGTGGCCATCGTATTTCAAGCGGCTGATGCTGCTGGAGCCGATGACGCTATGAAGGTGTCATGGATTATGGCACTTGGATTGGGGATGGGGGCGACCTGTTTCTTTCTGTCTTGGTGGTATAAAGCACCTGTTATCACTGCTTGGTCCACTCCTGGAGCAGCCCTGTTGGCGACCAGTCTGAATGGGGCGAGTTACGCAGAATCCATTGCAGTATTTATGTTTGCTGGCGCATTGGCGTTATTGCTCGGCGTGACAGGACTGTTTGATCGTCTGATGCGCTGGATTCCTCTGCCGATTGCTTGTGCCATGCTGGTCGGCGTGCTGTTTAATTTTGGCGTGGCCATTTTTACCTCTTTAGAAGCCAGTCCTTGGGTGGTGCTAACCATGCTATTAGCCTACCTATTTAGTAAACTGATCTTGCCACGTTATGCCGTCATTCTAGTGTTACTAGCGGGCGTGCTAATGGTTTTATCAGAGTCGCATGCGAATTTTTCTTCGATTCCACTTTCTGTTGGCTCATTACATTGGGTGATGCCAGAGTGGAATACCTCACTGATTTTAGGGGTGGGGGTGCCATTATTTATTGTCACACTGACCTCGCAAAATATCCCAGGTGTGGCGGTAATGCGTGCTAGCCATTATCAAACGCCAGTATCGAATATTATTTCGTGGACCGGAATCAGCACTGTGCTATTAGCGCCTTTGGGCGGCTTTGCATTTAATCTGGCGGCGATCACCGCAGCTATTTGTAGTGGTGATGAATGTCATAAAGAACCAAGTAAACGTTATATCGCAGGCATGTCAGCAGGGGTGTTTTACGCTGTGGCTGGCTTAGCAGGTGCTTCAGTTGTCGGTTTGTTTGCTGTATTTCCGGCGGCAATGATTGCAGCCCTAGCAGGTATCGCGTTATTGGGAACCATTGGCGCGAATTTGAAAGCGGCATTTGATTCTGATGCTTACCGTGAGCCTGCGTTAATTACCTTTCTGACTACGGTTTCAGGGGTGTCATTCTTTGGTGTTGCTTCAGCATTTTGGGGCATTTGTTTTGGTTTATTAGTACTGATGATTTCGCGAATCAAAAAATGACAGAATTACTCGATCAATTGAAAGCGGATATTTTAAATGGTCAGTTGGCGCGTGGTTGCCCATTAAGGCAGCAAGAGCTCTCTGAGCGCTACGGGGTAAGTAGAATACCGATTCGCGATGCAATAGCCGTGCTTAAAAATCAAGGCTGGTTGGTCGCACATGGTAAAGCAGGTGTGATGATACCTGAATTAAACTGGTGCGAAGCAGAAGACTTATATCAAATGCGTGCACTTTTAGAGTGTCAGTTATTAGAATATGCTATACCTAATATTACTAATGAAGTGATTGGTAAAGCACGTGATATAAACCTAAAGCTAAATAGTCCTTCATTGAGTTTGGTTGAGCGCGGTCAATTAAACTGGGATTTGCATGCTAGTTTGTATAAAGTAGCCAACAGAGCCACTCTCTTTAACGTGGTGGCCATCCTCAATGAACAGGTGCGTCGATATATGGGTTTTCAATATGGCCCTTTAAATTATCGAGATATCAGTCAAAACGAACACGAACAGTTGCTTAATTATCTAACGACTGGGGATTCTGAACAGGCGCTGGATTTGTTATATCGTCATATAGATGAAGCCGGTAAAAAACTAGTGTCCTATTTAAAAGTAACGAGTTAATTCGATCAACGTAGGTCAAGCTAAGTGGATAAAGCACTTTTTCACAGAAACGCCTCACAGAACTCTACGATTTATGCTGGCTTAACAGCCTTGGTAGCGGATGAGTTTGAAAACTCACGGGTATCCATACGCCAAATGCTACAGGGGTTAGGTGTTCAAACCGTTGAACAAACCTCTAGTGGTAAGGGCGTATTGGAATCTTGTCGTGCGCGCCGTTATGACATCATTTTATGTGACTTTCGTTTAACTGGCGGTAAGAATGGCCAGCAGGTGCTGGAAGAATTACGTGAGCTAAAGCTGCTTAAGCCGACCAATATTTTCATTATTGTTTCCGCTGAGACTAGCCGTGACGTAGTCATGGGGATTATGGAGTCTCAGCCGGATGAATATCTTTCAAAACCTTTTACTCAGGCCGTGCTAGCGCGTCGCTTAGAACGACAATTCTTACAGACTCAAGCGCTTGCCAAAATGAAAGAGTACTTAGCTAAAGGAAATTATGCTGAATTAATTCCTGCCTGCTTAGCGCATATACAGGAAGAAGGGCGTTACTCACCTTGGTGTAAACGCACTCTGGTAGATGCCTATCTAGCAACACGACAATACGATCAAGTTGAGCAATTGTGTCAGGCGGAATTGAATGCTCGTGATCTAGATTGGGCATTGTTGGGCCTTGCTAAAAAAGAAGCGGCTCAAGCTAATAATGACGCTGCCATCACAATTCTAGAAAAACTTTTGCGCCTTTTTCCTCAGACCATCAGTGCATACGATTTGCTGGCGAAATGTCTAGAAGAGACTGGCCGCTTAGAAGAAGCGCAAGCGGTTCTTGATGATGCTATTAAAATTTCCCCACGTATTCATAAGCGCCAAAAGCAAATGGCAACGGTGAGTATGGCCAATGGTGATACACAATCCGCCCTTAAGGCTAGTCAGCAAACCGTCCGTTTAGGCATTAATTCGATTCATGAAAACCCTGATGACTATATTCAATTAGTGGATATTGTTGCTGAGTCTGCGGATTCTGTTGAGAACAGTGCTGATCGCAAGCGCTTGCTTAACGAAGCGAGCCAAGCGTTAACTATCGTCGGTAAACGTTACGCGGATGATGATTCAGTGCGTTTGCGTAAAACCCTAGCGGAAAGTCGTTTTCATGCCGCGCAAGGTCAAGCAAAAGAAGCCCAGCAAGCCCTTAAAAATGCTAAAGAGATTGCTTCTGAGTTAGAGGGCGGTTTGCCTCCTGATCTGGTGGTTGAGTACGGTAAAACGCTGTACAACGCAGGTGAACATGAGCAGGCCGAAGCGATTTTAGCCTCTCTTGTTAATGACCAGAATAGTAGTGCTCTTTTGAAGCAGCAGGCAGCGGATTTCTTGGATGAGCCTGTCAGCTCTGGGGCGAAAGCTCAAGCGAAAGCGCTGAATAAGGATGGTCTGGCAAGCTATGCGAAGAAGGAGTATTTAGAAGCGATTGAGCAATTTAAAACAGCGCTGAACTATTCCCCAAGGCACCCAGGGTTAAATCTTAACTTGGTGCAAACCTGTCTGAAACTCATGGAAGCAAATGGGGAAGAGGCTCGCTTAGTGACGGAATGTGTGGATGCGTTTAAGCGCCTACGTCACGTCTCTCCCGTTCACAAACAACATAAGCGACTGATTTCGTTGAAAGAATATCTAGTGAAGCACTACAACGTTACATTCTAGGAGCACAGTAGTATGCCTAAGGAAACTCAACTGCTATTTAAAAGTGTTATCAGCGCGTCGGTCAAAGATATGCGCAATTCACTGGGGCAGGTGCTGTATAAATTAGATACATTAATGGCACATCACCTTAAGGATGAGGATAAATACGACCTCGTAGATGCACAGTACGAAATGGTGCGTATGCAGAATGTGATCAATCAGCTGCATGGCTTGTATTTAATTGAAACCGATTCGTTAACGGTACAGATGCAGGACTCTTATGTTTTTGAATTGCTGGAAGATACCTTAGCGGGTTTTGAGGCCTTACTAGAAAACAAGCAAATTGATGTGGTGGTCTCTGGGCAGGATCTAAGCTGGTATATGGATCCTCGTTTAATCAGCTCGATTTTGCAGATTACGCTGTTAAATGCGATCCGTTATACCCATGATCAAATTCAGATTAGTCTTAGTCAGCAGGATCAAGGATTGATGATCTCGGTGATAGACAATGGTGAGGGGTATCCTGACTCCGTATTAGAGAGTTTTAATGCTCTGGTATCGGGAGAAACGGTGTCTAATGTCTCCAGTCAGAATGCCGGTTGGCTATATTGCGAGAAAATTGCACAGCAGCATAAAAACCAAGGCAAAATTGGATTTACGCGATTGGGGAATGATGAAACCACTGGTGGGGGGCGTATCGACCTGTTTATTCCGTAATAAAAATGCCCCATAAGCCATGCTTGATGGGGCTTTATATTCTTTAACGCTGTTCTATTGCGGTATGTAAATCGCGAGTTTGGCACCGCCTAGAGATTCGGACTTCAGCTTTTTGATGACACCTTTTCGGTCGTCAACGGCGTGAGCTTCAGCAGAAAGCTCCGCAAAATATAAACCTAAACCGGTATTCGTGGTAAACAGCATATCGTCTTCTTTTTCACTGCTTTCATTGAAGCCTTTACCATCGTCCTCTACGGAGATGATTAAGTAAGAGTCCTCAAGTGCAGCATTAATCTCGATCTTAGATTTGGCAAAGCGTAGGGCATTATAAACTGCCGTACTCACCACTGCGGTCATTAAACGCTCATCAAACACTGCGGTAAGCATTTCGTCTGAGCTGTAACTGAGGTCTAGGTTTTTAGCCATGGCAGAAGGTTTCAAAGCGAAAACTTGATCGTCTAAAAACTCTTCTAAAGAATGAGAGTCATAGTTCACATCGTAACCATCGGAGGCTAAGCGGTATAGATACAGGTACTCAACCCATTCATCATTGAGTTGCTTCATACCTTCTTCGATCTTGGTAAGGGCCTTTTTACCTTCATTGCCTAATTCAAGTCGCTTCAGCGTTTCTAACTGATAAAGCAAGGAGCCTAGTTGGTTTTTGCTCTCGTGGATAGCACTGGCAAGAATAGTGGTTAACTCAATTTTCTGCATAGGATTACTTCAAGCTTTTGATCTGGTCTATTCGTCTTTGCGATGTTGCGGATAGTGGTGCCGCTTGACCTGATTCTATGTCGTGATTAAGAACTTCTTCAATCTGATTCATAGTTTTCTTGTCACCTAAAGCAGAGTATAGCTCCATTTCTAATAAATAGGCTTCACTACGTACCTCTGGTGAATGGAAGAAACTTTGGTGAACTTTCCCCAGTGTGCTTTGGAAATTGTCCACTTGTCGTGATGGAATGTCGCCTTCTCGAGCCAATGCAACGATTGAGGTCATATGTTGTAAATACACCTCGGCCTCATTAAAACAAGAGTGTTTAGCCAAAAATACCGCGCGACGAAATGACATTTCTGCCATAAGGTTGTCGTGAACTTCCATGCTCAATTTACCAAGTTCAATTTGTCTTAGCATATTTTTGGGTGAACGGCTCACAGCATCCACGAGCACGGCTTGGGCGGCATCAAGCTCTCCCTTCTTGACTAGGGTTTTAGCTAGCCAATCGTAAGCACTGACAAAGAACTTATTATCGAGCGTTAATTGGCGAAATTTGGTTTCAGCTTTCTCAATATTATTTAAGAAATAATAGCACTTGGCCTCACCGAACACTGCCCATGGCATTTTTGAGTCTTTGCGGCTATCAATGAATACTTCCAGCGCTTCTTCATAGCGCTCTAGGCTAATCAAAGCATCACCGATAATTCGATGACAACGGCTTGATAAAGAGGGCTGCTCTTGGGAAACAATCTTGGCTTCAGCGATGGCCTTTTCATAGTCGTTGGCATCAAGGGCTTTATTGACTTTGATAAGCAGCTGTTTATTTTCCATTAACTTCAGCAAGCGGCGTTCAAGCATCGCCTGCGAAAAAGGCTTGGTGATGTAGCCATCTGGCGCGTATTCAATGGCTCCCATTACCATTTCAGTGGAGGTTTCAGCGGTAACCATCAAGTAAGTAGACGTGTTCGGTATAAGATGAGAATGTCGTACTTCTTCCAAAAGCTGTTGCCCATCTTTGCCGTTACCTAAGTTGTAATCAGATAGGATGACGTCATAAGAATGAGAACGCAGTAGCTCAATAGCACTTTCTGCTTTCATGGCAATTTCTATGGATTTAAAGCCAAAATCATTCAGCATTTTCTTTTGCATGATTCGAGCTTCAGCCATGTCTTCTATCAGTAATGCCTTTTTATCTGAAAAGTTTGGCTTATTCATCCAGGTTCCATCTCTCTTATACTAAAGGAACGACTTATTAGGGTTCGCAACAAGGTCTTCAGAGAAAATTTCATCCTCATCTGAGGTTTGTTGTGGAATGCTATAGCTTTCGTTTGCCCATTCACCTAAGTCAATCAGTTTGCAACGAGCGCTACAAAATGGGCGATCTTTGTTTTCGGTAGACCAAGGAGTCTTTGTGCCACAAGTAGGGCAGGCAATCAGTGTTTTATTTTCCATTGATTCTAGGATAGTAAGCTTTGTAATTTATTGTGAATCTGTACGACTTTAACACTCAAATCCGCACTGTTACTAGTGTTTTCCAATATAAAATCTGCCTTACTACAACGCTCTTCGTTGCTTAATTGGGCGTCTAAAATGCGTTCAACCTGTTCGCGGCTATTGTGATCGCGTTGGGTCACCCGCTCAATTTGCAATTCCCTCGGCACGCTTACCGCAATAGTGTAATCGCACAGAGTGTTTTGCCCCGTTTCAAACAATAAAGGGTGCACTAGTAGAGCATAAGGTCCAGTCATTCTGCTGATGTGTTCTGCCAAGCGTTGGCGAATGGCAGGGTGTGTGATGGATTCAAGTGTCTTGCGCTGCTCTGGGTCTGCAAATACGAGTTCTCGTAATGCGCTACGGTTTAATTCGCCGTTTGTTAGTAGCACTTGCTGTCCAAAATGGCTAACGATTTGCTGTAAACAGTCTTCACCTGGTTGAACTACCTCACGGGCGACATCGTCTGCATCGACGTACTGAATATCAAGTGCGTGAAATAACTTTGCTGCGGTACTTTTTCCCGAGCCAATGCCGCCGGTCAAACCAACCAACTTGGTGTTATGTGTTATAGATTCCATCAAAGAAAATATCCTGAATAAAAATAACTCAGTGCTGCAACAATGAGGTAAGGACCAAAGGGAATCTTACTGTCCTTAATTTTACCGGTTAGTAGCGCACCGACAATACCTAATAAAGACGCCAGTAACATGATTGAAGTGAAAGATGGGGCGCCAAGCCAGTAGACCAGAACAGCGAGTAGTTTCGCATCGCCTAAGCCAATAACTTCTACATCCTTCAGTTTTAGAAAGACATAACGCATAAAGTAAATAAAGAAGTAGGCGAATAAACCTATGCTGACATTCGCTAAGATCTGATGTTGCTCAGAGGTATGAAACAATAAGGTAGCACAGCATAATACGACAAAACTGCATTCATCAGGCAACCAATAGCGCTCTGCATCGATGATCATTGCGCATATTAAAGACGATATTAGAACGCCAAGAAGAACCCATTCTTGAAGGTGTAAGTTCAACCAATATAGCGGAACAAGCAGTCCGACAGTTGCTAGTTCAATGACTGGATAACGAAGTGAAATAGCCTTATGACAATGACGGCAACGCCCTTTTTGAAACACATAGCTAAACAATGGGATTAATTCCAATGGGCTTAGGGAGTGTTTACAGCGACTGCAAAGGGAACGACCTTGGCTGAACTTTAAAGGCTCTGGCTCATAATAGGGTAATTCTAGAAATTCGTGAGCATCTTTACGCCATTCGTACTCAGCGCGTAATTGCCAACGATAAGTGATCGCTGAAAGAGTGCTGCCAATGCAGAGTAAAAGCAGCACATACAGAATTAAATCAAAGTCAAAATCCAAGAGCGTTGGCATCCATAAGAGGGGCGTAAAGCGCCATTAATGTTTGAGTAACGAATACAGCCGCTATCACTATACCTAAGATTGGGAAGGCTTTGGAGACGAAGCTAAGTATTCGATCATTGCATTTTTGCCAAGTGGTGGCTGCGATGGTTAAAGGCGTAACTAAGTCCCCCGTCATATGAATCTGCTCAAGTTGCGTTTTAATGTGTTGATTGAACCAATGAGAAGGAAGCGCTTGCTCTATGGTTTGCCCCGCTTGCAGTAACAAATAGCATCTATGTAAGTGTAGCTTGTCCTGCTTTGCAGAGCTGGGTATTAATGTTTGTATAGCCTTTTGCAGCGTCTCACCGCTTTGCAGAAGAGCAATCAGAATAATCAGTGTGTTGTAAATTCTAAAGCTACGTATTATGCGACAAATAGCAGGGTAGGCGTGACCATGTTGAATCCATATAGCAATGCATATTTGCAAGAGACTGATGGTTAACCAGCCCGCGAGCAATGAAAGCACTGGTTGTTTGCTAATGAAAGTATTCATAAATGCCAGTAATAAAGAGGATTGGATCACGAGAAATGGGTAGGTTAGGCTTTTTAATAGCTGACGACTTAATGTTTGCTGTGATGAGAGAATTTCTTTGGCCACTTTTAGCGCAGCGACTTTGGTTTCTTCAGTTCCATCTAAGGGGATACTGCCTGCCAACTGTTTAATGTTATCGGGCATAAACACGGTTAACACCTTGGCCACATGATGGCCTTCTGCCAATAAGCTCTGTATTGCCAAAATATGTTGTTTCAAGTCTGCACCAAATTGCAGTGAGTTGGGTTTCATTAAGGCGTCTTGTAGTGTGCTGCCCGTGTCTAAGTGATGCAGAATCAGTTCAAATAGCTTTAAACAGGCTCTGGGAGACAAGGGTTTTAGCTTAATGGGTTGGATAGCCTTAACTGGAAGGCGTCGTTCAATGGCGTAACGATAAGCTTGTGTTTTACTTGAAAACGGTAATGTCAAATTTGGTGTTATTTTAAACCACTTCATTTAAGCACCTCATCGATCCGTTGCCACAGCTCAGAATTCTGAATTAATTCATCGTAGTTGTTGGGGAGCCTTTCGCCCCATTGTGGTTTCAATGTGGTAAACGTTGGCCTCTGTTTGCCCTCTTGGTAGTTCATGCTTTGATGGATGATGAGTTTGAGGGTGCTGGCAAAAGCAAAGTAATCAACGTTCCAATTTTTGCAGCGATGGATAACGTTTAATGCGCTATTCGTATGCAAGGTTGCAAACACTAAATGTCCTGTCAGCGCAGCAGCAATGGCCAAATCCGCTGTTCTTGCATCACGAATTTCTCCCACCATGATCACATCGGGATCTTGGCGCATAAATGCTTTGAGTAAATCGTGGGTGGAAATGTCTAAGTTAGGGTTGGGTTCAAACTGATATAGCGAAGGAGTGGGGATCTCAACTGGGTCTTCGATGGTAAAAATCGCACGTGATCCATCATTTATCTCTTCAAGACAGGAGTATAAGGTGGTGGTTTTACCAGACCCTGTGGCACCACACACTAATATCAGCCCATTAGGTTGCTTAATTATCTGCTTTAACGTTTCTAGCGCTATAGGATTGATGCCAAGATCATTAAGATGTTTCTTAATCGACGACGTCAAAATACGCAGCGCGAACTTTTCACCCTTATCTGAGCACATAATGCTTACACGGATACAGAAAGACTGTCCGTTATGATGAAAATCGAATTGTCCCTCTTGAATGCGGCGCATTTCCGCAATATTAAGCTTGGCAATAATCTTTATCCGGTTTGCCAAAGTGTGGCCGCTGTCATAGGAGGTAGGGTGAGTCAATTCACCAGCCACACGCCAACGAGCCTGTACCATCTCTTGTTCAATATGAAGATGTAGATCACTGGCGCCAAGTTCAATGGTTTTAAGTAGCAATTGATCAAGGTTCATAGAGCTCTCCTATGGTTGCTGGGCAACAGGGGAGCAATGCTCAGGTAGCAGTCGTGAGTCTAGAGTTGAATCACAAGACCATTGACCGGTATTCGCCCGTGCGAAGCGAATGTATTGATCTTCATCGACGCCGATATCATCGTTAAGGCTGATTGATACCGTTCCTTGTAGGCTATCTACTTTGCTTAAGGTGACGGCTTTAATCATGTCGATGTTTGAATGGTCGGCTTTGAACGCTGCAAAAGTCGTACTGTCAGGAAATTCCGAATGCGTCAGTATGTATTCATCAATATCACTGGTTAGCGTATTGCCATACAGCTGAATATCCACCAGATTGGCTTTGGCGATGTGCCGTTCAAAGGATGGTGCCGTAAATGAAGCCAGAATTGAGATGATGGCAATCACTACCATCAGTTCGATTAAGGTAAAACCTGATTGGCGCGCGTAACGAAATAGCATCATATATTCCTCCATGAATGATGATGGTATTTGGGCTGGTTTACGTCCTGTAAACCTTATCTACTTAGGCGACCAAGTCTATTTGATTGCCTGCAGTCTGTTTCGAGTTCTCACTAGTATAAGCGGACTCAAGGGTAGAGCGATTTAAGTTGGTAGTTTGCTGTTTGCTAATGGTTTCTTGATCACTGCCTGACATCTGCTGTGCTAATTCTGACATGGCTTCCGCAATATTCTGTTGTGCTTCATTGGCGACTGAACGATCTGCAGAAGAGGGCTCTACCGGCGCCATTGCGGCGCGGTAAACTTGCTTCATCTTGTCGATCGTTGCTTGTGGATCACCCGGAATGGTACTGACGTCTATTTGCACTTCACCGTCCGTGATGTAGCGCTTACCGTCAGGTCCTTGTTCATAGCTATAAGAAGGTGAGCCAGCGTGTTGGCCACCGGCCGCCGCATGCGCTTGTTCATGGATGCGCACTTCTTCGTCCCGTGCTTTTAAATCATCCACTTCACTTTGCTCTTCTTCGGTTAGACCTTGCTCATTATCGCTGTCGGAATCTTGAGAGTCTTCATCCAGTTCAGATTGCTCTGATTGCTCTTCGATGTTACTTGAATCGTCTGCTTGCTGTTCTTGTGCCAGAATGCTTTGTGCGTCTTCTGAAAGGCTGATGGTGTAATCGGAGGTGGCACGAGCTGAAGTTGCTTGATTGGTCGTTTCAAGGTTGCTGGAAGAATTTTGAGCGTAAATATTCCCGCTAGTGAACAAGCGTTCGTTGTTGAAGCGGTGCGCTTCAATAGCGTGGGGAATACTTCCAGACATAAAAAAGGCCATTTGTTGTAATTGGTTAAATTTAAACAAATGACCGTTTTTTGTCTAGATTGTGATCAATAAAACTCGATTAATCCAATTGACCCGCTTGAATAGCGGTAATCGCGATGGTGTAAACAATGTCATCCACCAGTGCACCACGGGACAAATCGTTAACCGGTTTGCGAATGCCCTGAAGCATTGGACCGATGCTCACTACTTCAGCGCTACGTTGAACCGCTTTGTAGGTAGTGTTGCCAGTATTTAGATCTGGGAAAATAAATACCGTGGCTTTACCCGCTACCTTACTGTCCGGAGCTTTCTGGATGGCTACTTTTTCCATAATAGCGGCATCGTACTGCAGTGGGCCGTCGATTAAAAGATCAGGGCGACGTTGCTGTGCGATGCGGGTGGCTTCACGTACTTTATCAACGTCATTGCCAGAGCCTGAACCACCGGTGCTGTAGCTGATCATAGCAACACGAGGCGTGATACCAAAAGCTTTGGCTGACATGGCACTTTCAATGGCAATTTCAGCCAATTGTTCAGCAGTTGGGTCTGGGTTAATGGCACAGTCACCGTAGACCAGCACCTGATCCGGTAAGCACATAAAGAATACCGACGAGACTAAGCTGGATTCAGGTGACGTTTTAATAAGCTGCAACGCTGGACGAATGGTGTTGGCGGTGGTGTGCATGGCACCAGACACTAGACCATCCACATCATGCTGTTCCAGCATCATGGTGCCCAATACCACGTTATCTTCTAATTGCTCGCGTGCAACGATATCCGTTAAACCGCGGTGTTTACGAATGTCCACCATAGGGGCAACGTACTTATCACGGATGGTGTCTGGATCAATGATCTCAACGCCATAATTTAGGTCAATGCCGTTGTTATGAGCGATGCGTTGAATTTCTTCTGGATTACCAAGAAGCGTACAACGAGCGATGCCACGTTCAGCACAAATAGATGCAGCTTGGATGGTACGAATTTCTTCGCCTTCAGGCAGGACTATGCGTTTGTTCAGAGCGCGCGCCTGTTCGATTAAGCGGTAACGGAAGGCCGGCGGAGACAGCTTGCGCTCTTCATCATGTAAGGCAAAGGTGTTGATCCAGTCATGATCGATACAACGGGCGATGTGCTCTTTTACCGTTAAAATGCGCTCTTTGTCATCCAATGGAATCTCTTGGTTGAAGGATTGCATTTTAATCGCTGTGTCCCAGCTATTAGACTCAACCGAAAGAATCGGTAAGCCTTTGGCCATGGCCTTACCGCAGAGCGTCATTAGGGCATCACTTGGCTGATAGCCACCGGTTAAAACCAACGCAGCGATTTTGGTATCGTTTAACGCGGCAATCGCCGTCGCCATGATCACATCTGTACGATCCCCTGGAGTAAAGACCAATACTCCTGGGCGTAGGGCTTCCAGCATGTTTTCTACACCACGAGCACAAAGGGTGTAAGACTGGATGCGGCGCTGTTCCATTTCCCCTGCATTGATGATGGTAGCATTCATGAAATCCGCTACATCTTTAACGCGTGGGTAAGTAAGCTCTTCGGAGACAGGAATCTGGCCAAGCAAACTGAAGTTACGTTTGAAAATAGGGCGCTGCGCAAACGAGTCCCCGTAGGATTTCATCCCTAAGGAGCCAGGTTGTGTCTTATTTAGAATGCAGCCGATGACATCATCCGCTTTGATACCGCCGTAGGAACCAGCGGCAATTTCCACATGATGCTCCAGCTCAGTGACACGCATTTTATTCGGTGCTGTTACTAGCACAATATTGGCGTCAAGGGTGCGAGCAATGGCCTTGTTCAAGCGCGTCGCATAAGGATGGCCAGGAATTTGCGCTAGACCTTCTACAATCACCGTTGAGTCAGGTTCTATACTGGCTTGGAAGCGTCCGACTACTTCTTCCATCAACTCATCAATGGCATCGTTATACAGGTAGCGTTCTGCTTCATGTAATGGGATGGGGTCGGCTGGGCGTAAGGTGGAGCCTTGAGCAACCATCGCCGTAGAACGATCTGGTCCAGTATCTTCTGGGTGAGGTTGAGCAATGGGTTTGAAAAAACTGGCTTTTAAGCCTTGTTGTTCCAATGCTCGAACCAAGCCTACAGAAACCGATGTCAAGCCGACGCCGGGGCCAGTAGGTACAGTCATTAAGACATTTGTTGACATATGCTTAGTGGTTTCCTTAGTGACGCTGCTCAGTGAATGAATTGTGAATCAAAGCAAGCGTGTCCTGTGCAATGAGTAACTCTTCATTGGTTGGGATGACCCAAACATTTGCTGAAGACGTTGCCTTAGAAATCTTTGAAATTTCACCACGCGGACACATTTGGTTCGCATGCTGATCCAATTTAATGCCCATCATGCGCAAACGATCACAAATCTTGCTGCGTATAACAGGGGAGTTCTCACCAATACCGCCAGTGAAAACAAGGTGATCGACATTGTCTAAGTTAGTGGCTACCGAGGCGAGATGCTTAGCTGCTTTTGAAGCAAACATATTCAGTGCTAATTCTGCACGATCGTCGCCAGCCGCTTGTGCGGCTTCAATTGAACGGCAATCGTTAGAAATTTCCGATACGCCTTTTAGTCCACTTTCTTTGTTCAGAATATCCAACGCTTGTTTCATGGTGATGTTTTCGGCATCACTAATAAACGCCAGTAAACTTGGGTCTAAGCTGCCGCTACGGGTGCCCATCATCAAACCTTCTAAAGGCGTGATGCCCATACTGGTGTCTACCGATTTACCCGCTTTAATGGCACAGACGCTGGCACCATTACCTAGATGGGCCACCAAGGTGTTTTGTTGACCAAACTCAGCATCTAGTGACGCGAGTTTATGCTCAATAAAGCGGTAGCTGGTGCCGTGAAAACCATACTTGCGAAAATGGTGGTCGCGATACAAGCGCATGGGAATCGGGTAAAGGTATTGATCAGCCGCTAGGGTTTGGTGAAAGGCGGTGTCGAATACCGCCACTTGAGGTAAATCCCCAAATAAAGCCTGCGATTCCTTGATGCCTTTTACATGAGCAGGGTTGTGAAGCGGAGCGAACTGCGAGCATTCTTCAATGCCCTGTAGAACGTCTTGATCAATTAATACTGACTTGCTGAACATTTCCCCGCCGTGAACGACACGATGACCAATACCTACAAGCTTAATGTTTAGCTCAATATGCTTATCGATCCAGTGTTTAATAGCGCTGACAGCCCCGCGGTGATCGTGATCATGTAACGGCTGTTCAACTTTTTTACCCAAGTGTTTAAAGGTAATAATGCTGTGTTCAGAGCCTAAGCGTTCGGCGATACCTTCCATTAAAGGAGGATTGTCAGTGCCATCCATGATGGCAAACTTCAATGAAGAGCTGCCACAGTTTACAACGAGGATTTGTTCCATTAGTCCTAGGACTCCTTGATCACACGCAATGATAGATCGATCGCTTGTACGTGTTTGGTCAGTGCGCCAACAGAAATAAAATCAACGCCAGTTGTTGCAACGTCTTTAATGTGAGCATCGGTCATATTACCTGACGCCTCAAATTTCACCTGGCCTTTGTATTTCGTCACCGCTGAGGCCATTTCTTCTAGGGTAAAGTTATCCAGCATGATGATATCAGCGCCGGCATTCACCGCTTGTGCGACTTCATCTAAGTTTTCAGTTTCCACTTCAATGGGCTTACCTGGTGCGACCACTTGCGCTTGTTTGACCGCTGCCTCAATGGAGCCTGCCGCCATAATGTGGTTTTCTTTAATCAGAAATGCATCATATAGGCCAACACGATGGTTAGAAGCACCGCCTACTTTAATTGCGTACTTCTGTGCTAAACGAAAACTCGGGATCGTTTTACGAGTATCTAGGATGGTCAGTGCTTGGCCTTCAACTAATTTTGCATAGCGGCGTGAAATCGTTGCGGTGTAGGACAACATTTGAATGTAGTTTAGTGCGGTACGCTCACCAGTAAGAATGCTGCGCGCATTCCCCGACAATTTCAGGAAAGGGGTGTTTGGTTGTAAGTCATCGCCTTCGTTCGCTAGCCACTCTAATTGAACGCTTGGGTCCAATTGCTGAAACACTTCATTGGCCCAGGCTTGACCACAAAGTACAGCAGGTTCACGACTCACCACCAAGGCTTCAAGAGTGTTCTCTTCAGGAATCAATTGAGCGGTGATGTCGCCAGAGCCAATGTCTTCTTCTAGGGCGAGTGAAACGTGCTGTTGAATATGTGCTTGAAGTTGCTCTGAAAGGGTAGTCATTACGTCTGTCCAATTAATTAGGCTTTTTTATATGTTGCCAATTGTAACCAGTATCAAAGCGTTAGTCAGTTGAGAAATAGGTTTTGTAGCAATTGTTAAATACACCATGTGCTTTATCAGAATAAATAATCTTTATGGTTGATATTCGCAGTGAAAATGATTAGCGTGATGGCGAGTAAAATCATGCGTTTAAAGTATGGTGAAAGTCTCTTTTTGCACAAAAAACAATCACTTTGGTCGTGATTTGCGCGTTTATAAAGCGCTATATTTCGCTCTGTATCTATTCCTTGCAGGCATTAGATGGTAATCTAGGCCGCGTTTTTTGTACCAACTCACGGGAATAACGGCCGCGGCAATGCAGTAAATTGCATGCAAACAGCGTAAAGGAAGCAGTAATATTAGTGACGTTGTACGTCTCTAAAGCTGTTTAAGTGGCACCAGTTAATGTCGGTTTTAGCTTTCTGCACTGCAAAACAGTGTGCAGAGAGTTAGGGCGGCGAAAGTTTGTTAATCAAACTTATAAACGGAAACAGACTAACCCAAATAAACGGGTGGTCGGTAATGATGGCGACAGGCATCTAACTAGAATAAAAAGCATGTTCACAATCAAGCCTACATACAATAAGGCACCATAGATAGGTTAGTCTTACTGTATGTAAGTATCGGCTGAACTCAAGATCACAGGTGAGTTCGTGCAGTCTGTTTAAACTGCTCTTAGGTTTGCGAAACAACCAAAATGCGCCTAAGGGTTTGAAGAACTGTTCTAATAGCGGGGGTTATAAACACTATGACGGAGCAGCATATCCTCGAAGATATCGATCCAATTGAAACCAAAGAGTGGGTCGATGCGCTCGAGTCTGTCCTTCGAGAAGAAGGTCCTGAACGTGCCCAGTATATTCTGGATCGCCTAAGTAAAGAGGCTGTTAAATCAGGCACTCCAATGCCTGCTTCTATTACTACGCCATACCGTAATACGATTGCGCCACAAAACGAGAAGCCACTTCCAGGTGACTTGTTCATGGAGCGTCGCATTCGTTCTATCATTCGTTGGAACGCATTGGCGATGGTAATGAAGGCAAACCGCGAAGACTCTACTTTGGGTGGCCACATTACAAGTTTCTCTTCTGCAGCAACTTTGTACGATATCGCGTTCAACCACTTCTTCCGTGGTGCTAGCGAAACTCAAGAAGCCGACATGGTTTTCTTCCAAGGTCACATCGCACCAGGTATCTACGCACGTTCTTACGTAGAAGGTCGTTTGACTGACGAACAGCTAGATAACTTCCGCCGTGAAGTAGATGGCAAAGGTCTATCTTCTTACCCACACCCTTGGTTGATGCCTGATTACTGGCAATTCCCAACGGTATCTATGGGTCTTGGTCCGCTGCAAGCGATCTACCAAGCACACGTAATGAAGTACCAAAATAGCCGCGGCCTTGTTAACCAAGGTGACCGTAAAGTATGGGCATTCCTAGGTGACGGTGAGTGTGACGAGCCAGAATCACTAGGTGCGATCGCGCTTGCGGGCCGTGAGAAACTAGATAACCTAATCTTCGTTATCAACTGTAACCTACAGCGTCTTGACGGCCCTGTGCGTGGTAACAGCAAAATCGTTCAAGAGCTTGAAGGCGTATTCCGCGGCGCAGGCTGGAATGTAGTGAAATGTCTATGGGGTCGTCATTGGGACCCATTGTTTGAAAAAGACGAGAAAGGTCTGCTTCAAAAACGTATGGACGAAGTATGTGACGGCGAATTGCAAAACTACAAAGCAAACGGCGGCGCCTACACTCGTGAGCATTTCTTCGGCAAATACCCTGAATTGCTAGAAATGGTTAAGGACATGTCTGACGATGACATCATGAACCTTAACCGTGGTGGTCACGACCCTTACAAAGTTTATGCAGCGTACGCAGCGGCGACCTCTCATAAAGGTCAACCTACTGTTATCCTTGCTCAAACCGTTAAAGGTTACGGTATGTTCAAGGCAGCAGAAGCGCAAAACACTGCTCACCAAACTAAGAAACTGGATGAAGAGTCTTTGGCTCAATTCCGTGACAAGTTCGGTATCCCAATCAGCGATGAAGAACTAAAAGATCTTCCTTACTACCGTCCTGCTGAAGACAGCCCAGAGATGAAGTACCTACGCGCACGTCGTGAAGTGCTTCATGGTGACTTCCCAGTACGTCGTAAAGACTGTGAGGCGCTAGACGTTCCTACACTGGAAGACTTTAAAGCTCAGATCAAAGGCACAGCCGGTCGTGAAATTTCTTCGACAATGGCCTTCGTTCGCTGCTTGAACAACATGGTTAAGCATAAAGGTATCGGTGAGCGCGTTGTGCCTATCGTTGCCGACGAAGCACGTACTTTCGGTATGGAAGGTATGTTCCGTCAATTGGGCATTTACTCATCTGAAGGTCAGCGTTACACGCCACATGACCACCAGCAGGTAATGTTCTACAAAGAATCTCAAAGCGGTCAGATTCTTCAGGAAGGTATCAACGAAGCGGGTGCTATGTCTGCTTGGTTGGCGTTGGCGACTTCTTACAGTAACAACAACTTCCCAATGATCCCTGTGTACATCTACTACTCAATGTTTGGTTTCCAACGTATTGGTGACTTGGCATGGGCGGCAGGTGACTCACAAGCTCGTGGTTTCCTACTAGGTGCAACGGCTGGTCGTACTACCCTAAACGGTGAAGGTCTACAGCACGAAGATGGTCACTCGCACATTCTTGCGGGCACTATCCCGAACTGTGTGTCTTACGATCCAACGTACTCATACGAAGTAGCGGTTATCGTACAAGACGGTCTACGTCGCATGTACCAAGAGCGTGAGAGTGTTTTCTACTACCTAACGGTAATGAACGAAAACTACGAACACCCTGATATGCCAGAAGGTGTCGAAGAAGGCATCCTGAAAGGTATGTACAAGTTCAAGTCTGTTGAGAAGAAAGGCAACAAACAAACTGTTCAGCTACTAGGTGCTGGTGTGATTCTACGTGAAGTAGAAGCTGCCGCAGAAATCCTAAGCGAAGAGTTCGGCGTAAATGCTGATGTTTGGAGCGTAACATCTTTCAACGAATTGCGTCGTGAAGGTCTAGATGCAGCGCGTTGGAACATGCTTCACCCAACTGATGAGCCACGTCTATCTTACGTAGAGCAGTGTCTAGGTGATAAAGGTCCAGTGGTTGCCTCTACTGACCACATCAAACTTTACGCAGATCAAATTCGCCCATTCGTTAACAGTACCTACAATGTACTAGGTACTGATGGCTTTGGTCGAAGCGATACCCGTGCCAAACTACGTCACTTCTTCGAAGTGAACCGTTACTGGGTAGTGGTTTCTGCACTGAGTGCTCTAGCAAAAGACGGCAAAGTGAAAGCTGAAGTCGTTGCTGAGGCAATCAGCAAATTTGGTCTTGATCCTAACAAGCCAAACCCAGTTACCTGCTAATTAGCGGATTAATCGGGACTGAGTCGACCTGAGGTCGGCTCAGTTTGTAAAAGTTTGATGCGTCTTTACGACAAAGGAGATTTCCGTGAGTACTGAAATCATTCGAGTACCGGATATTGGTGGCGCGACTGACGTCGATGTAATCGAAGTTAGCGTCAAAGTTGGCGACATTATCGAAGTTGACCAATCAATTATCGTATTAGAGACAGATAAAGCGTCTATGGACGTTCCGTCTCCAGTAGCAGGTAAAGTAACAGCGATCTCTGTAAAAGAGGGTGATACGGTTTCTGAAGGTAGTGAAGTTCTTACTATCGAAGTAGAAGGCGCAGCATCAGCTGAAGTACCGGCTAAAGAAGAAGTTAAAGCGGAAGCAGCGCCTGCTCCGGCAGCGGCACCAGCGGCAGAAAAAACTGCGGCTCCTGTTGCAGCAGCGGAGCAAACGGTTTCTGTACCAGATATCGGCGGCGCAACAGGTGTTGACGTTATCGAAGTCTGCGTAGCAGAAGGCGACGAAGTTTCTGAAGGTGATTCCATCATCGTTCTTGAAACTGACAAAGCTTCTATGGACATTCCGTCTCCTGTAAGCGGCAAAATTGCTAAGCTGCTGATCAAGGTAGGCGATACTGTTTCAGAAGGCGATGCCATTCTTGTTGTGTTGGCTGAAGGTTCAGCACCTGCTCAAGCAGCGGCACCTGTTGCAGAAACCGCAGCGCCTGCACCACAAGCGGCTCCAGCGCCAGCAGCAGCTCCTGTTGCAGGCGGCGTTGAGATAGTTAACGTTCCAGATATCGGTGGCGCAACAGATGTTGACGTAATCGAAGTGTCTGTTGCAGTAGGCGACAAAGTGTCTGAAGGTGATTCCATCATCGTTCTAGAAACTGATAAAGCCTCTATGGACATTCCTGCACCAAAATCAGGTACGGTGAAATCTGTATCGGTTAAGGTAGGTGATAAGGTTTCTGAAGGTGCACTAATTCTCGAGCTTGAGGTGGAAGGTTCTGCTCCGGCAGCGACGCCAGTTCAACAAGAAGCGCCTAAAGCAGCGGCTCCAGCACCAGCGAAGCAAGAAGCACCTAAAGCAGCTGCTCCGGCAGTGGATCAAGGTGCGGTACTTGCTACGCCAAACAAGAAAGTCCATGCTGGCCCAGCAGTGCGTTTGCTGGCTCGTGAACTAGGTGTTGATCTGTCTTTGGTTCGTGCGACTGGCCCACGTGGTCGTATCACGAAAGAAGACCTACACGCTTACGTTAAAGCTGCAGTGCAGAAAGCAGCATCTGCTCCAGCGGCAAGTGCAGCGGTTGCAGAAGGCGCGGGTATTCCTCGCGTACCTGAGATCGATTTCAGCCAGTTCGGCGAAGTTGAAGTGATTAAGATGAGCAAGATCCAGAAGATCACGTCATTCAACATGACGCGTTCTTGGTTGAATGTTCCTCATGTAACTCAGTTCGACAAAGCGGACATTACGGATCTAGAAGAATTCCGTAAAGTGCTGAAACCAGAAATGGAAAAACAAGGTGTGAAACTAACACCGCTTCCATTCATGATCAAAGCGGTTGCGCAAGCACTGGTTAAGAACCCAGCGTTCAACGTATCTCTACATGCTGACGGCGAAAGTGTTGTGCAGAAGAAATACGTTCACATCGGTATCGCGGTTGACTCTCCAGTCGGCCTAGTCGTTCCTGTGCTACGTGATGCAGATAAGAAATCGGTTGTACAAATCGCAATCGAAGCAGGCGAGCTAATCAAGAAAGCGCTGGCTAAGCAGCTTAAACCTGCAGATATGCAAGGTGGCTGTTTCACTATCTCTAGCCTTGGTGCTATGGGTGGTACTGGCTTTACACCAATCGTTAACACTCCAGAAGTGGGTATCCTTGGTGTATCTAAAGCGGACGTTGAGCCTCGTTGGAACGGTAAAGAGTTTGAGCCACGTACAATGTTGCCATTGTGCTTGTCTTACGACCACCGTGCTGTGAACGGCGCTGATGCTGGTCGCTTCATGACTTACTTGAATGCATTGCTAAGCGACGTACGTCGTCTAACTCTGTGATCTTGTTGTTCTGAATAAGAACTGAAAAGGCAGCCAATTGGCTGCCTTTTTATTGCTGACCAAGGTAGCCAATATTCAAGCCGTAAATTCAGACAACGATTATATCGCTATCGCATGAAACAGAGCATGAGTCTTCAGAAGCTTAAAGACGGAGTGGGTACCAGCAACTGGATACATGACTCAAAGTGAAGCAAGACGAGATCTCAGTTTTTATCTTATGCATTATTATAACTGGCGCAGGCCGCATCAATTTAACAATGGGATGCCACCTGCTCAGGCAGAGAATCAACCTAATTTACTGTCCGGAATTAATTGACCACTACAAAACCAATCCCTTCGATGTTCATAGCTCTGCCCAGTTAAAGGGTCTTCGCCACACAAAAACGCTCTACGTACACAGCGAGATACGCAGTGGTAGTAGGGTGTATCAGCAATGCTGATCAGTTGTTTTCTGGGTTTAGGCATACTCAAATCCTCTGTCCTTGAGGTGGTTGAGTGAGTTTAGATCATAACTGTATAAATATACAGCTTGTGTGATTGCTTACTTTTTGTGGTTATCCACTTGAAGAAGAATGACTCAGGCCTTTTCTAAAAGACATATAAGGCTCCAGCCTATATTTGATTCAAATCAGCTAAGCCTTGTGTTTTTTGTAATGTGTTGAGTGAGGGCCTAACAACTGACTTATTGTGGGGATATTGTTCCTTTGCAGATTAGGGAGCCTAAATGTGATCCGTATTTACATGTAGGCAGTGATGCTTGAGATTTTAAACTCGAACTTTATATGGAGTGTATTATGCAGGAAATGACATCTGAACCGCGCACGCGACTATTTCTTCCATTCTTGGAACCGTTTTATCGCTGTTTTGCCCAACCCATGGGTTGGTTGCTCTTTCGGGTGATTATTGGGGGTATGTTAATAGTCGAAGGTTGGCCAAAAATTATTGAACCGATGGCTCAAGTTGGTTTTATCGAGAATGTGGTTGGCTTGCCTGCTGGCTGGTTTTTTTCACCGGTGTTAGCGGTTATGCAATTTTTCGGTGGTGGTATGATTGTTTTGGGTGTTTTAACTCGCCCAATTGCTGCTGCCAATACGGTGATGTTGCTGTTCACACTTTGGTATCACATGGTCAACCCTTTTGGTGATGCGTTTTTGACACCTGAAGGGCTCGCTTTTCTTCAGGAAAACATGCAATACCTGACAGCTCAGGGACAAGCACGCTTGTTAGCAGACGGCGGCGAGAAATTCTTACATCTTGTACAGACTAAAGCTGAGTACGATTCGCTGTTTTGGTCTGCGGGTGCGGCATTGATTGCAGTGTTCGGAGGCGGGCCATACTCCATTGATCGTAAGATCGGCAAAGAGTTTTAAGGGCTTACGTAACGTTAATTGAGGTCCCACAGTTAAAAGTGGTCACTAGCCAGTTTCAATCGAAACTGGCTTTTTTATGTTTATTGACCGGGAAATTAAAGGTGGCTGGGTAAGTTTGCATTTAACTGTATAAATATACAGCTTGTTGTGTTGTTAGCTTGCCATATGAACACTATTCGATAATTGACGCAAAAAGGCTGTTTGCCGCCGAGTATGTGAATAGGTGAAGCTTGTCAAATACGATAGAATTGCAGCTACATTCATATTTAATTTAGGTCAATGTTTTGGGTTTTTTAAATAACTGGAAGACGGCTGGTTACCTGGGCTATGTCATGCATGAGTTAGCGGTCGAGCAGGGTGCCTCAATCAAGCAGGGGGCCTGCCACGCTATTGTGAAGGCCTATGGCTGGAAACAATCTACTTTGTTGGTAGAAGAACTAAAGCTACGACTGGATGAGCCCGAAGCGTTCCGTGTCGTGGCTAAAATGATTGCCTATTATGTGTTTGGCAGAGAGTTAGGCGGCCAGCACGATCAAACAGCGGCCTATGAGTTTTTAAAGCAGACTGGTGCATTGAAGGATTTGGACTGGTCAGATGTTAATGATCCGGTCGTGTCCAAATTGTTAGATCAGCAAACGCAAGTGGGTTAACTTAGCTGAAGTCGTTAGTTATTGCTACATCCACAACTGGATACTAATCGACTTCTGCGGAAGTTTGTGGCTGTGTAAATATCCAGTTGTGAACGATTAGACTTTTTGTACTAAACGTTGATCGATGCGAAAGGTTTCTCTTTGCGCGATCGAAGTGAATTCTTTGCAGCGGGGATGATTGGGATTTAATAGGGCGCAGTAGTCACCAGAAATGACGCTGGGTACTAATAAGATAAGACTCGCTTGGCTGTCTAGCCACTCAGCACCTAAATCAGCTAGTGCTTGAGGGGCAGGGTAAGCTTGCCAATTATTTGGTAGAGCATCTTCTGGAAATTTCAGAATCAAATCGTCGGGCACTTCAATAGAAAGCATAGAAAATTGATCAAGTGCGCTGGCATCATGCAAATGAACGACCGTCTCAAGCAAGCAAACAGATTTTGATTCGCCTAAATAAACGCAGCTGGTGCCCTTTGGGTTCCATCGACCGCCATAAGTCCGCGCCCCGTAACCATCAAATGCATTGCTAGCAAATTCCGTTCTGCATAAACGAAACAGCTTCATTAGCTCATTACACCATGTTTAATGCGACCGATAAGATCGAGCACGGCTTCTTGTCCTAAAGGATTCTTTGCATAGTCAGAAGGGGAAACGTTGCCTAAAGCAATCGCCGGCGTATTCAGCCATTGCTCAGCTTTTTGCGGATCTTGGTTAAATAAGTCCAACGCGGCATCCAAAACACGCGCGCCATTATAGACTTTGGTGGCGGTGGCCCCTTGCCATTTGGAATGTGATTTTTTATGGCGGCTTAAGGTTGCTCGGTCGATACCGACCACTTTGACCACAGTGGCTTGCGCCAACTTTGAGTTTTTGACGAGTTTATCCAAGAACGAAGCATCAAAGCCTTCTTCTAGCTGCATTGAAGCGCTGATTGGATCACTCGATAACGATAAGGTTGCCATCAACCCGTCTCTTGCTTTGCCGCTTGGTTTGAAGCTTCTAATTGACATACATACCTCGTTGCACATGTTTCATTTGCAACAAATATTGTAGCACTTGCATCATCTTCAGCCTAGTGATCAGATTGTGTTGATTCAGCATCATGCTTCACTTTTTCAGCAGCGTCATGGGTCACCAAGTTAATTGACTGAGCGTGCTCGACAGCGTCTCCGGCATCTCTTATAAATGCAAAGGGCACTTTGCAGTGTTTAAACTCTGCGACGGCAGACATCATTTTCTCAGAACGTGCATCGGGTTTTAGATCACGAATGTAAACCGCTAAGATTCGATCGGGAAAGTCTTTGGCAACTTTTAAGTAGGCGTAAACATCTTTCTGTCCTGAGTCGCCAATTAAAACCAGCTTTAACTCTGGGTAAGTCTTTAGAATGGCCTCAATACGGCCCGTTTTATAATGCTCGTGACCACTCTTAAACCAACGATCTTCACGCAAGCCAAAGTCTTTTAATAGCACCGGCCCCTTTGGTAAATGATGGATATGAATAAAATCGGCGATTAAGTCATAAATATTCCAAGGGCTACTGGAGACATAGAAGAAGGGGTTATTGGCTTTGCCAGACGTGCCTTTATGTAGGGCGTTATAAAATTCAGATGTCCCCGGCATGAGTTCTCGGGTATGGGCGTTATTGAGCAGTACGGTTTGAGTATGGCGAAAGAGGTTCGTAGCCCCCGTATGCATGATGGTGTCGTCAACGTCACTCACCACACCAAACTCAGTATGATGGCCAGGCATAGATATCTCGGCAACACTGTGCTTTTCCGCCTTTGGCAGCTTTGGATCCTTCGGTTGTAAAATGAGTTTGGTCCAAGGCTGATGTATATGTTGGTTAGCAGGAGTGCGCCAGCGGTAGTGAAAATAGCCATGGGCATCGGTGGTCACCGAACGCACTTCAGTTCCCAGAATCAGGTTAATATCGGTGAAAGGGATTTCCTCACTTTGATAGCGACGAATCATGTGCACCAGCTTTTTCCAGCTACTGTCTTCGATTTTACCCTCTATGCCCTTGGCTTCTAAAAGCCTTCCTGCAATCCATAGCTCATCTGGCGTGCCGTAGGTCATATAAGGTTGGACAATGACGGGGGAGTAGCCACGCCAGCGTTTATAACGATGCTTAAGTTTGTCGAAGCGACGGCCAACGCGATACACCCATTTTCTAGCGGTGTTTTGCATGCTAAGTCCTTGAGTCACAGGTATTAACGATTGATTTGAAATAGTTTTGCAAGAGGCTAACAGATAAGCCCGTCACAGTAAAAACACTATGTGATGCTCAGCTCATTTGCGTAGTGCATCCGGCTTATCGTGTTTCTATGTAAAGTACTGGTTTGCTGAGTGCTGAGTCGCCTCCTACACTTTAGTGGCTGTTATCTTTTAAACAATTTGAGGGATTTCAAATGCCAAATTATAAAGTGGGATATTTCGTAGGAAGCTTGTCATCCACTTCAATCAATCGCCGGCTTGCTAAAGCGCTAACGCTGCTAGCACCAGCGGATATGGAGATGGTCGAAATCCCGATCAAGGATCTGCCTCTTTACAGTCAGGATTATGATGCAGATTTTCCTCCGGTCGCGTGCGCCTTCAAAAAGAGCATCGCAGATTGCGATGCGCTTCTATTTGTGACGCCTGAATTCAACCGTTCCATCCCTGGTGGTTTAAAGAATGCCATTGACTGGGCTAGCCGCCCTTGGGGGCAGAATGCTTTTGCTCAAAAGCCATCGGGTGTCATTGGTACATCGCCTGGGGCAATCGGTACTGCCGTGGCGCAGAGTCAATTACGAAGTGTGCTGTGCTTTTGCAACTCGCCATTAATGAACAATGTTGAAGCCTATGTACATTACACGGAGAACTTGATTGATGAAGAGGGCAACGTCAGCAATGAGAGAACGCGTCAGTTCCTGCAAAATTATATGAATGAGTTACATGACTTCTATGTTCGGGTTCTGTCCGTTTTGCCTCGCAAGAGCTGAGCTGCCGATTTAAGTTAATCTCGATAATACCCGTGTGAGAACATGGAAAAGGCTTAGCGCGTAACTGTATCAATATCGAATACGCGCTAAGTCTCGATTTAAGAGTCCCGATTTAAGCCTTCGGTTGTCCGATTTTTAAAGCTACTTGCTGAATCTTAGTCGGTATCGACAGAGCCCAGAGCCAGCTATTGCGAATCAAGATCGCAGCGAGCACCAGAAAGCCCACATAGCTGATCATATAGCTTAAGAACAGCAGTAAAGGTGCGTTTTCTGTTTCCTTCCAACCAAGCATATGCCAGAACACATACTGGAATAGTTGGGTGACAACGATATGAGATAGAAATAGCGTGAAAGCGTAAGGTGATAAGAAGCTTAAAAGCGCGCCAACTTTGATTTTTTTACTCAATAATAATAGCTTGAAGATTGCCGGAATCATCAGTACAAAAAACAAGCCCATAAACAGTCTTAAACGGTTGAAGACAGCGGCTGATGGCTCAAAGTAAGACAAGTACATGCTGATTAGCAAACCGAAGGTTGCGATGATTCCTGTCGATAAGACAACATACTGAGCGGATGGATTCTTGGGCAGTATTTTATTTCTAGAGAGAAAGTAGCCTAAGGTAAAAAAGAAAATCATGTCCACTCGAAACAGAATCGTTTCTTTGAACTCGCCTAGATGGATCACGATGCTAGGTACTTGCCATAGTACGGCCACAACCGACAGCAAGGTCACAGCGGTTAAGCTCCAATGGCGGGTCACAATGTCGATTAATGGAATAAACAAAATGATGACAAATAGATCGCGTACAAAGTAGGTTGAAACGTTAATGGGCATATTCAAGTGTAAGCCCAACAGCGACGTTAAAAACGCATTAACGTTATCCATACGCGAGATGCCAGCGATGCTATGTCCAAATTGATAAAACACCAGCCAATAGACAAAGATCGCAATAAAGTTCCATACGACAAATGGCAACAATAGACGGATAGATTTTTCGCCGACTAGTTTTGCATAAGTCCGTTTCTGATAAGAGTGATAGGCGAGATAGCCAGACACGGCGGTCAAGATAGGCACAGCTCCCCGCACTAAGAAATCCAAAATAAACACCGGCACCAAACTGCCGACATTGAACCATTGGTCTGAGGCAGAAGCGTATCCTTTCATGTCAGGTATATGGGCAATACAGATAAAAATGATCAGTAATGGCCTAGCCATATGAATGGCTTCAAAGAACTCTTTTTTAGTTAGATACATTTCATCAACTCTAGAAATTTGGCGGATTTTACGCGAGAACCGATACATGAAAGGGACTAAATTGAGGAGATATTTCAAATTGACGGATATCTTACGTGCTGTGGTAGGGCTGCTTTCTACTGCTCTCGTAGCGCTATTCAATCAGTGTGTCATTTGTGCTGATTTCTATCAGTTTATAGTCTAACTGCATACACCGGATGTGTAAGGAAGGTGTAAAATTTGGCGCTTAAAATGTTGCGCAAGTTTCGGCTTTTTGGCTTATACAAATCGTTAAAACGACTCTCTACAAAGTGATTAATTTAATTAAATGGAATTTTGATGAACATATGCAGATTAAGGCTTGATACTAACTAAAAACCGAGAATGCTTGAGACGGCATTCTCGGTCTATAAAGAAAGTCGATTTTTAAAAATATCTCCCTTTAGGGGAGTGAAAGGAAGTATTCATTCTAAAAACGACTTTTGTTTTAGAAACTGAACTTAGCTGTGTACATTAGGCGTGTTGCATCGGCATCGCTACCATCGTAGTAATCGCTTTTGAAGTAACCAAGCTCAACGCCCATAGTGACGTTATCTACTGGATACCAGATGTAGTTCACGAATGCGTTAGAGTTGGCCTCGTGGTTGCCACCAACATTGCCTAGGTCGCTGTTCATATCGTCTAGGTCCATTTTGACTTTACCGTAAACGATGTTGAAGTCGCCTTCACCGATCTTAGTAGATAGGCCGATTGAGCCGCCCCAGGCGGATACGGTTTCTAGGTCACCGTTGTGTAGGTAGGCATCCGTACCTGTGTAGTCAGAACCTGAGCGATATAGGTAGCTATTTACACCATCAGAGTAGTTCAGAACGGCATGCAGTGTTACGACGCCCATGTTCACATCCACACCAGTAAAGGCACCAAGGCCAATAGCCGTTTCATTCGTCATGCCATCATCAAGTGAGAGCATGCGCCCCATACCTGCAACGACAAAGTTAACATCATCCGTTGCTGAGCCTTCGTAGCGTGCAGTGAAAACCGGTAGGCTAGTTTTGGTGTTTGCGCTCCAGTCCGATGAGCCATCGTTAACATTTGGGAAGTAATCTTTTTCCAGTGCCAAAGATAAACCGCCATCCGTATAGCGGACCTGCTCAATACGATCTTGGACACCGGCAATACCAGCAGAGGAGTCGATGTCGACGGTAGGTGTCCAGCCTGTCCAGCTGTTGTAGTTTGACCAAGTACGACCAACCGTCCAGTTTTTATATGTACCGTAGGCTTTACGAATATTAAAGGTGCCACCACGGAAATGGCCTTCAACGTTTACACTAACACCATCTTTGTGGTTTGCGGTAATACCAATCACTGATTGCTGATCGGCATCGAAAACACCTTCGGCAACATTGTCGGAGTCAGTCAGTTTTGCAAATGAACCAGATTGTGTAGCAACACCGATGTCTTCATTAAAATCGTAAACCGTATTGAGTTGAGCGAAGCCATATACACTGGCCTGTACATCACCTGCGTTGATATCGAATGCAAGAGCTGATTGGGATAATCCCAGTGCACCCATGCCAGACAAAACGCTTAGCGCCAAAAACTTCTTGGTTTTGATCATTCCTATGTTCCTTTTGTGTATGTGTCTTTAATGAATTATTGAATGCTTTCACTTTTTATTTTTTTGTAATGTAACAAATTCGTAAAACAACATAACATGCGCAAAATATGCACGACAATGTGTCCAAAAGGTGGAGGCGGTTAAAATAATGAGGTTTAAGGCGGTTTGAGGAGTGTGATTGGCGTTATATTCTTAGGGTGCGAATTTGCTCCCATAAGTACAGATTATGTTTTATTAAGATTCTGAATATTAATGATTTTTTAAGTGTTTCCTGCAATCGGACAGATTGCAAAGTAAGCTTTTTTCAGCGATTTATGAATGGATTAAAAACGACAGACTTGGTGAAAAGCGACAAATTTTTTTATTAAAAAAACATTTAATAAAAAATCTTGTTCTTTGTTAAGTATTTAACTCTATCCTGATAGCGACAGTTACCACTACTTTTAGCGACATTCTGTTGGGGTTGGTTTTTGATGTGTAAACGATTTAATTTGGGGAATCTACTCCTTATCTGAGACGCTTTGACCATGTCTGATGAGCCGATATTTGTCTATTTATACAGTCTTCAGTTGGGCTCACTTGATAGATTTTAATACACTAATAATCAATGTATTTACGCACTATGAATACGCGTAGTGGTGCAAAATACCCCATCAATTGTTATGCACACTTATAGTGTTGGGTAAATGTTATTTATTGGATGGTGGTGTTATGAGCGATTTACAGACTCAAGTTCTTAATCACTTTGAGAGCTTAATTGAGCGAATGACTGTGGTAGGTTACGACGATGTGGTGTTAGGGTTCCAAGACCCATCTAAAACGCTGTCTAAACCTGACTGGACATTGCCATTTATTGCATTTGATGCCGACCCTTTATGGGCCAGCCAGCTCAGTCAATTAGTAAGCCAAAATCGCGATGACTATTCAGCACTGAACTTGCCATGGAGTGTCACAGCTCATTACCAAGGGAATGGGGCTATGTCTTGGCGCTTGTCTATCTCAGAGCGTGTTTACCAGGCTAAGCATGAGATCTTAAATGCACTTAAGTCTGATTTGAGCCAGTTGGTTTATGATCTAGGGGGCTCTCAATCTGACTGCTTTGAATACGCTGAAGCCGTTTAGACAGCAGATCTTAAGCATCCTGCTTAAGTTTGTAACTTGATCGCATTAAAGAGGGGAAGAGAGCCTTCCCCTATGATAACTGAATTAGTCATTGTCAGCGATCAAAGCCCCTAACGAGAAACCTGATACCTCAGAGACACGGCCGCGCCACCAAACGCCTCGATTCTCCGGAATAGGTGAGCCAGAGGTATGAAAGAAGTGCGCGTTTTTCAGATGAATATAGCTTGGTAGCATAGAAGGGCTACTAGCTGGGGTGTTGTAGACCTCACCATTTTTGGCAAAGGCGGCTTTGACTTTCTCAGCGGCTTCACCTTTTAGACCAAAAGAAAACTCTTCGCCAAATCCCTCAAAGTATTCTTTACCGCCAATTAAGGTGCCTGATACCAGAAATCCGCCCACAGTAAGGGTGATATCAAAGCTCATTTTGCCACTGTTGGCGATCTCAATTAGATCTTGTAAAAACCAATCTTTTTCTTCTACGTTCACGACTTCGGTAAGTGCTGCTTTATTTTCGTTCATGCTATCCCTACACATTGACTTCAGAAGATACGAAATTCACTTAATAACACAGTCCAATCGTTAGCTAAAGCCCTACAAAGCTGCAAGGCTTTAGTTGTTGTGCTCGTTAACTATTGGCATTTTCCTGATCTAGGTATTCGATGGCGTCCTGTAGGGCTTTATTGACCTTGATGTCCATTCGGGCTCGTTCTGCCCTAGTTAGGAAAAAAGCCGTATCGACATCGTGACGCACATATTTCGTTGGCAAGTGGTTAAGTGTGATGCAACAAAGATCTGCCAGATAGTCAGGATCTCTATCCAATAGTCCGTTTGCTTCTAGGTGTTCAAACAATAGCTTTTCGTAATAGTTATGGAAATCCTCTGCGATGGTCATATTAGCCTCTCAAGAATTTAATGTCTGACGACTTAAGAATAGCAGGCTTACGGTTTTGACCAGTTTTTTTTAACGTTTAACTGTTTGCAGTCAGAGGATAAGGTTCCAGCTCAGCAATTGGGTTTGAGCTAATAGTAGGACATCCACATATTCTGTACGTTATAAGTTGGCATCTGGGATGCTCTGTATGGTAAATGCATGAATATCTAGTATGCTGAAAGTTGGTAATAAAGGATTACTAAAGATAAGGAAAATCTATTAATGTTCTGCTCTTAATTTTATTAATGTATAGATAACTAGGGTAAATCTAGTAATACGAAGTCTACCAGTAGAGGTAAGTCGTGGATCTAAATAGTTTGGTGATAGTGGCAGGGTTGTTTGTGGCTGTCTATGCAGTAATACCAAGGGTTAGACGGCTTGAAATCTTGATCAGAATCGGGAGGCTCGGCTGGCTTATTTTGACGCTCTCGGGAATGTTGATTCTCTACTTACATTATCATAAGAGCTTAGAATTGCTGGCTTTTATACCTAAATTAAACCTCGAAAAATGGGCGTTAACGGAATCCAAAGCGTCTTTTGTTGTGCTGATGGTAGGGGCTCTAGTCCTATATCTACGTTTAAAAATTAAGAGACTTTCTCGATCAAACATTTTTGATTTCAAAGAATACGTTTTTGAGTTGTCACGAGAACGGAAATACCATGAGCTGTTTACTTTGATCGAGTCTAATATCAACCAGCTGGCTCGCATTTATCACGCTAACTACTTGCTATCCAATCTTAAACAACGGCTCGACTCCTATAGCAAACCTAAAACCGATTTAAATGCTGTCCTTAATCAGTTCACTGAGCAGGATTTAATGCAGAGGCGGCGTTCAAAGCCTGCAACAACCTCGAATCAAAAGCTGGCTAGTCTGCTTTGTTCGATATTGCCAAGCTATGAACGGCAGGCAGAAGCCTCTAAAGAAATCGTCCATGAGCTGCTATCTAGCAAAGTTAGTGTTCATTCCATCACGGAGATGCGGCCTTATTTTGCCATTCGATTAATCAATGAAGGCTTTGAAGAGAATCACGAGTTTATCGATTTGTTCTTTCAGCATTTGATGGAGAATAAAAATAGCATTCTCTATCGTGAACTAAGAAACAATCAAAACTTATCCAACCGCTGTAATTATCTGCTTCCACCAAGAAACAAGCTGGTTCACTTTCTTTTTGCAGACTGCACCGTTGCGAGGGAGCATGCGGTGTACAAGCCAGTAGGCGAATGCGTGATTGCTTATTTGGATCGACTTTACATTCAAAAATATGCCGATCCCTACAATGAGCCAATGGGGGATTATCACGAAGAAGGCAAGTGGAAGTCTGAACTCTTTATCGGTGTCAGGTTCTTCGATGTGATGGTGTCCAGCGCCTTGTACCAAAATGTGAAGTGGAATATGTGGCTTTATTACTACACCTATTTTGTGGATCGAATGATTAGGAATCTGTCGCCTAATGAAAAGCTGGTAGACGATAAGTCAAAATGGCCAACCAAGTATCATTACGTCATTTCAGAGATAGTATCGGTGTTGTGTAACTGGATTGAGTCAGTCGATCATATTCCAATCAAGCAAGAGAATGTGGCGCTAGAGTCGACATCTCCGATCAGTGAAAATGGCAATATCCCTAAAAGCAGCATGTTGGCGCTGGCGAAAATCGTTCGAGATATTTTGTTATGCGATAAGCTGTCGTTTAGCTACAAGATTTATATCATGGATATGGTGTATCGGGTGTACTTCTATTTACGTATGTTTGAAGCAACCAAGCCCTATGCCACAGCCATGATAAATTGTTTGCGTACCGCCGACTCTAAGGTTGGGAAAGATTCGTCGACTTACTCAAAGCTTCTATTCGATACCTACTTAAAATTTGATTCCTTTAAATACGGTGCCGAGCCGCAACAAGAGCTGCATAGCATTCTTGAAGATGATTGCTTGCATTCAAGAAAGCTCTAAGCGCTTTCTAAGCGCCACTATCATTGCTTCTTAAAAGCCAGCCTCGTATGAAGCTGGCTTTTTTGTATCAAGCATTTGAGTACCGATGATGGTGAATCATGTGTATGGGTTACTTGAATAGACTTGGTGTTGGGCAATAAAGCGTTTCAGGCAAAGTTATATTAGGGAGTCTTGGTGCGTCTTAAAGATGTTCAAACATAGCTTTAGCAGGCTTTTAAGGTTGGTCCCAATAAGCATCATTAGAGGCCGAGAAGATAAAGAATGGCATTAGTGATGTGATAGTTATTTGCAGATAAAGACATAAAAAAATCGGGTAACGCCTACAGCAACGTACCCGATATCAAAGAAAGGTCGATTTTGAATGTCCCCCTCCAGGGGAGGGAGGAGGAGGTATTCGTTGAGATCGAACTAAATATTAGAAGCTGTATTGAGCTGAGTACATTACGCGAGTCGCGTCAGCATCGCTGCCGTTGTAGTAATCGCTCTTGAAGTAAGCAACTTCAACGCCCATCATTACGTTGTCAACTGGGTACCACATGTAGTTAACAAAAGCGTTAGAGTTAGACTCGTTGTTGCCACCCACGTTGCCTAGATCGTTGTTCATGTCGTCTAGGTCCATTTTCACTTTACCGTAAACGATGTTGAAGTCACCTTCACCGATCTTAGTAGATAGACCGATAGAGCCGCCCCAAGCAGAGATTGTTTCTAGGTCACCGTTGTTTAGGTAAGCGTCTGTACCAGTGAAGTCAGGGCCAGAACGGTATAGGTAAGAGTTAGCACCGTCAGAGTAGTTAACAACTGCGTGAAGTGTTACTGCACCTAGGTTTACATCAACACCAGTGAAAGCACCAAAGCCTAGTGCTGTTTCGTCAGTTGTGCCGTTATCAAGTGAAAGCATACGACCCAAACCAGCTACAACAAAGTTCACGCCATCCGCTGCAGAACCTTCGTAACGTGCTGTGAATGTTGGTAGGCTTGTTTTAGTGTCAGCGCTCCAGTCACCAGAACCGTTGTTAAGGTTTGGCCAGTAGTCTTTTTCTAGGGCGAAAGATAGGCCGCCGTCAGTGTAACGAACCTGTTCAACACGGTCTTGTACACCTGGGCTACCTGCAGTTGAGTCGAAGTCTAGAGTTGGTGTCCAGCCAGTCCAGCTGTTGTAGTTAGACCATGTTTTACCAACAAGCCAGTTGCCGTAAGAGCCGTAAGCGTGGCGAAGACGGAAAGTGCCCGGACGGAAGTCACCTTCAACAACTACTTTTGCGCCATCTTTATGTTGAGCAGAGATACCAATGCGTGATTGTAGAGCATCAGCATCAAAGTGACCTTCAGCCACGTTGTCAGAATCAGTCAGACCAGCAAAAGAACCTGCTTGTGTAGATGTGCCGATGTTTTCGTTAATGTCGTAAGCAGCATTTAGTTGAGCGTAACCGTAAACACTTGCTTGTACATCGCCAGCATCAACGTTGAATGCAAGAGCTGATTGAGATAGGCCAGCTAAGCCAGCTAGTACGCTTACTGTCAAAAATTTTTTAGTCATGATCATAAATTTGTTCCTTTCATTTATTTGCTATTCAGCGACTTCTTGTTACTTCCTCATTTCTTACTGAGGTAGTTAACAATTTCGTAAACAACATATCATGACTAAATTGTGCACGACAACGTCAATTTAAGGAAATTTTAATTTAAATGTGATTTTTATGATGAAGGTTTGGCATGTCGTAATTACGTTTTGAAGAGGGGGGTTACTTAATAAGATATTTCGAATTGCTTAGAGGTTGTTGCGTAACTCATTGAAATTAATGATTTAATTTAAATCTTTAGCGATTGGTGCTCTAAAGAAATAGGCCGAAATCTTTTAGTAAATAAATATTCAAAAAACGACAGCATGCGTACAGAAATCGACCAAAAATTTTGTTTAAAAAATATTAAAATTCATAAGATATTATTTTTGTCTATAAAAAAACATTAATTAAAGCTAATCTAAAAGCGCCAAAAATAAAACACAAAAACGACATATATTTGTTTGTCCAAATTACTTCCCTAAAGATCTTTGTGCTGTCGTTTCCCTACCTTAAAGAGAATCATTGTTATCTTCTTTATGTAAAAGCAATTTAGGCAGGCTTATGAGTTGTGTTAGTTAGCTTGTCGTACTTTAGTTTTGATCGCTATGCGTCAGGTCATCAAACTGACACTCCCAGCCGACCTCTGTATGTTCTTTGTAGTTGGAGTGAAACGTGCCTGTAGGGCTTGATGAATGGGGTTAATAGTCACTTTTAGAGGGTGTGATTAAAAATTAATTTTGATCAAAAAGCAGTCAAAAAATTCTAACTAACTGATTTATTTAACTTAAATGATATTTTGCCGGCCTTGTTATTTGTCATTATTTCTTACCCTTTTTACATAAAGGGTGTTGAAAAACATTTCAGACGGCCTTAGTTTATTAAGTGTGACAATGAAACGCTAAACGTCCCTGAGCAAAGGGGATAGGAATAAGGAATAAAAATTATGTACACATTAGATATCAGCGGTCACCATGTTCACACTACTGAAGAAGTTCAGGCAACGATTAAAGAGGGAATGGATCAGCTTGCTGACATCAACAGTCACATCACTTCAATTAAAGTGATTGTTAATTCTGAAAACCACCAAAACAAAAGTGAGTTAATCCTAGAAGCGCGAGTGCATATCCCTGGTCATGACTTGTTTGCTTCAGTGACTACGGACAAACAGCTTGGCGCAGCGGTGGATACACTGGTTGAGAAGTTGGAGAAGCAGCTTTTAAAACACAAAGCGAAACACGAAGGCCGTAAACATCATCCAGATGCACGCGATGTAGAATCTCTGGAAGAGCGTGAAGAGCAGGAAGAATTTAACGAACTAGAGCGTCGTGATGCGATCTAATTGATAAATCGGTACAAATAGAGAAGGGCGCTGATAGCGCCCTTTTTTGTGCCTGTGCTGCAATAAAAAACCGCTTAGTTGCCTAAGCGGCTTTTAAAGCTATTTGAAGCCATTACGCGGGCGCATCAGTCGCGATCACAGAAGACGCTTTCTTCACGTACTCCCCCATCTTATCGAAGTTCAAGTAGTTATAAACTTCAGCAGACATGCTGTCGATCTTGCTGGCGTACTCTAGGTACTCGTCAGGCGTAGGCAGTCTTCCTAATAGAGACGAGACCGCCGCCAATTCAGCAGAGGCTAGATAAACATCCGCACCATTACCTAGACGGTTAGGGAAGTTGCGGGTTGAGGTCGAAACAACGGTTGCTTTATCGGCCACACGGGCTTGATTACCCATACACAAAGAACATCCTGGCATCTCCACCCGTGCACCTGCTTTACCGAAAATGCTGTAATAGCCTTCAGCAGTAAGTTGTTGCTGATCCATCTTAGTTGGTGGAACAATCCATAGGCGCCCAGGCACCACTTTGCCAGCGGCTTCTAGAAGTTTACCTGCAGCACGGAAGTGACCGATGTTGGTCATACAAGAACCGATAAAGACCTCATCAATGCTGGCGCCTTGAACCTCTGACAGCAGGCGTGCGTCATCTGGATCGTTAGGTGCACAAAGCACAGGTTCTTTTAAGCTGTCTAGATCGATTTCGATAATGGCCGCGTATTCGGCATCTGCATCAGCACGCATTAGGCTTGGCTTGGCTAACCAAGCTTCCATGGCTTTGGCGCGACGCTCTAAGGTGCGAGGGTCACCGTAACCTTCTGCAATCATCCAGCGCAGCATAACGATGTTAGATTTTAGGTATTCTGCGACAGACTCTTCCGATAAATTGATCGTACAACCCGCAGCCGAACGTTCAGCGGAGGCATCAGACAATTCAAACGCTTGTTCCGCGGTAAGATGTTCAAGACCTTCGATTTCTAGAATGCGGCCAGAAAAGACGTTTTTCTTGCCCTTCTTCTCTACCGTTAAGTGTCCGTCTTTGATGGCTTGATACGGAATAGCGTGCACCAAGTCACGTAAGGTAATGCCAGGCTGCATAGTCCCTTTAAAGCGCACCAATACCGATTCCGGCATATCCAATGGCATGACACCTGTTGCCGCAGCGAAGGCCACCAAACCAGAACCTGCAGGGAAAGAAATACCCAATGGGAAGCGTGTGTGAGAGTCGCCGCCAGTACCGACTGTATCCGGTAGCAGCATGCGGTTTAGCCAAGAGTGAATAATGCCGTCACCAGGGCGTAGTGAGACACCGCCTCGGTTCATAATGAAATCCGGCAGTGTGTGGTGCGTAACAACGTCAACTGGCTTAGGGTAGGCCGCAGTATGACAGAAAGACTGCATCACTAAATCAGAACTGAAGCCTAAGCACGCAAGGTCTTTCAGTTCGTCACGGGTCATTGGGCCGGTGGTATCTTGAGAACCTACGGTGGTCATTTTTGGCTCGCAGTAGGCTCCAGGACGAACGCCTTCAAGACCGCAAGCTTTGCCCACCATTTTCTGTGCTAGGGTATAACCTTTTCCAGAATCCGCTATGTCGCCCGCTTTTAGGAATAGGTCTGAGTTACCTAAACCAAGGGACTCGCGGGCTTTATTTGTTAGGCCGCGACCGATGATCAATGGAATGCGGCCACCAGCACGCACTTCATCAAGGACGACTTGCGTTTTTAGGGCGAAGTTAGTGATAACCTCGTCATTGCCGTGTTTTTTAATAACGCCTTGGTAAGGGTAAATGTCGATGACATCGCCCATTTCAATGCCGTCCACATCCATCTCGATCGGTAAGGCACCTGCATCTTCCATGGTGTTGAAGAAGATTGGCGCGATTTTACCGCCGATACAGACTCCGCCAGCACGTTTATTTGGGATAAATGGGATGTCTTCCCCCATGTGCCAAAGTACCGAGTTGGTTGCTGACTTGCGGCTAGAGCCCGTGCCGACAACGTCGCCCACATACACTAATGGGAAGCCTTTCTGTTTGAGTTCGTTGATCTTAGTAATAGGGCCAACTTCGCCATCCACATCCGGTATAATGCCGTCACGTGCCATCTTAAGCATGGCATTGGCGTGCAGCGGGATGTCCGGGCGAGACCAGGCATCTGGCGCAGGCGATAGGTCGTCTGTGTTGGTTTCTCCGGGTACTTTAAATACGGTAACGGTGATTTTATCAGCTAACTTAGGCTTAGACGTAAACCATTCGCCATCAGCCCAAGACTGAATGATTTGTTTAGCGAACTCGTTACCGGCTTTTGATTTCTCTTCAATATCATGGAAGGCATCAAATATAAGCAGCGTATGAGACAGTGCTTTCACTGCGATAGGGGCAACCTCGGCATCATCAAGACAATCGATCAATGGTTGGATGTTGTAACCACCCAGCATTGTCCCGAGTAGTTCGGTAGCAAGTTTTTTGTCAATCAGAGGTGAAGACACTTCGCCTTTAGTGATGGCAGCAAGGAAGCCAGCTTTAACGTAGGCCGCTTCGTCTACCCCTGCTGGGATGCGATTTTTTAGTAGGTCAAGAATAAATTCTTCTTCGCCGGAGGGTGGGTTTTTAAGCAGTTCAACAAGAGCAGCGGTTTGCTCTGCATCTAACGGTGTCGCTGGAATACCCTGAGAGGCACGCTCTTCGACGTGTTTACGGTACGCTTGTAACATCATTGTTCCCCTTACATTTGACATCAATTTTGTGAATCGATGTTATTTAAGCCTCCACTACACAGATTGCATATGAGTCTCATGCAAGCAGAGTGAGGCGCTGGCAAATTGAACACTGCAATCATTGTATATAAAAAACGGCACTTTGGAGTGCCGTTAGCTATTTAAATGGATAATAGGGGGTATTTATGCTGCTTATTTATTGTGCAGGCATAACAAAGTTACGGTGATACTAGACGTACGACACGGAAGCCCCAGTTGCTTGCGCGTAAGGTTGGCTCGGCCCTATAACGCGTAGCGCTTCGACCTACAGCGGGCACATCAAACCAAGAGCCGCCGCGTAATACACGGCCATCGCATTGATCCGATAACCACACCTGATTGGAAGTGGGGGCACCCTGATAATTCTCGTGATAGCAATCCTCGACCCATTCGGCGACATTACCGTGCATGTCGAATATGCCCAACGGATTGCTGGCTTGAGAGCCGACAGGTGCGGTTGAAACACCATCCCATTGGCTGCCACAGCTTTCACAAACACTGTAACCAGGCTTAACTTCATTGCCATACCAGTAGGCGGTAGTTGAACCCGCGCGAGCTGAATATTCCCATTCGATTTCTGTGGGTAGGCGATATTCCGCCCCCGTTTGCTCAGATAGCCATGCAGTATAAGCCTTGGCATCGTACCAACTGATATTGATCACAGGGCGACTATCGCGCCCCCAACCATTGTCTGGCGGTAGTACTCGCCCCGTTGCTTTGGCAAAGCGGTCAAACTGAGCAAAGGTAACTTCTGTTTTGCTAAAGTAAAACCCCGTAGGGATGTCTACTTCATGTACGGGGGATTCATTTGCATCCCCTGAGCCATTGATATCACCCATTTGAAATTTTGCCGGGGCGATCTTTTCAACTTTAGGTGCCTTACCACCGTCTTTGAGCTCTTCCTCTAAAATCTGTGGCAAAGCATCAAAGCGACTTTCTACACTGGCAACCGGTGTGCGAGCTGCTTGAGGTGGTTGTTCTGGGTCAGAAGGCCATAAAAGAGTGGCTGCAATCGTGGAAACGGCAATCAATCCAAGGCCTGCGCCGGCATAAACCGTTTTTGATGGTTTGACTCTAGGTGGTGGCGGTGGTGGCTCAACATTAGCTTTAGCGCTGTTAATAAATAAATTAGCACGCAGAAAGCGCATGACTTCCACAAGAGATTTGGGGCGATGTCGCTCAGTCGGACGAGCCCATTGTTTGATCTTCTTCCAAGTCTCTTGATCAAGTTGATCGTGATGATGAGGCAAGGCGTCAACCTTACCATTATCTAGCCAAGATTCTCCTACTAATGCTGCGACCAGTAGGCGCATAAACATATAGTTATCAGAGGCCACTGACATGCTGGGGCGGCGTTTTGTGTATTCCGGTGGAATAAAACGGCCATCCATGTCTTGATCGGTGATTTTATCTAGCCAGCTGTGCGTACCAAATCCAGTGAGCACACCGGCTCCGTTTACGATGTGAACGCTGCTTAAATCCAAATGACCATGAATGTAGCCATGTTGATGTACTTGATCCAAAGCTTTAGCAATCGGATCAAAGATGCTCAGTACGATATTTAGTGAAGCACCATCAGGGTATTTGCCAAGATAGCTAAATAAACGTTCACCACCACAAAGGGTGTAAATCGAAAATACCCATAAGTTCGAGTAAAACGGTGGGTAACTTCGTGTAATAGAAGGGTGGTTCAACTTAGCATGTCGGCGTGCAATGGATAAAAACTGGTTCACATCACCGCGATCTGAGCGATAAAAACGCAGCACAAATGACTGGCCGCCTTGGTCGGCAACCCACACACTTCTATCGTCGCTCAATGGATAGTTAAGTACGTAAGGATCAACCTCCACGCCAACTTGCTGTCCAATGCTTAGTTTCGTTACATCGTAATATTGATTCATTGCCGAATTGATATCCAAATCAATGTTTTGCTTGTGCTGATAATGCGGCTCAATCAGAGTATAATCCGTTTTTTTTCAGAGAAAAGGTAGCCTTGATGTTAACTGATTATCCCGAGTTGGTAGAGTTTTTGCCATGTGAGTCCCCAAAAGAGTGGGTTCAATGGGCTTTAGAAAACGAAAGCTTACTATTAATCGATCACGCTCACTGCGAGAAAAAGGCTGCATCCACGGCGATGAACCTGATGTATCGCTATGTAGATCGGGGAAATCTGCTGCATAAAATGTCTCAGCTTGCTCGTGAAGAGTTGTTGCATTTTGAGCAAGTACTTAAAATCATGAAAAACCGTGATATCGAATACTGTCATCTTGAGGCGTCACGCTATGCTAGCGGCTTGCGTCAGCATATTCGTACCCACGAACCGGCGAAACTGATTGATACCCTTATTATCGGTGCCTTTGTTGAAGCGCGTTCTTGTGAGCGTTTCGCGGTATTGATCCCACATCTAGATGATGAGGTGGGTAAGTTCTATAAGTCGCTTTTGAAATCTGAAGCACGTCATTTTGAAGATTATTTATCGCTGGCTGAAGAATATGCCGGTGAACCAATCGATGATCGTGTGCAGTTTTTCCGCGAAGTTGAACGCCAGCTCATTACCGAGCCAGACGTTGAATTTCGTGTGCACAGCGGCCCACCAAAAGCGGCCTAATAACTTCTCTAAGAACAATCGTTTACTTAATTAAAACAAACGTTTGTAAAGAATTCCCTTCACAAACGTTTTTGATGTGCTAATCTCGAAGTAACTGCTCTAACAAGAGGAGGGCTTAAGATGGGCACACAAACAAACGATTTATTGCCAGATGTGACTTATTGGCTAACATTGCAGATTGCCAAGAGTGATCCAGGTATCGATCTTGAGCAAGTGTATCAAGGGACTGTCGAGCTTGATTATTTATATCAAGTGCTAACAAGTAAGGCACAGCAACACTGGTGGTCTAAATACGGTGTTGAGTTAAGTCCGGTAACGGTTAACAATGCCTTCTTTCGTGCAATCGCCGTCCTCCATGATCGCAATTTAGAGTACAAGCGCTCTAGAAACCGTGCTGAAACGGATTGGGTGAGAGAGCTACTTCATTTATAAAAAAAGAGCAGTTTAACTGCTCTTTTTTGTTTTTAGGCCAATGCTAGGCAATGGACCTTTTGCCAGTCTTTGATCTCTACTGTGTTTTCAAGATAAGCCGGTGTTGCGATTTGGTATTGGCTAATGCTATCCGCTGTCATCACAGCGTACCAAATACATTGGTCCCAATCGCCAAGCACGAGACGTGTTATATTTTCGTCTTGATGTAGTGCCGGACGATGGGTATGACCATGAATCAATAAATCCGTATCCAATGGCAAGGATTCATTAATCGCACCGATATTCACATCCATAATGGCCATATCCTTATCAGCAGACATGCTTTTAGAGTCGTCCCGTAGCTTTTGGGCCAAGGCTAAACGCTGCTCTAATGGCATGCTTAGTACTTGCTGTTGCCATGCTGGCTGACGCACCATAGCGCGAAACGCTTGATAAGCTTGGTCATCAACACAAAACTCATCGCCATGGGTCAGTATAATCTTCTGCTTACTAGTTCCCAGTAGAGATTGATCGTTAAGCTCGATTACATGATTGCGCTTAAACCATTCTTTACCGACAAGGAAATCACGATTACCGGCGATAAAGTAGCTAGTGATCTGATGCTGATGTAACTTGGCAAATTGCTGGTCGAGGGCCTTCATCCATTCAGGTTGGAAATCGTCGCCAATATAGGCTTCGAAAAAATCCCCGAGGATATACAGCTCTGTGGTTTCAGTGTTTTGGCAAATTTCATCGGTTAAATGCACAAACGCCTGGATTAAATCCAGGCGTTTGTCACTCAAATGTAAATCTGAGATGAAGTATCGAAGCATGCGCTTATTCTTTGATTAGCTCAGCTGACTCGATGATTACGTCTTCAGCAGGAACGTCTTGGTGGCCTGCTTTGATCGTTGTCTGTACTTCTTTGATCTTGTTCACAACGTCCATGCCAGCCGTTACTTTACCGAATACTGCGTAACCCCAACCGTCTGGAGTTTTGCTGCGGTGGTTTAGGAAGCTGTTGTCAGACACGTTGATGAAGAACTGAGCTGAAGCAGAGTGTGGGTCCATCGTACGAGCCATTGCTAGAGAGCCTGCTACGTTTTCTAGACCGTTGTCAGCTTCGTTTTCGATTGGTGCGCGTGTGTCTTTTTGTTTCATGCCTGGCTCAAAACCGCCACCTTGAATCATGAAACCGTTGATGACACGGTGGAAGATCACGCCGTTGTAAAAGCCTGATGTTACATATTCTTCGAAGTTTTTAGCCGTTTTTGGCGCTTTCTCGTAGTTAAGTTCGATAGTGATATCGCCAAAATTCGTATGGAAAACGATCATGTAACTTTTCCTTTAAATAGTTAGGTGTAATAAATCAATCAATGCCAAGCATTTTATGTGTTTGTAGACTCAGACGCCACTGTGGATGTTGCAAACAGTAACGAATCGTCTGTGCTTGAGCGTCATCAATGCGCTCACGACCTTCTGGAAGAGCGCCTTGATCCATTGGTTGGAGGTAAAAGTGCTCGAATTCAAGGTCTGTGAACAAATTAGGGGGTAAATGTTCCTGCGGAAAGACCAGTTTTAGCTCACTGCCGCGGTTCACGACCAGTGGATCAGCCGTCTTAGGGCTCACGCAGATCCAATCAATACCATCGGGAAGGGGAAGGGTGCCGTTGGTTTCGATGGCTAAGGTGTAGTGAGACGCTTTCGCGGCAACAATGAGTTCATCGTCGAGCTGTAACGCAGGTTCACCGCCAGTGAAAATCAGATATTTATGCCCCATGTCTTCTGGCCATAAAGTATCTAGGTGTGCGATCAAGGCTTCTGCTCGGTCAAACTTGCCACCATTTTGTCCGTCGGTACCGATAAAGTCGGTATCGCAGAACTGACATTGGGCGCTGGCGCGGTGTTTCTCTTTGCCAGTCCATAGATTGCAGCCAGTAAAACGGCAAAAAATCGCAGGACGACCGGCGTGAGCGCCTTCTCCCTGTAGGGAATAGAACGCTTCTTTAATCGAATACATGGTTATTCCTTCAATCACCCGAAAACAGTCGGGGCTGATAGTGATAACAGTCATTAGCGAATTGCTTGGCAAAGGCTAAATCGGGTTAAGCAAGAATCTTAGTTAATAATTAAGCTTCGTAAGTTAATGGGTCTGTCACGCCTTGTTCTGTAAAGGCTTCTAAACGTTCATTACAAGCACCACATTTGCCACAGGCTTTTTCGCGACCGTTGTAGCAAGTCCAAGTATCGGCGTAGTCCAAGTTCATGGCTAAACCGGCAGCTAAAATCTCGCCTTTAGTGCTGTTTAAAAATGGCGTAACGATTTCAACCGGCTCGTAGTTAGCAATTTTCGATACGGCGTTCATGGCGTGCACAAACTCAGGGCGGCAGTCAGGGTAAATATGATGATCACCTGAATGGGCGCCGTAATACACTTCTGGCGCTTCGAGTGATACCGCATAAGCAATGGCCATGGATAACAGCACCATATTGCGGTTCGGCACGACGGTATTTTTCATACTGTCTTCGGCATAGTGGCCTTCTGGGATCTCGATATCGCTGGTCAGAGATGACCCCGCCATCAGGCTGTTAATTGCAGAAATATCGACGATCTTGTGAGAAATGCCGTGTTTCGCACACACCTCGGCCGCCACATCTAATTCTTTGCTGTGGCGCTGACCGTAGTTAAACGACAGTGCGTAAACCTCTTTTCCTTCGGCCAGTGCTGTGTGTAGCACTGTGTAAGAATCCATTCCTCCTGAATAGACCACAACGGCTTTGTTTGACATGGAATGTTTCCCCTTCGTTTCAAGGGCGCGAATTATAGCAAATAGCCTTTGAGTAGCCAGTCTTAATAGGTAATTGCCTTAATTGATGGACGATAAATGGCTTGTGCGTAACTGGTTACGCATATAAACTGCGTAACCAGTTACATATAGATTTAATTGAGGTGTTGCTCATGGAGCAATTTGGCATTTTGTCACTAGGTAGTCGTTTAAAGCGTCTGAGTGATTTTCTCTACAGTGAAGTTCAAGCGGTTTACAGCAAAGAATCGCTGATGATTTCCTCCACTTACTTTCCGATTTTGCGTTTACTGCAACAGGAAGAGTCCCTGTCGGTGGTGCAAATGTCGGAGCGTCTAGGCTTGTCTCACCCCGCAGTCAGTAAGCAAGTGACTAAAATGCTCAAGGAAGGCTTGCTGCTTAAGGTTCAGGATGAGCATGATCAGCGCCGCTCGGCCATTTGTTTATCAGAGTTGTCTCGTCAGGAAATGCGTAAAGCCGAGCCCGTATTGGCGGCAATTGGTAGTGAATTGGAGTTCTATCTTAATTGCGTGTCAGGATCGTTTTTGCAGCAACTGGAAGGCTTGGAAAGTAACTTGCTGAATGGTCCTTACGCTCAGCGCGTCATTCTTCGACTGCATCCCGAAATGCTAGCAATTCGGGATTGCCAATCTAGTGAAGATTTTGCTGCCTTTAAAGCTTTGAATATGGCTTGGTTGGAGCGTTTCTTTGTCGATGATATCTACGAGAAAGACCATCTATTGCTAAATGCCCCTAAGACTCAGATTTTGGCGAAAGGCGGTAAAGTCAAAATTGCTGTGCTGAAGAATCAAGTGGTTGGCGCATATTTCATTATGCCGAGTGATCAGGGAGTGATGGAGCTAGGAAAACTGGCAGTCAGTGATCAATTTCAACGTTTAGGCTTGGGCGAGAGCTTGTTGCTAGACGCTATTAATGAAGCCGAAGCGCTGAATGCGACAACCTTGATGCTTGAATCGCATACTTCATTAATCCCTGCATTGGGGCTGTATCGTAAGCTTGGCTTTGTGGTGGATCCTTCTAGTGCGCAATACAGTGTACCGCGCGCCAATATTCGCATGATAAAGACCTTAGGAGCCTAGCATGAACGCCTATCAAAACGCTCAACGGGGTGCTTTGGCTTCTATCCCCATGATTATTGGCGGTATCCCCTTTGGCTTGCTATTTGGTTCGCTAGCCGCGGCTAATGATCTCAGTATCTGGTTTGCGATCGCTATGTCGAGCATTGTCTTTGCTGGCTCGGCGCAATTTGTGGCGCTTGGTTTAATTGCTGCTGACGCGCCGCTGTGGGTGATTGTATTGACGACCTTTGTGGTGAATTTGCGTCATATCTTGTATGCCGCGGACATGTTGCGCTTTGTAAAGCATTTGCCTTTGAAGCTGCGCTTATTAATGGGTTTTGGTCTGATTGATGAAACCTATGCGGCGGTGCGCCCTATGTACGACATGGGGTCGGCTGATACGACCAATGGCCATCAAGTGTATATCGGTTCTTTTTTAAGTTTTTATCTGATGTGGAATGTCACCACCATTCTGGGTGCGTTGGCGGGGGAGTTTATTCCAGGTATCAGTGAATGGGGCTTAGAGTTTGCCATGGTGGCGACCTTTATTGGGATTGTTACGCCTTACCTTAAAAGCGTTCCCTATTGGGGGGCGTTTGTCGTGGCGCTTGTGGCCTCGGTTGTTCTTAGAGAGATGCCTAATCATCTTGGACTGATTATGGCTACCTTGTTAGCGGTGCTGACCGGTTATTTCTTGGATCGACTTTCCGGCGCTAATTACAAAGGAGGGGCGGCCAATGTCTAGTCTAGAACTCATCATAATTATTGCGGGGATGTTTGTGGTGACCTACGGGATTCGCGTGGTGTTGTTCGCCAGTGCCCATAAAGCGGAAATTCCCGAATGGCTAGATAAAGCCCTTAAATTTGTGCCGATTTCAGTACTGACTGCCATTATCGCACCCATGTCGCTGACCAACGGTGACGGGCTGGCATTAAGCTTAATGAATCCATGGTTTGTTGGCGCCTTGACCTCATTGGTGGTGGGATTAGTGTTTAAGCGTCAATTGCTTACTATTTGCGTGGGGGTGTTGGTGTTTTTCTTAATGAAATTGTTTGTTGGTGCCTAGAAATCGCTTTTGAGCGTACCCATAGACAAAGAAAATCAGATATACTCATGCGCTAATTTTTCTAATCGTTACATGAACACCAATCGGGATTCGAACATAACATGTCAGAAGCGTCTAAAACTGGGAATTTCATCACCCAAATTATTGATAAAGATAACGAAACTGGCAAACATGGCGGCAAGGTACTAACTCGCTTTCCGCCTGAGCCAAACGGTTATCTTCACATCGGCCATGCTAAATCTATCTGCCTAAACTTCGGCATTGCACAGCGCTACCAGGGCCAATGTAATTTACGCTTCGACGATACCAACCCTGAAAAAGAAAGCGTTGAGTACATTGAATCCATCAAACGTGATGTGGAATGGCTAGGTTTTAACTGGGCGGATGAGCCTAAGTACGCTTCTGACTACTTCGATCAATTGTTTGATTTTGCTTGTGAGTTGATTAAAGCTGGCAAAGCATACGTTTGTGAACTGAACGCTGAACAAATGCGTGAATACCGAGGCACTCTAAAAGAGCCTGGTATGAACAGCCCCTTCCGTGATCGTACGCCAGAAGAAAACTTGGCGTTGTTCATGGACATGCGTGATGGTAAATACGCAGACGGTGAAAAAGTGCTACGTGCAAAAATTGATATGGCTAGCCCTAACATCAATATGCGCGATCCAATCATCTACCGTATTCGTCACGTTCATCACCACCAAACAGGTGATAAATGGTGCGTTTACCCAATGTATGACTTCACACACTGTCTATCGGATGCGCTAGAAGGCATTACGCACTCTATTTGTACCCTTGAATTCCAAGATCACCGTCCGCTTTACGACTGGACATTGGAAACACTGGATACATTCCACCCGCAGCAAATCGAATTTGCTCGTTTGAACCTTAACTACACAGTGACAAGTAAGCGTAAGCTGAAACAGCTAGTAGACGAAGGTCATGTGGAAGCTTGGGATGACCCACGCATGCCAACGATTTCAGGTATGCGTCGCCGTGGTTTTACACCAGCGTCGATCCGTAACTTCTGTGAACGTATCGGTGTGACTAAGTCTGACAGTATTGTTGACGTAGGCATGCTAGAACACGCTATTCGTGAAGACTTAGATGCGAATGCTAACCGTGCGATGGCGGTGCTAAACCCAATCAAGGTGACGCTAACCAACTACCCAGAAGATAAAGAAGAAATCTTCACGCTTGGTAATCACCCGAAAAACGAAGAATCCGGTACGCGTGAAGTGCCATTTAGCAAAGAGCTTTTCATTGATGCGGCTGACTTTGAAGAAGTTGCACCGCGTAAATGGAAGCGTCTAAGTCTAAATGCTGCCGTTCGTCTACGTGGTGGCTACGTGATTACTTGTAATGAAGTGATTCGTGATGAAGCCGGTAACGTGGTTGAACTGCTATGTACTTACGACGAAAACACGCTAGGCGTAAACCCAGAAGGTTACAAGCCAAATGGTGTGATTCACTGGGTAAGTGCTAAGCACGCGGTAGACGCAAAAGTTCGTCTATACGATCGTCTATTTAATGACGAAGCGCCTGATGCGAAACACGAAGGCAAAACATTCCTAGATTTCATTAACCCAGAATCTATGTCAATTGCGGAAAATGCGAAACTTGAGCCATCTCTAGCGCAAGCGGAGCCAGGCGTAGGTTTCCAATTTGAGCGTGAAGGTTACTTCTGTCGCGACCTTAAAGCAGACGGCATGGTGTTTAACCGTACTGTGACACTACGTGATTCTTGGGCGAAAATCGAAGCGAAAGGCTAAGGCATAGCATGTTAAAAGTTTTTAACACCATGACCGGCAAGAAAGAAGAATTCAAGCCGATCGAGGAAGGTAAAGTAAAAATGTACGTATGTGGCATCACAGTCTATGACTACTGCCACATCGGTCACGCCCGCGCGATGATTTCCTTTGACGTCATCACGCGCTTCTTGCGTCATCTTGATTACGATCTAACGTTCGTGCGCAACATCACCGACGTAGATGACAAGATCATCAAGCGTGCAGAAGAAAACGGTGAGACGCCAGCTCAGTTGACTGAGCGTATGATTGCTGCCATGCATGAAGACGAAGTGGCGCTGGGTAACAAGCTTCCAGACTTGGAGCCAAAAGCGACTGAGTTTATGCAGCAGATCATCGATATGATCCAAGTACTGGTAGACAAAGGCTTTGCTTACCAAGGTGAAAGCGGTGATGTGTATTACCGTGCTAGCAAATTTGAAGAGTACGGTAAGTTAAACAACCGTAAGCTGGAAGAAATGCTAGCCGGTGCGCGTATCGAAGTGGAAGCGTCCAAAGAGCACCCAGCAGATTTCGTGTTGTGGAAACCAGCGAAAGCGGGTGAGGTGTCTTGGGAGTCTCCATGGGGTAAAGGTCGTCCTGGTTGGCACATTGAGTGTTCTGCGATGTCGACGCACTGTCTTGGCAATCACTTCGATATTCACGGTGGCGGTCCAGACCTTAAATTCCCGCACCATGAGAACGAAATTGCCCAATCGGAAGCAGCAACCGGTGAGCAGTATGTAAACTACTGGATGCACTGTGGCGCGGTACGCGTGAACAACGAGAAGATGTCTAAGTCCTTGGGCAACTTCTTCACCATTCGTGAAGTGCTAGAGAAGTTCAATCCAGAAGTCGTGCGTTACTTGATGGTATCAAGTCAGTACCGTAGTGGCATTGACTACTCTGATGCTAGCTTGAAAGAAGCCAAAACAGCGCTTGAGCGTTTGTATACTGCGCTTCGTGGTCAAGCGATTGCAGAAAGCTTTGTGGCAACGGATTACACCACTCGTTTTGAAGATGCGATGCGTGATGACTTCAATACGCCGGTGGCGCTGTCTGTTCTGTTTGAGCTAGTGCGTGAGCTAAATAAAGCCCGTGCTGACGGCAGTGATCAAGCGGCAACCCTAGCGGCAGAGCTGAAAGCCTTGGCGGACATTCTTGGTTTGTTAGCGCAAGATCCGGAATACTTTATGCAAAACAGTACGCTAAACGAAGGTTTATCGGCTGAAGAGATCGAAGGTTATATTGCTGAGCGCGCTCAAGCTCGTAAAGATAAGAACTTTGCGCGCAGTGATGAAATTCGTGATCTGTTGCTGGAACAGGGCATTACTTTGCTGGATACCCGTGAAGGCACTACTTGGACACGCGGTTAATCTAAGTTAATTCGGCATTAAAAAGGGAGGCTTAGCCTCCCTTTTGTTTGTGATTCTAGAATTAGTGACTAGATTTAACGCGCACCGCTAGAACGTCGCATGGTGCACCGTGCAAAACGCCATTTGCGGTTGAACCTAGTAATAGCGCTAAGCCGTGTCGTCCGTGGCTACCGACCACGATTAGGTCGGCTTTGATTTCTTCTGCTACTCGGTGAATTTCGCTTTCGATACCGCCTTGGGTCACGATGGTGGATTCCACTGGGATATCAAGTTGATCAACCAATGCGGCCATGTGTTTCGTGGCAGTGGTTTGAAGTTGTTCTTGGATATCGCTTACATCGATCGGCACATCGCCGCCGTAGGCGTAGTTAAGAGATTCGATAACGTGGATAATGGTGAGCTGGCCTTCAAAGGCCTTGCACATTGCCGCGGCCTTGTTGGCAACTTTAATACTTTCATCCGTTAAATCCACCGCTAAAACAATGCGTTGGTAGGGCATGGGATACCTCCAATGTTTGGGTTCCATTTGTTCTCGACAATTTAAGAGTAATTCAATGACAGCCTTAATAGTAGTATTTATTACCCTTTCCTTGATGGGATCGGCATTATGGATCATGCCGTCAAAGCGTGAGCGTCAAAAAATGGCGTTGCGTATGTTGGCGCGTAAGTGTGGCATAACAGTGCAGCTGACTTCAGTGGATCTACCGGATAAATGGGATAAGATGACCACCAAAGAAAGTGTCTGCGCTTACCATAAATACCGTGAAAAGCCGCTCAAAGATTTTTCCGAAATCAAGCTGTACCCTTATGAAGTGTGGAAGCACGATTCCATTTGTCAGGGATGGTATGCCAGTCAGCCATTTGCGTTGGAAGAGAAAATCGCTAAGTTGCTTGAAAAGCACCATGAGGTGTTTGTAGCGATTGAAATCACGCCAAGCAGTGTCAGTCTGTTTTGGCGCGAAAAAGGCGATGAGAGCGTTGTCGAAGATGCTAACGCTATTATTAATGCGCTACTGCTGGTGCGTTAAGTGCCTTTTGCGCCAGATTGGTCTTCGATTTCCAGGGTATGCATAAATTCTGATAGCGCTTCTTCTGGGTTATCAGAATCTTGGATCGCCATGATCTGAGGGGTGATGATTTCCTTCATGCGATCATCCACAAATTTTTCCAACTGTTTTTTCTCAGCACGATCAATGTTGTTTGATTTTAAGTGCGAGTGGATCACGCTATACAATGTCTGTGCAACACGCATATCGCCTGAATGGAAGTTTTTGTTGGCTTGGACAACCTGGCGATTGAGCTGAATCCATAGATTCAACCAGCGTAAGTAGGAATAGCAAAGCTTGTAGTGGGTGTTGCTGATGCGTCCTTTGCGGCGCATATACAGTAGCATTTTAGCCGCTTTGGTAAGGCGTTCTTTGTATTTGGTTTTCTCGTGGAAGCTCATTTCATCGGGTTCTAGATTAAGCTCCGCTGGGGCGTTTTCTCGTTCGGCTTCCGCTTTCGCAATGCGCTCTTCGATTTTTTCTGGATCGTCAGAGTAGGAAGTCAGTTCGCGCAGGCTCTCTAAATAGAAGTCGTAGAAAACATCGCTGACAATCATATCCGTGTTGAGGTTGCGCAATCCGATAATATGTTGCTCCATTCGGTCTGCGCGATTTTGCAGTTGAAGGTACTTTAGGCGACGCTCTTTTAACTCTTGCTCTTTCTGGTGGGCACGCGATCCTATTACCACTGAAACCAGTACGATTATGAAAAGAATGACTATAGTTAAGATCTGGAGCGTAGCCATGATTGTCCTTTTTAAATGATTTCAGTATGTTAAAGGGCAAATGCTGGACTCGGCAATAGGAATGTTGCGAATCTCACAGGGATTGCTTGTCATATATTAGCGCTTTGCTTAATATCTGCGCCCCTAAAGTATTCTAAGCACGTTCATCTTTCAAAAGTAATTAAGGCTCGAACAACCCAATGGCTAAATCTCTGGTAATCGTGGAATCGCCAGCCAAGGCGAAAACTATTAACAAATATCTCGGCAACGACTACGTCGTTAAGTCGAGTGTTGGTCATATTCGAGATCTTCCTGCCGGTACGACGTCTACGTCTACTCCACAAGAACGTGCTAAGCAGGCGGCTCTGACTCGTAAAATGAGTCCTGAAGAGAAAGCCGAATACAAACGTACAAAATCACGTAAACAGCTTATTAATCGTATGGGCGTCGATCCAGAGCATAATTGGGAAGCCCATTACGAAATTTTGCCAGGCAAAGAAAAAGTCGTAGAAGAACTACGTCGTCTGGCTAAAAATGCTGAAACCATCTATCTCGCAACCGACTTGGATAGAGAGGGGGAGGCAATTGCATGGCATTTACGAGAAGCGATTGGTGGTGACGATACCCGCTACAAGCGCGTGGTGTTTAACGAAATCACTAAGAACGCCATCAAGTCTGCATTTGAAACGCCATCCGATTTGGATATGAACCGCGTTAATGCACAGCAAGCGCGTCGCTTCCTAGACCGTGTCGTGGGTTTTATGGTGTCACCACTGCTTTGGGCGAAAGTCGCTCGAGGTTTGTCGGCAGGCCGTGTGCAATCGGTTGCCGTACGTCTGATTGTTGAACGTGAAAAAGAGATTCGTGCCTTCATTCCTGAAGAATTCTGGGAGCTAGACGCTAACCTTGCTACCAAGGATAAAGCCAATATCACCTTTGAAACGGCTAAGTATCAAGGTAAAGAATATCGTCCGACCTCTAAATCTCAGTCAGATGAACATGTTCAGCGCATTGAAAAGCTACCATTTAATGTGGCTAGCCGAGAAGATAAACCAACGCGTTCTAAACCATCGGCGCCATTTATTACCTCAACGCTGCAGCAAGCGGCTAGTACTCGTCTAGGTTTTGGCGTTAAGAAAACCATGATGTTGGCACAGCGCTTGTACGAAGCAGGTTACATCACCTACATGCGTACTGACTCGACCAACTTAAGCCAAGAAGCAGTTGAAGCGGTTCGTGAATACATTCAAGGCAACTTTGGTGACGCTTACCTACCAGCGGAAGCGTTGCGCTATTCAAGCAAAGAAGGCGCACAAGAAGCCCACGAAGCGATTCGTCCTTCTAGTGTGACTGTGACGCAGAACATGCTGCAGGGCATGGATAAAGATGCGCACCGTCTTTACGATTTGATTCGTAACCAGTTCATTACCTGTCAAATGACGCCTGCAGAATACACCTCGACCACGATTACAGTGATGGCGGGTGAATATGAGTTGCGTGCAAAAGGCCGTATCTTGCGCTTTGACGGTTACACTCGTGTGCTGACACCAGTGGGTAAAAAAGCGGAAGACACTATCCTGCCAGATGTACAGCAGGGTGAGCAGCTAACGCTGATTAATCTAGATCCTGAGCAACACTTTACCAAGCCAGCTGCCCGTTACAGTGAAGCAAGCTTAGTTAAAGAGCTTGAGAAACGTGGCATTGGTCGTCCATCGACTTACGCGTCGATTATTTCCACCATTCAAGATCGTGGTTATGTGCGGGTTGAAAACCGCCGTTTCTATGCGGAGAAGATGGGGGACATTGTCACCGATCGTCTTGTGGCAAGTTTCGATGATCTGATGAACTACAGCTTTACCGCACAAATGGAAGAAAAGCTGGATGATATCGCTGAGGGTGAAAAGGACTGGATTAAGGTTCTTAACAGCTTCTACGAAGATTTCAGTCAAACGCTGAACCAAGCGGAAGCCGAAGAAGGCGGTATGGCTCCAAATGAGCCAACGCCAACGGATATTCCATGCCCAACCTGTGGTCGTCCTATGCAGATTCGTACCGCGAGTACGGGTGTGTTCTTGTCTTGTTCAGGTTATGCATTACCGCCCAAAGAGCGTTGTAAAGCCACTATTAACCTAGTGAGCGGTGATGAAGCGGTTGCTGTAGACGATGAAGAAGGCGAATCTAAAGCGCTGATTAATAAGCATCGTTGTGACATTTGTGGTTCGGCGATGGATAGTTACCTGGTCGATGAGCATCGTAAGCTACATGTGTGTGGTAACAATCCTTCATGCCCTGGCTACGAAGTGGAGCAGGGTGCATTCAAACTAAAAGGCTACGATGGCCCAGTCATTGAATGTGATAAATGTAGCTCTGAAATGCAGCTGAAAACGGGTCGATTTGGCAAGTACTTTGGTTGTACTAACGAAGAGTGTAAGAACACTCGTAAGCTTCTGAAGAATGGTGAAGTGGCTCCGCCGAAGATGGATCCAGTGTCAATGCCGGACTTGGCTTGTCAAAAGGTAGAAGACCATTACGTATTGCGCGATGGTGCCACGGGTCTGTTCTTAGCGGCTAGTCAATTCCCACGTAAACGTGAGACGCGTCCACCGTTGGTTAAAGAGTTGAAGCCGTATATGGATCAGATTGATCCTAAATACCACTACTTTGATACAGCGCCAGTGCAGGATGAAGAGGGGAATCCAACGGTTATCCGTTATAGTCGTAAGACTAAAGAGCAGTACATTATGACTGAAGTGGATGGTAAGCCTACGGGTTGGAAGGCCTTCTACGAAGGTGGTAAGTGGAAAATCGAACACGGTAAGAAGAAATGAGCGGTTCCAGCTTAGCGAGTGTTACTAACCAGCGTTTAGATGCTGCTCGTCGTTTATTGATTCAAAGCCAGGATGCAGAAAGTGACTGGATGACTCAGAGTTTTGAGTCATCTGCCTTGTTTCAACTGCGCAGTGGTCTGAATGGCTTGCTACAGGAAGTGAGAACCTCATACAGTTTGCAAGGTCAGCTAGAGATTGAGTCACTGATTAAATCTTGCCATGATAAAGGCATTAGCGTGCCGGTTCTGGTAGAATTGGCGCAACTTAAGAATAATAGCCAGTCTTGGTTGGCTCAATTGTTCACCGCATTTAACGCAGCGTTAGAGTGTCAAGTTGGCAACAATGCCTACGCAGCAGACGTTGAATTGATCGGTCGTGGAACCGATGCTGGTGCTTCCACAAAATTCATTTTAAGCTCACTGACTGAGCTAGTCTTACGCTTTCGTGAAGACGCAGCAGAATATTGATAATGAAAGATACTTACTTAGAAATAGTAGAACTCGAAAATGGTGAAATCGTTCTTCGTCCAGCGGGTGAAGACGATGATAAAACGCCTATCGCAACGCTGACTATCTCTGACGATACCAAAGATTTTCTAAAAGATCGTTACTTTGAATTAGCCAAGTGCATGTTCCATGCGGGCATCGATTTTGTGTACTCGGAAGATTTTGGCGACTTCGATGGTATGGGTGAAGCGGATGCGCCCGATGAAGATTTTATGCCGCGTATTTTGCACTAGGGTTTTGCTTTAACCGCCTAGGATAGATACAAAAAAGGCATGGCTTGATACTATCAAGCCATGCCTTGTTTATTTCTGATGTGGCTTAAATACCACGACGGATGACACCGACGGACAGGCCTTCAATGGCGAAGTCTTCGCTTTCTAGGTCAACAATGATGTCGGAAAACTCTTCGTTCTCTGGGATCAAGCGCACTTCGCGGCCTTTTTGCTCAAAGCGCTTAACGGTCACCTCATCGCCAATACGGGCGACAACGATTTGACCATTGCGTACCGTATGGGTTTTGTGGACGGCCAGTAGATCACCGTCTAGGATGCCTGCATTTTTCATGCTCATGCCGTTTACCGATAACAGGTAATCTGCTTTTGGTGAAAACATCTCGGCTGCAATGCTGATGCGTGAGTCGATGTTTTCCTGAGCGAGAATAGGGTAGCCCGCAGCGACACGACCGATAATAGGCAAGGTGCCGTCTTCGTCATTGGCACTGCTAGCTGGCTCTTGATCCACTAGGCGGATGCCTCGGGAAGCGCCAGAAAGCATTTCGATCGCGCCTTTTTTGCACAGTGCCTTAAGGTGTTCTTCGGCCGCATTAGGTGAACGGAAACCTAAGCGCGCAGCGATCTCAGCACGAGTCGGTGGGAAACCAGTTTCGTTGATGAATTCGCGTATTGTCTCGAGTACATCGGACTGTCTTTTTGTTAATTTAATCATATGGCATCTGTTTGTTTATACAGTTACTGTTATTATATACAGCTAATAATTAATTGCTCAACTAAAATCCATGCTTTCAGACTCGATTAAAGAAAAAATTCAAACGGCCTACCGTGCATATCTTGATGCGAAAGGGCATAAGGCACGTGTTGGTCAGCGTCATATGATCGCCACCATCGCTAGAACCCTTGGCAATATTAAGCAAGGAACGGAAGGTGAGCGTCTCGGTGAGAAGCATGTCGCTGTAGTGGAGGCGGGCACGGGTACCGGTAAAACCCTGTCTTATTGTTTATCAGCGATCCCAATTGCCAAAGACAAGGGTCTTAAGCTGGTCATCTCTACTGCTACCGTTGCCCTCCAGGAGCAGATTCTTCATAAAGAATTGCCAAGTTTGTTAGAACATACCGACTACAGTTTTCGCTACACCTTAGCCAAAGGTCGTGGTCGCTACATGTGTCTTAATAATCTTGAGAGTTTTTTAAGTGCGGAAGAGCAAGCTACCGAAGATATGTTTGCAGGATTGTTTGAGCAACATTTGGCGGCCGATGATGTAAACACCGTTCTGTATCAAGAAATGGACGATGCCATTCGCGCCGGCAAATGGGATGGAGATAAAGACAACTGGGAAGGGATTGTTCGTGAGCAAGACTGGCGTCGACTGACTACCGATCATCAGCAATGCACCAACCGCAATTGCGCGAACTTTTCTGCCTGCCCATTCTTTAAGGCTCGTGCCGAGCTTGAGACCGCCGATGTGATTGTGGCCAACCATGATTTGGTGTTGGCGGATTTGTCTCTTGGTGGCGGTGCCATCTTGTCTGATCCGAAAGAAACTATCTATGTGTTCGACGAAGGCCATCACCTGCCGGATAAAGCCATTGGCCATTTCCGCCACGAAGTGCGTTTGCAGCAGAGTATTAGCTGGTTAAAACAACTCGACAAAAATCTTATCAATTTGCGCCAAGAGTTAACGGAAGAAATCAGTACAACAGGGCAAATCTTACTGAAAATCCCGCAGCAAATTCAGAGTACGGTTAATTTTATCCAGTATGTGCAGCAAGGTTTAGCGCCCTTTATCCAGAATCTAGGATTGGATCAAGAAACGCGTCAGCACCGTTTTGAGTTTGGTGTGATTCCTGATGAACTGCGCCAACTGGCTTACAGCTTGGCCATGTCTTATCAGAAGCTGTTTAATCAGATTGAAAACATTCAGGATGAATGTAAAAAGGTTAAGCAAAATGAAGGCATGGGGATCAAGGAAGACACTGCTGAGAACTGGTTGCCAATTCTTGGGGTGATTTTAGGGCGCCTAGAGGCCTGTACCGAACTTTGGAAATTGTATTCGACCCAAGATGATCAAAACTATCCGCCAAATGCCCGCTGGCTCGTGGTGGTGGGTCAAGGGATGGATCAAGATATCGAGCTTGGTGGTTCGCCGATCCTTGCAGCTCATACCTTGCGTATGCAGCTGTGGGACAAATGCTTTGGTGCAGTGGTGACTTCCGCCACGCTGACGGCGTTAAACGAGTTTCATCGCTTTAATATGCGCTCTGGTGTGCCGCGCGAAAGTGAATATCTGCGCGTGATCAGTCCGTTTGATTTTGCCAATAAGGGGACGCTGGTAGTGCCAGACATGGAATCTGAGCCGAATCATGCAGACGCACACACCAAAGAGTTGATCAAATACCTTAATGATAAGGTCGATACTAAGCTTGGCTCCTTGGTGCTGTTTTCTTCTCGTCGTCAGATGGAGGAAGTCGCGGCAGGAATCAAAGACGATCTGAAAGATATCTTGCTGATGCAGGGTGAACAGTCCAAACGCATTATCCTAGATAGTCACAAAGACGCCATTGATGCGGACAAAGGTAGCTTACTATTTGGTTTAGCCAGCTTTGCCGAAGGGGTCGATTTGCCCGGTAATTATCTGACCCGGGTGTACATTGCGAAGATTCCGTTTGCGGTGCCAGATGACCCAGTTGAGGCGACTTTGGCGGAGTGGATTCAAAAGCGTGGTGGTAATCCATTTATGGAAATTACCATTCCCGATGCGTCGCTCAGACTGGTTCAGGCAACGGGGCGATTGCTGCGTAGCGAGAACGATAGCGGTGAAATTCATATCCTAGATAAGCGCTTAAAAACCAAGCGCTACGGTGCGCAGCTGATTAACAGCCTGCCACCCTATAAGCAGATTTAACAAACTAAAGGTGATAATGCCGAGTCATTTAGGTACACTCGGAGCCTTGTTAACAAACATTCAATCAAAAGAGATTAAAGACTCTCACATGGAAAAACAGCAAGAAGCCGCGCGCCCTGAATCAAAGGGACCAAAGCGCCAACGCAGACCCCGTCGTAAACACAACAAAAGCAGTGCTGACGCCACGGGAGCGAAATCTCCGGCTGCTGAACAGGAAAGTGGTGAACTTTGGTCTATCCAAGACTTCAAAGTGCCTGACGTGGAAGGTAAAGTTCGTTTTCACGACCTAAATCTACCGGATCGGGTATTAAAAGCAATTCAAACCATGGGCTTTGAGTACTGCAGTGAAATTCAAGCTGCAACGTTACCCGCGACGCTGCAAGGCTATGACCTAATTGGTCAAGCACAAACAGGTACTGGTAAAACAGCCGCATTTCTGATTGCTATGATCAGTGATTTCTTAGACTACCCAGTGGAAGGTGAGCGTCCAAATCATTTCCCTCGCGGTCTGATTATCGCTCCAACTCGAGAATTGGCTCTGCAAATCGCTGACGAAGCAGAGAAACTGACTAAGTACACAAATCTAAACGTTGTGTCGCTAGTGGGCGGTATGGACTACGACAAACAGCGTAAACAGCTAGAGACTGAATACGTGGATTTGGTGGTGGCAACTCCTGGTCGTCTGTTGGATTTTGCGCGCAACAAGAAAGTGATGCTGAATAAAGTCGAGTGTGTGGTGCTAGACGAAGCAGACCGCATGCTGTCGATGGGCTTTATCCCAGACGTGAAAAGCATCATCCGTATGACGCCACATAAAGAGCGTCGTCAAACTATGTTGTTCAGTGCGACTTTCCCGAAAGACATTCAGGCTTTGGCTCGTCAATGGACGTTCCATCCAAAAGAAGTGTCGGTTGTGCCAAAAGAAACCACTAATAAGAACATCGATCAGGTGATCTATACGGTTTCCAATGACCAGAAATGGCCAATATTGAAAAAGTTGATCGAAGAAAATGGCAGCCAACGCACCATTATTTTTGCTAACCGTCGTGATGAAACGCGTGACCTGCATGAGAAATTGCAGAAAGCGAATATCAACTGTGCCATGTTGTCGGGCGAAGTGTCTCAAGACAAACGAGTGAAGACATTAGCGAAATTTAAAGACGGCAGCATTCAGGTATTGGTAGCAACAGATGTAGCGGGTCGTGGTATTCACGTGGACAACATTGAGTTGGTAGTGAACTACACTTTGCCAGAAGATCCTGAAGACTATGTACACCGTATCGGTCGTACGGGTCGTGGCGGTGAAATGGGTAAATCCGTCAGCTTCGCAACCGAAGACGATTCGTTCATGATCCCTGAAATTGAAGCGACCATTGGTACTTCAATCCGTTGTGAATACGTACGCGACCAAGACTAACGAGGAAGCATGCAGTTACACCATCACTTTGCAGAGCTTGGCTATGAGTTTTTTGCCCATACTCAAATCCAACCTCTGCAAGAGCAACGTCTGGTTGAATTCAATCAAGCCTTAGCCCAAGCGCTAGGTATTGATTTCTCAGATGAGTGTGTGCAGCGACAACTCAGCGGCCAAGACACCGTTGAAGGATCGCTGAGTATGGTGTACGCCGGCCACCAGTTTGGTGGTTTTACACCTCGGCTAGGGGATGGTCGAGGGGTGTTGCTCGGTGAAGTCAAAGATCAAGATGGCGTCCTGCACGATTTACATGTTAAGGGTGCAGGGCAAACGCCCTTTAGCCGTCAAGGAGATGGTCGTGCGGTACTGCGCTCGAGTATACGTGAATACTTAGCCAGCGAGGCCATGAACGGCTTGGGCATTCCAACCTCCCGTGCGTTAGCCCTATACGACAGTCAACAAGCGGTGTATCGCGAGCGTCCTGAAACCGGCGCAATGCTGATTCGTACGGCCAAAACCCATATTCGTTTTGGCCACTTTGAATACTTCTTTGCTCATAAGAAGTATGACGAACTGCAGCAGTTAATCGACTACAGCCTAAAGACCTATTTCTCTCATCTGAAACATGAGGCTGAGCCTGTTAAGGCCATGCTGATTGAAATTGTCCAGCGTACCGCGCGTATGATTGCTAAATGGCAATCGGTTGGCTTTCAACATGGTGTGATGAATACGGATAATTTTTCCATCCTCGGTGAAACCATTGATTATGGTCCCTATGGTTTTATGGAAGACTATAATGAGCGTTGGATTTCTAATCATTCTGACGATGAAGGTCGTTATGCCTTCCAACGCCAGCCAGGGATAGGTTTATGGAATTTAAACTGTCTAATGTTTTCTTTTTCGAAGCATTTCTCTCGCGAAGAATTGATCGAAATTTTAAAGCATTATGAACCCTGCCTGCAGTCTCACTACGACGAGTTGATGGCTGCTAAACTGGGTTTGGCAAATTCCTCAGAACTTGAATCATTGCTTGAGCAGTTGTTTTCTATACTAAGAAAAGAGCAGTTTGACTTTACTATTTTCTTCCGCTTTTTGAGCCTGTTACAAGCCGATAAGCCGGAATTTTTAATGGATGAAGTCGTAGATAGAAAAGCAATGGCGGATTGGCTCAACTACTATTGGTCTGTAAGAAACGACGGACGAGATCAACAGGCCGTCAGCGAACAGATGCAACGAGTAAATCCAAAATTTGTTCTGAGAAATTATCTTGCTCAGCAAGCCATCGAAGCAGCTGAGTCGGGTGATTACTTGCCGTTTAGACAGTTGCTCAAGGTGTTAGATAACCCTTTTGACGAGCATCCGGAAAGTGAAGCTTTAGCGAAGCGTGCTCCAGATTGGGGGCGTCATTTAGAAGTAAGCTGTTCTTCTTAACGATAAGGCATTGAAGAAACTATGGATAAGCAATCGGTTTGTGTACTAGGTGGTGGTAGTTTTGGCACCGCATTGGCGAACATCATGGCCAAAAATGGTCATCAGGTCAGTCAATGGATGCGAAACGAAGAGCAGGTTGAAGAAATCAACTTAACGGGCCTAAATAGCCGTTACCTGCCTAATGCACCATTGCATCGTGAGCTTTTAGCGACCAGCAACTTAGAAGAAGCGATTCGTGCCAGTGATACAATTTTTGTATCCATCCCATCGAAATCCTTCGAGCAAGTGGTGGAGCGCATAAAGCCATTGCTGACAGCAGATAAAATCCTGATCAGTACCACTAAAGGCTTTAACCCAAATCGCTTTGAATTAATGAGCGATATCCTGCGCCGTAACGGTGTCACGGAACGAATTGGGGTGTTGAGTGGTCCTAACTTAGCCAAAGAAATTGCTGCTGGGCAGCTGACTGGCTCAGTGATTGCGAGTGACGACGATGCGTTGCGTGCAACTGTGATCGAGTTGTTGAAATCTCGTACCTTTAGAGTTTATGAAAACCGCGACAGTACCGGCGTTGAATTGGCTGGGGCATTGAAAAATATTTATGCCATTGTCTGTGGTTTAGCTAAGGCTATGAAGGTTGGCGAAAATACCATGGCGATGATTATGACGCGCAGTTTGGCTGAAATGAGCCGATTTGCCGTGCACTTCGGCGCAAACCCGATGACATTTCTTGGGTTAGCAGGCATGGGTGATTTAATCGCGACCTGTACCTCACCGTTAAGTCGCAACTATCGCGTGGGCTTTGCTTTAGGTTCTGGTGAAGAACTTGAAAAAGCAGTGGGCGCTATTGGCGAAGTAGCAGAAGGTGTGAACACTTTACGCATGGTGGTAGAAGAGGCGAATAAACATGGCCTTTATATGCCGCTAGCGTCAGGTTTGTACAAACTGATTTTTGACAATGCGAGTTTGGATTCCCTAATCGGCAGTATGATGACTGGCGAGCAAAAATGGGATGTTGAATTCGCGACTGCTGGAGTAAATAGAAATGAGTAAACCTGGTTACGCTAATCAAGAATTTTGGATCAGAATGTTGTTTATGCTGGTCTACTGGGGTGTGTTGAACATTGCTTTGACAGTGTTTGGCTTCCTAGTAATCATCGCAACATTGGTTCGCTTTGCTTCTACATCTGAAGTGTCATTGCTTGATCAGTGGGTATCTTCAACGGGTACTTTCATCAAACAAACAATTTCTTTCTTGTCTTTCTCAAACGACGAGAAGCCTTTCCCATTCCAGTCTTGGCCAGAAAAAAATGGTCGTGAAGACTAAGCGCTTATACATCATGCGCCATGGCAACGCCGAGCCTTTTGGATACGACCAAGATGCTCAGCGTGCATTGACCGAGCTGGGCTATGAAGAAGTTCGTAGCACAGCCGAGCAGTTCGCTGCTTGTAATGAGGACTTTGATGCCATTTTTGTGAGCCCGTATTTGCGGGCTCAACAAACTGCCAATGAGTTTATTAAGGTGTTGGGCACTAAAACGTTGCCTCAGACCCTTGATAGCATCACACCAAGTGGTAAAGAGCTCGACGTGGCGTTGTGGTTGCATGATCAACCTTATGACTCTATCTTGCTTGTCACCCACCAACCCTTCGCTTATCAATTAGTGGATATGCTGGCAGATCAGCCATTGCCTGCAGTATTCCAAATGGAGACTGCTACCATTGCAGCCCTTGAAGGGGAACTTTTTGCGACGGCATGCTGTCAATTTAGGTGGGCAATTTCTCCTAAACACTGATAGAAGTCTGACATTATGTCCAATGAAACGGCATTCAATCTTGGCCATACAAAACTTGCCGCGAAGCAGTGGCTATCCAGCAATCCCAGCGCATTACGAGTGCTAATGTTGCATGGTTGGCTGGATAACGCTGCTTCCTTTTCAAACCTTGCCCCCCAACTTTCTGACTACAATTTAACGGCCCTAGACCTAGCTGGGCATGGCTTATCCGATCATCGTCCCGATGGCAGCTTCTATCATCTTTGGGATTACGCCCTAGATGTCATCAGTGTACTCAATACTTCGACCCAATCAGCTTGGCTGGTGGGACATAGTATGGGCGGCGCAGTGGCGATGTTAGTGGCAGCGTTAGCACCAGATAAAGTGCGTGGTTTAATTATTCTCGATAGTATGGGGCCCGCTACGGCAACGCCAGATCAGCGCGTCACCACCATGCAGCGAGCAATGCAGAAAATGTTGAAAAAGCGTAGTGGGCGTTTTTCACGCTATGCCGCGCAAGAAGATCTTATTTATGCCCGTATGCATGGCTTTACCGAGCTTTCCTATGACGCGGCGAAGCCATTAGTGGAGCGTGGTTCTACGGTAACAAATGGTGAGTGGGGCTGGCGAGCCGATTATAAGCTGTCTTTTCCATCACCATTTCGCATGGACGATGCGTCGGTTGATGCATTCATTCAAGCGATTAAATGCCCAACCATGGCGTTGGTTGCCAATCAAGGCATCTACAGTCAACAACAAGAATTGGTCGAAAGTCGCGCAAAAGCGTTCCCATGGATTAAGCTAAAGAGGCTCGATGGTAATCACCATTTTCATCTAGAGCCGGATACTGCAACGTATATAGCGAAGGAAATTCATCGATTTATCGATCAGAACTAGAGATTTAATCTAAGGAGTAGTGGTTATGTTTCGAATCGTTGGGGCGGCCCTGTCATCCTTGTTCGTGCTAGGTATTAGTTTACCTGTGAGTGCCGTGGAAGAGGGCTTGCCGGTATACCGTGGTGCGGAAATTGTTAAAAGCGCGCCAGTTGAAAACACCTATATCGAAATTCCCTTAGCAAAGATCTACCGTTCTGGTCGTGGTTGGGAGCCTGAGAAGGTTGAAACCGTTGAGGGTTCTGCGATTCAGACGCTTTATAAAATCGGTCGTAATGTCCCTATGTCTGCGGTTGAGCAGTTTTATGGCCAGGTGATCACAGGCATTGATGGCGGCGAGATTCTTTACAGCTGCCAAAGTCGCGCTTGTGGCAGTTCCAATGCTTGGGCGAATAACTTCTTCAACGATTATCTGCTGTACGGCCCCGATGCGAGTCAGTCACTGTGGGTGGTAAAAGACTCACGCATGCATTATTGGGTGGTGTATTTGAATCGTCGCGGTGCTGGTGATGTCATGGTGCGCGTCGACGAAGTCATTCCCAAAGGCAGTGATGCGGATATAGAGATCCTTGCCCAAATGGGCGCTACCGATGTGCCGCGTATTCGCCAATTTTTAAACTCAGTCTCAAATCATCAAGGCTTGGTGGCCTTTGTCACCAGTGCGGCAGATGAACGCAGTGCCATTGATGTGGGTGACGCTTATATCGATGAAATCCGTTTAGGGCTGAATCCCGAAGAGCGTGCTGCCATCCGTTTTATTAATTTAGCCAATATGGGTAATACCAACTACGGCGTTCATCGTGTTATTTTTGTACGCAACTCAAACTAATCAAAGCGTACAGGTATGTCACAGAAAACCGTTTCATTAGTGCTCGGCAGTGGTGCTGCTCGTGGTCATGCCCATATTGGTGTGATTAATGCCATTGAGGAGCAAGGCTATAAAGTGGTGTCTATTTCTGGTTGTTCAATTGGGGCCATTATTGGTGGGGTATACTTGTGTGGCAAGTTACCGGAATACCAAAAATGGGCCGAGCAGCTGGATCGCCTCAATGTATTAAAACTGTTGGATATGGCGGTTCTAATGGGCGGCTACATTCGCGGCGATCGCTATTTTCAATTTATCGAACAGTTGATTGGTGACGAAGTTCGTATCGAAGACCTATCTTTGCCTTATACCGCTGTCGGCGTTGATATCCTCAGTCAGAAAGAGTTTTGGTTTCAAAAAGGGGCCTTGTTGCCGGCCATGCGTGCTTCCTCGGCAGTGCCTTCCATCGTGAATCCAGTGCAAGTGGGTCAGCGTGTTTATGTGGACGGAGGCGTGTTGAACCCTTTGCCCATCATTCCCACCATTTCTGCCGGTGCTGACTACATCATTGCCGTAGATTTAAATGGTCCTGCTCGAAACTCGGATCCGCATCCTTTTGTTGAGTCGGTCAAAGATGAGTCTGAGTGGTGGCGAGGTGTGAAGGATTTCTTTGGCCGTGTGAAAGGTGAAAGCGATGAGGACTCGGTTGAACCGGAAATCCGTTACAACACCCAAAGCTGGGGACGTATTCAAACCATCAACATGATGTTTGAAACCATGCAAGAATCCTTGACCCAATATAAGGTGGCAGGCTATCCGCCAGACTTACTGATTTCGATTCCTAAAGATGCCTGTAGCTTCTATGAGTTTTGGCGATCCAAGGAGTTAATCGATTTAGGTTATCAGGTCACCAGTGAAGCGCTTGCGCAACTCGATAATCCAGAGCGCCAACATTACTCCTTCCCCAGTGGGCTTTAATCTAGGATTTTAAAGATAAATACCATAAAATGTGTATTTATTATTTTATTAAAACTGCTCTGCAAAGGTCCTAGCTATGGCTCGTAAAGCGAATATTGCCAAAGAAGAAATCATCGATGCGTGTTGGAAGTTGATTGAAAATAACACCTTCCCGAATATTCCGCGCTTAAGCCAATATTTCAAAGACCTAGATGGTAGAGGCTGTTCTAACACCACTTTGTTGAACGCCATCGCTGAATGGGAAGAAGCCTATCGCGAATATCAAGAAAGCGAAGTCAAAGACATTGCTGAGCACTTGAGTCCTAGTTTTAAGCGCTTTGAACGTGATGTGGTGCAATCCCTTTCTGTGCTGCTGGATGAAAAAGTGCATGCCTACGAAGAGCAGATGTCGCTACGTAAGGATGCATTAGAAGGGCGTAAAGATTCTCTTTCTGAGGCCTTGATCGCTTCAGAATCACAACTTGAGCAAACCCTCGAACAGTTATCTGAGACTCAGCAGCGTGAGCAACAGCTTAAAGCAGCCCATGATCAGCTGGCTGAACGCTTAGATCATACGCAGGCGCGAAACCGTGTGTTAGAAAATGAGCTCATAGAAGCCGAGCGCAAACTGAATGAAGCGGATACGAAATTAAGCCAAGCTCAAGTGGATCTGGCCAAACAAGATCAAACCATTGTTATGCTGAATGACGCCTTAAGCGCTGCGCAGCAACAAATTGAACAGCTACAAAATCAAAACAACAGTCAATATGAACACTTATTAGGCAAAGCGCTGAACGATTTGCAGGATTTAGCGAAAACTTTAAAAGTGAGTAAATCGGATTCGTAGAGTCTGAATGCCTTTGCCGTTATAATGAGCCCCTTTGCATTAAGATAGAGTTTCATGAGCCGACATCAATCAGCAGTACGCGACTTACACACGATCCAAGACTACATCCGTTGGACGTACTCGCGCTTTCGTAATTCCGATATCTTTTATGGTCACGGTACCGACAATGCTTGGGATGAGGCCGTGCAACTTGTCTTAGGTTCCCTGTCTTTGCCGTTGGATTTCCCAAAAGAGCATTTGGACAGCCGTTTAACGTACAACGAAAAGAAACGCATTCTTAAGTTTGTCGATCTGCGTATTAATAAACGTGAACCACTACCGTACTTACTTGGTGAAGCTTGGTTTATGGGCTTACCTTTCAAAGTAACCAAAGATACCCTGATTCCGCGCTCGCCAATCATGGCCTTGATCGAAAATGAGTTTCGTCCTTGGCTAGAGCAATATCCGCTCAATATCTTGGATATGTGTACAGGCAGTGGTTGCTTGGGTATTGCGGCGGCTTTGACATTTGATGAAGCGACGGTGGATATCACCGATGTAAGTGAGGCCGCCCTTGAGGTAGCAGAGCAAAACATTGCCCTGCACGAAGTGGAAGACCGTGTGACGGCGATTCATTCTGATATGTTCCAAGGCCTGCAAGGCAAGCAATACGATTTGATCATTTGTAATCCACCTTACGTGGATGCCAATGACTATGATACGGCTCCAGAAGAGTTTCATAACGAACCGCAATTAGCGCTGACTTCTGGGGAAGACGGTTTGGATTTTACCCGTGCATTCCTTGCGCAAGCGGCCGATTACCTACATGACAACGGCATTGTCGTGTACGAAGTAGGTAACTCCGAGGTCGCATTACAAGAAGCGTATCCTGACACGCCATTTATGTGGGTTGAATTAGAAAATGGCGGCAATGGCGTCTTTGTACTGACCAAAGATGAACTAAAGACATTACAACAAGAGTAATCTAGAACGATGGCTGGCAATACATTTGGTACATTATTCACAGTCACCACCTTTGGTGAAAGTCACGGTTTAGCGTTAGGAGCCATTGTTGATGGTTGTCCTCCAGGTTTAGAGCTGACCGAAGCCGATATTCAGCGCGATCTTGATCTGCGCAAACCAGGTACGTCTAAGCACACGACACAGCGCCGCGAGCCTGATGAAGTGGAAATCCTATCGGGCGTATTTGAAGGCAAAACGACGGGGACACCGATTGGTCTATTGATTCGTAACACGGATCAGCGCTCAAAAGACTACGGCAACATTAAGGATACCTTCCGTCCTGCGCACGCAGACTACGTATACGACCAAAAATTTGGCTTCCGCGATTACCGTGGCGGCGGTCGTTCCTCTGCTCGTGAAACAGCAATGCGTGTGGCAGCGGGTGCCATTGCTAAAAAGTGGTTAAAACAGCGCTACGGCATCGAAATTCAAGGTTTCTTGTCACAACTTGGACCAATCAAGTTAGAAATGAAAGACTTGAGCCAAGTCTACGACAACTCCTTCTTTAGCCCTGATCCAGACGCGATTCCAGCATTGGAAGAGTACATGACCAACCTGCGTCGAGAAGGCGATTCTGTCGGCGCTAAGATCACTGTGATCGCTAAGAACGTGATGCCAGGTCTAGGTGAGCCAGTATTCGATCGTCTAGATGCGGACATTGCTAAAGCTATGATGGGCATTAACGCGGTCAAAGGCGTGGAAATTGGCGATGGCTTTGATGTCATCGAGCAAAAAGGTAGTCAGCACCGTGACGAAATGACCCCAGAAGGCTTCCTAAGCAACCACTCTGGTGGTGTTGTAGGCGGCATGTCATCGGGTCAAGACATCGTGGTGCACATGGCACTAAAACCAACTTCAAGCATCACGGTGCCTGGCAAGAGTATCGACCGTCAGGGCAATGCCATTGATGTCATTACCAAAGGTCGTCACGACCCTTGTGTCGGCATTCGTGCCACGCCGATTGCAGAAGCCATGTTGGCGTTAACACTCATCGATCACTTGCTACGTAATCGTGGTCAAAACGCTGACGTGCAGTGCGAAACGCCGATTATTAAAGCCCAAGCTGAATAATCGGAACCGTTACTACAAAAAGGTCGCTTCATTCGCGGCCTTTTTTGTTTTTAAAACCTTTACTAATCGGAGAATAGTGATGTCGAAGGATGTGCTTCGCATACTCGTTGGTTCGACCAATCCGGTAAAACGAGGAGCGGCAGAAAATGCTTTCTCAAAAGCCTTTCCGGATCATTTAATCGAAACTCAGACCATTGCGGTTCCATCAGGCGTCGCAGATCAGCCAATGCATGAAGCGGACACCAAGCTTGGTGCCCAAAACCGCGCTCAAAGATGTTCGGAAGCAGATAGCGCACGCCGTTATGATTTCTATGTGGCCATGGAAGGTGGCGTTGATTGCTTTAGTGAAGGGCCGGCGACCTTTGCTTATGTGGCAATTTTGGATCAAAACGGTCGAATGATTACCGGACGCAGTGCTAATTTACCGCTACCCCAGTCTGTGTTCCAACGATTAGAGCAGGGTGAAGAACTGGCTCATGTGTTGGATGATGTGTTCAACGAGCATAATATCCGCCAAAAAGGCGGAGCCATCGGTGTGCTGACCAATCATCTTGAAACACGTGAAAGTGTCTATCAACAAGCAGCCATCTTAGCGTTAGCGCCTATTTTACATAAAGACCTGTATTAAGCTTTTACTAAGAAGCACCTAGGCTAGGTGCTTCTTAATGGTATCGACAAGGCCGTTGATATTGAACGGCTTGCTAACATGGTCAATCATGCCAGCTTCCTTGGCTTTAATTTTGTCCGACTCCAGCGCGTTAGCCGTCATGGCAATAATGGGGGTGGCGAGTTTTAACTTACGTGTTATATGCTTCGCTGCGCTGTAACCATCCAGCACTGGCATTTGAATATCCATAAGGATAACGTCAAAGCAATTATCCAGGTCGGACACTAGCTCTACTGCTTCTTGTCCATTGTTAGCAATCGTGACGTTTGCACCTCTAAGGGTCAGTAGTTTATTCGCTACTAATTGGTTGGTCGCGTTGTCTTCAACCAAAAGTATCTTAATGTCTTGTAAGGGATTGGCTTGCTCTGGCTGATCTGTGGTATCAGGCTGCGTAGGTTTGGCTTGCTCAAGCAAATTGCTGTTCGTCGCTACAGTGAAGGGCAGAGTAAAGGTGAAAGTCGAGCCTTGATTTAGCTTACTGTGCATTTCAATATGGCCACCCATCATTTCAATTAAATGCTTGGAAATAGCTAACCCTAAGCCGGTACCGCCGTAACTACGTACGATAGAAGACTCCGCCTGCTCGAAGGCTTTGAAAATAAGTTTTTGCTTAGACGCCTCGATACCTAAACCAGTATCAGATACTTCGCAGCGCATTACAGGCTGCTGATTTTCTATCGCCTGAGAGATGTTTACCCTGACGTAGCCTTGTTCGGTAAACTTGACAGCATTGCCCACAAGATTGATTAAGATTTGTTGTAAGCGTATTGAATCCATGGAAATGGCACGCGGCATGGAATCGTCGATTTCAAAGGTAAGCTCCACCGATTTATTGGCAACAATCGCTTGCATGATGGAGCGAACATTGCTGAGTAGCGCATTCAAATCGAAAGGTTTGGCTTCAACCGTTAGTTTGCCGGCTTCGATCTTAGAAAAATCCAATATGTCATTGATGATATGAAGTAAGGCTTTCGCGGCAGACTCAGATTTAAGAACGTATTCTTGTTGCTGGCTGGAAAGTTCCGTGTGTTGCAGCAGTTGCAGTAAACCAATAATGCCGTTCATTGGCGTGCGAATTTCATGACTCATATTGGCGACAAATTCCGACTTAGTGCGGTTGGCATTGTCAGAGTCAATCTTGGCCTGCTTCAACCGAGATTCGTAATTTACCTGCTCAGTAATGTCGCGGTTAATACCGATTACAAGAGCATTACCTTCCGAGTCATTTTGCAAAGACGCTCTAGATTGGATGATCTTTGTATTGCCGGTAGGAGTATATACCTTAAAGGTGACTTCTTCTTTTACAGCACCGTTTAGAATACGTTCAATATTTCGCTGAATCTTGCTACGATCACCCATATCTACCCAAGATAACCAACGTTCAAAACTCACTTCGCTACCGTTTTCTACTTCGTAGATATCATACATTTGCTCATTCCAACGGTAAGTATTGGCTGTCATGTTCCAGCTCCATATACCTATGGTTGCTACTTCGGTTGCTTGCTTAAGCTGATCGCGTACGTTCTCAAGTTTTTTGCGACTTTGATGGATCTCAGTGATATCGGTTGCGATCCCCAAATAACCTGTGATTTCACCGTCTTCATCAAACAGAGCAGAAATGGATAATAAAACAGGAATGGCTTGACCAGATTTTGTCACATAAGTCCATTCGTATTCGTTTTTAACTCCCAAGTCTGACTCAAATACAAAAGTGTTAAATCCAGGCTCAAAGCTCGTATTGTATTTTTTGCAAAGATAATCTGTATGATTTTTAACCTCTTTTGCTACATGGAAAATCGCTGGAGTAGTACGCCCAACGACTTCTTCCGCGCTGTAACCTAACAATAGCTCTGCCGCAGGGTTAAACATGGTAATCTGACCTTGCTTATCGCCTGAAATAATTGCACTGCCTGCATTTTGTATAATCGTTTGGTTTAAACGATAAATCGAAGATAACTCAAGCGATTGCTCAACGAATTGTGTTTCAAGAACTGAGTTGAGTAATGAGATTTCTTTGATATTACGCTTATCATCACTGATATTTCGGATAATAACTGAGTAGCCGGATAATGATTTATTCTCATTATATATAGGAGAAAGGGTAACACTCACATCGATTGGTTCACCACTCTGAGTCGTATGAATTGCCTCATAAGGCGGAATCTCATGTTCATTTTGTTGCGTCTGATTAATGATCCGCTGCACGGTCTCGCCAAAAGACATCAACAAGCCCTCGTACCTTTGGCCAATTGCTTCATGCTCGCGATAGCCATACAGCTTGCAGGCACTCGGGTTCCAGTCCGTAATGACGCCATTCATATCAATACTGATGATGGCATCTTGGCTGAACTTAACAATCGAGCTCAAGCGAGCCCGCTCAGCATTGATTTGAGCAAGATGTCGTAAGGTATGCTTCTGATAGAAGTAATAGACCAGAAAAACGGCTAGTCCAAATAAGAATGCCAAGCCACTGAGATAAGAGTTTTTTAAACTAATCGTCTCGATATCGCTTAATCTCTTGGTGAGGAGAAGGTTTATACTTTCATCTTTATCAATGTTGGTTGTATTTTCACTGATGATAAATTTATCGTTAGGTGTGGATTTGTAGAAGTAATAGCCATTTGTTTTTTTAACAAAACTATCCCAAGTAAGATTATTATTTAAATCAAAACCAAAGGTTTTGCTGAAATCTTCATGGAACAATAAATAACCATCTTCATTTAATATAACTAATTCACCTTTTCCTTTGAAACTGTCTTCAATGGACTTGAATAGATCATAAATGGAATAGTTAATAATAACGAAGCCAAATAAATTATTGTACTTATCATAAACCTTAGCGGCAAATCTAATGGTTGGTAGGAGTGGTTCTTGTACATCACCATATTCACGATTGAGATTGATTGGCGATATGTAAACCTCATGGCTGATATTCTTAGTAATGTCTTTGAAGTAATCGCGGTGTGCCTTGTGCTGCAGCTTTTCGTCTGGAATCTGAATCGCATCATTACCATCTAGTTCCACGCGAATGATCTCTTTGCCGTCGTTACCAATCGAAATAAGCCTGATTTGGTATACGAATTCATGGGCGGTGACGTAATGCTTAAAAATATCTAGCACTTGCGCAGCAGAAGACGGGCGTTCAGATGCGTAATCACTTTGTAGCTGATCAATGAAATCGCTTAGAAAAGGAGAGTCGGCAAGCAGATCAATATCATTGCTCAGTTGTTTGACTTTATTGCTAATGATATTGCTTGAAGCCATTGATTCGGCAGCAAGATAGTCTCGCGCTTCAGTCAGGTGAGTTTCATAGTTAGTACGATAGGTGCCATATGTGATTAACAAGAAACAGGCAACAACAGCGCCGAAGAGCATTAACTTGTATTTTTTTTTATCCATATCAACGGCCTTAGATATACAGGTTCAAATGAGTTATTTGTACTGGATTACTAAACCTCGGTACACAGAAGAAGTGTGTTGATTTACATAGTTGTGTGAGCTTTATTAATTTTAGTAACTCAGTGTAAAAAGTCTCTACGATTTTTCGGTAAGAGAAATCCTTTATGTATTGATATCAATTGCCAAGGAATGAGTGCTTAGTATTAAACATGATTTAGGACTCACTGAATTCAGATTGTTTGAATCGCTTAAAAGGAATTGAGATTCCCATCGAAGGTCGCATCGTTGCCATCGCCGATGTATTTGACGCGCTGACCAGTGTGCGGTCATAAAGATGCTTGGGATGTAGAAGAAGCTTTGGATTGTGTTGACGCCACTGCAGGAACACATTCTGATCCAGCGTTAGCAAAGTAGTTGCTGCGCCAAGAGTTAACAAAGATTTTAGCGATCAAGCAAGAATTCGCAGACGCCAATGAAATCAAGGCTTAACAGAATCTAGCAACATGGAAATAGGTCTGATATTTCCGATAAATGTTATTATCGGAAATAGTGAAATATCGGGAATTAGGCCTGTTCTGACGCTAATTCCTTGTTATTCAATCTGTTGTTTGGCTTCTTAATTAAAAGTCGCTTCTTGCAAAATTATTTCTGATGATTGTCGCGCATTGCCATCAGCTTCGCTTTGGTTTGTGGATGCTTGGTTTCAAACAATTCCAGCACACTCTTGATGTATTCTTCGTTCTCATGGGCTGGCACACCGACTTTATAAGCCCCCGCAGCCATGCGCATGGCTTCACGATCATCCTGTTGGAATAGATCCTTCATTTGTTCAGCCGCGTCTGGCGTCACGCCCAAAGCTTCATAAGCTGAGCGTCCCATACGCAATGATGAATCATAGGTTTCGCTGATAATGTCGCGACAGCCTTCAGCCCATAAATCGTACACATGATGGCGATCGACAGCTCTGGCGATGATATGCACCTTTGGATAATGCTTGATTACATGCTTAACCAGTTTGGTGATTTGTGCGGATTCATCCAGTGCCACCACCAACAATTTGGTGTCTTCGATACCCGCAGCTTCTAATAAGCTTGGCTGTGTCGCATCGCCAAAGTATGTGCTGATTTTAAAGGACTCGAGCTCTTTTAAGCGTTCGATGCTGTAATCCACAACCGTTGTCTGATAACCAGCGCTTCTGAGCATTAAATCTACCATGCCACCCATACGGCCTGAGCCTGCGATGATGATTTTGCCCTCATTAGGAATCGCTGTTTTTGGTGCTTGGATGTCTTGTTTGGCGTAAAACGCTCGTTGAATCAGTGTTTGATGCAGGATAAACAATCCAGGTGAAATCAACATCGACATGGCTACTACCAACAACAAGGTATCGGCCATAGCTGGACTTAAAATGCCATTTGAGGCCGTGAATGACAGCAAAACAAAGGCAAATTCACCTGCTTGAGCTAAGCCCAGCGCTAACAACCATTTGTCGCTACCTTGTACTGTAAAGAGCTTGGCTAACACCCATAACACGCAGACCTTCACCGCCACTAACGCTAACGTCAGCATAACGATGGTTAAGAATTGATCGGCCAGCAAAGCAAAATTGATGCTTGCGCCCACCGTCATAAAGAACAAACCTAATAGCAAACCTTTTACCGGCTCGATATTGCTTTCTAATTCGTGTTTGAACACCGAGTTAGCTAATACCACACCGGCAATGAAAGTCCCCAAGGCAGGCGATAAATTCACCAGCGACATCAATAAAGCAATGCCCACTACAAACAATAATGCTGTGGCGGTAAATAATTCTCGAAGGCGTGCTATGGCCACAAACTTGAAGATCGGCGATGATAAAACTGTGCCGACAAAGATCACCGCCATAATCGCTGAAACGGTCACCAATCCCGTTTGCCAGTCATTTAAATCACGAATTAAGCTGAACTCAACATGTCCTTGCCCTGCTCCATTTTGAGTTAATTGAGCAAGCTCAGGCAGTGCTAGCATAGGCAATAGGATTAACATGGGAATCACGGCAATGTCTTGGCTAATCAGCACTGAAAATGAGGCCTGGCCACCATCAGATTTCAACAAACCTTTCTCATTAAGCGTTTGTAAAACGATCGCCGTGGATGACAAAGAGAAGATTAAGCCGATGGTCAGCGCTGTTTGCCAGACTAACCCCGCTAGGTAAGCGAGGCCCGCAATCAGGATTGTGGTCAGCAAGACTTGGCCACCACCTAAACCAATTAAACGCCCTTTCATTCGCCAAAGTTGCTTTGGATCCAGCTCCAAACCCACTAAGAACAGCATCATGACGACGCCAAATTCGGCCACATGTTGTACCGCTTTGACATCGACATTTAACACGCTTAAAAGTGGTGCGATGATAATCCCTGCCAACAAATAGCCCAGAACGGAACCAAGGGAAAACTTGGAGGCTAATGGTACGGTAATGACACTAGCCATCAAAAAGACAAAGGCTATTAATAGAAGATCGGTCATTGATTAGGCATCCTTGTTTGTTTCTTAATCAGTTTGTTGACATATTGTTACAGAAACGGCTCAATAAGGAGGTCTTATAGAGACATATTTATCTCACTTAAACGCGTACGGAGGCAGTTATGATCGGCATGCATCACATTATGACAACATCTATGACTGCGCCTCGAATTTATGTCCGAAAAGCCAATTGGGCCTTAGGCATTCGCGTTTAGTGTTGTTAACCACATTGATCGCGAGAATTTACGCGGTCAACTCAAAGATTCAATCCCCACCTCGTAAATTCTCATGATCATCCTTAATTTGGAGTTAGATTATGAGCTTTATTGCCTTGTTGAACCTAGTAAAACAGTACTTTGAACAACGTCGTTTAAATGAGACTTTTGGTCATTTAGAAAACCACGTATTACGTGACATTGGGTTTGTGCGCACAGAGGTTGGTATTCGCCCGTTAAATCCTTCCGATGCTGAGCAAAATCCACCACCTGAAAGGCCATTGAAGGACAGTTAATGCAGCATGGGAAACTGGTTTAGTGAACGCCAGTGGCTTGGTTAGCCAGTTTCCTTTGTTCTCTGTGTAATGCCTCTCCCAGTAATGAAAAATACTGCTGAAACATCTCATTGATCAGCAAGCGCTGTTCGCCATGTGGGTACAAACCTAGCTTGGCTTCCTCTGTTCCTAAGGTTCCTCGAACTAAAAAACGACTGTTTGGTACACTGTCTTCGATAAAGGCTTCAAATGCGCGCGCGCACATTTCCTCAGGCTTGGAATAATACAAAGTGTTCAGCCGTTCATCGGTTTTCTGTGAGGCAATAAATAACTCACTGGGTTGCTTGCCATCAGGCGATAACAAAATGGTTTCATAGCATTGCGCCAGCAAGGTATTTAATGTGTGCGGCCCGTAAGGATAGTCGTTAAGCCACATTTTAGAAGCAAATGCCATGCGATCAGCAATCGGAAACATCTTGTCACCCATATAATGGTCGAAAGCATGAAACCATTCGTGTGCCAAGCTGCCGGCACCTGCATTTTTGGCCAGTGATAACTTCTTGATGGCGGGAATGTAATGGGCAGACACCCCTGGACGCCCTCCTTTTCCGTATTGAAGGCCAAGACTGCCTCTTAGGGAAATAAGCGTTTCTGGAGCATTCAATACCTTCATCAAATCCATTAAGGCGTTGTAGAAATTTAAAGCGGCACGATCGCGTTCTTCAGGCGTGACCCATTGCCCCATTTCAATACTTTTGAAATCGAATTGGCGACGGATAGTGACAAAATTGGGTGGGCCGGAAAGTCTCATAGAGCGTGAAATCTTACATTCATAATTGTGCGTCAGTTTTAATCATACCAAAGTGATCAGAAAGCTAGCTTGTTCAAAAGATCCATAATTGCAGCTTTTAATCCCTGTGAGAACATGAAGAATAGAATGCCTTTGCGATACTTCAATTAGGACAAGTATGACTCAGTTACCGCCAGCAGGAACGACGCCGAAATACGTACAATATTTACGTGTACTTGCGTTAGGCTTCTGCGCCTTTATCTTTAATACGTCAGAGTTTGTCCCTGTTGGCTTACTTACTGGGATTTCCAACGATTTTAACATCACTCCATCACAAACGGGTTGGATGTTGACTATTTATGCTTGGATTGTCGGATTAATGTCGTTACCGATGATGTTGATTACCAGCCGTATGGAGCGTAAGCAGTTATTACTTGGTACCTGTACCGTATTTATTATCAGTCATGGTTTTTCTGCCTTTGCTTGGGATTTCCAAAGCTTATTAATCAGCCGTATCGGTGTGGCCTTTGCCCATGCTGTGTTCTGGTCCATTACGGCTTCCATTGCTATCCGCGTGGCTCCACCTGGCAAGATGAATTTTGCCTTAAGTGTCTTGGCAACTGGTACAGGTATGGCCATGGTGCTGGGGGTGCCATTGGGTCGTCTGATTGGCGAATACATGGGCTGGCGCATGGCCTTTGAAGTGATTGGCTTAGCGGCCTTAGTTATTACCCTTGCGGTGTTCCGCCTATTACCAAAATTGCCGAGTCTGACTTCTAGCAATCTTAAAACCAAGGTGAAATCCGTCTTTACCAATAAAGTCCTATTTGTGATGTATTTTGCCGTGTTCTTGATGTTCACCGCCCATTACGCGTCTTATAGCTATATTGAGCCATTTATGATCGAATTTGGTGGCGTATCAAGTGGTTTTACTACCGTGTTGCTGCTGACGTTTGGTTGTGCCGGCATTATTGGTAGTACCTTATTTGGTAGCTTTGGCGATAAATTCGGTGCACCTTTGATGATTGGTAGCGCGTTAGGTATGACGGTTTGTATGGCGGTAATGGCCATCTCTGTTACTTCTCAGGCGGCCTTGATTACGATTACGGTGATTTGGGGTGCAGCAATGATCTTAACAATCTTAGCCATGCAATCCCGTGTGTTAGGTATCGATGCCAGTGCTTCTGACATTATCATGTCTTTGTTCTCTGGCATCATCAACCTAGGTATTGGTGCAGGTGCTTTAGTCGGCAGCTTAACCATCGACCATATTGGCCTTGGCTTTGTCGGCTATGTGGGCGCGTTCGTAGCAGCATTATCCTTAGTCGTGATTGTTTTCATTGCTAAGCTTAATCTAAAACCTGCTGAAATCAGCGGCGGCGCACACTAGCAGGCGCTTTACCACAGCAATGTGGCACATGAGCGGCGTTATCTTGAATGTTACGTTCAATTTGACGGGCCATGTGCCAACGCCACTTCCACCACAGGCCATGATTATATTTACAAACTTTGAATTCAGCTAACAAATCCAGTAGTTCTTCTAAAGTTGTTAGCTGTACCTCGTAATGAAATCGAATCGAAGACTTCGACAGCTTGACCTGTACAAACTGCACACCCTCATACGCTTTCAATGCCTCCTCAACCAAGGAGGCATTGTCTGAATCAATGCCAGTAAATTTAAGGGTGAGCTTATTTTGAAAAGCTGATCCAGTCATATGATCAACCTATTTCTTGCCTAACCAAAACCACCAAACAATAAAGCTGATGGCCAAGATGCCAAGTAAATTTAATAGCATATGCATACTAACCTTCCTTCTTCGCTGTAGGTTTAAACAAACGTAATCGATTGGCGTTAAGTACGACGGTGACAGAAGACAATGACATGGCCGCTCCTGCAATAATAGGACTTAGTAACCAACCTGTTAATGGAAACAGCACGCCTGCGGCCAATGGAATACCTAAGGTGTTGTAACCGAATGCACCCCAAAGATTCTGTTTGATATTGGTTAACGTGGCTTTACTGATACTGATCGCATTGGCCACATTGTTCAGATCATTACGAATCAAGGTAATGTCAGCACTTTCCATGGCCACGTCGGTACCTGCTCCCATGGCAAAGCCCACATCAGCTTGTGCTAAAGCTGGGGCATCATTGATACCATCGCCAATCATGCCGACCACAGCGCCTTGGCTTTGCAGTTGTTTAACGTAATCCAGCTTATCCTGTGGACGCATCTGAGCCTTATAAACATCAATGTTGACCTGCTCCGCTACCGCTTTTGCCGTGGCAGGATTGTCACCAGTGAGCATGATCACCTTAATGCCAGCTTTATGAAAATGCTCAATGGCAGCTTTAGAGCCTGCCTTGATTTCATCTTCAATCACACAGAGCCCCAATACTTGCTTTGTGTTGGCAAGATATACATGAGAACCCACCACCTGCGCTAACGGGCTACTCGGTAAGGTAAGATGGTGATCTAAAATGAGCTGCTCGTTACCCAATAAATAGGTAGTGCCATTAATGGATGCTTTTACCCCTTGTCCGGTAATGGATTCAAACTGTTCAGGCTTATGAGTCTTACTGCTTTGACTCTCACTAAAGGACAGTAATGCTTGAGCCAGTGGATGGTTTGCTCCACTTTCCAATGCCTGAATAATGGCTTTAGCTTCGGATTCCTCTATAGCGAACCATTCACTCTGAGTAACTTTGGGCTTACCTTCGGTAATGGTGCCGGTTTTGTCTAAGACAATGGTGTCAATCTCGCTGGCTTTCTGCAGCGCATCACCGTTACGGATCAAGGCGCCGTATTCTGCGGCTTTACCGACACCAATCATGGTTGAAATCGGTGTTGCCAAACCCAGTGCACACGGACAAGCAATAATCAGTACCGACACCGCTGCGACTAGCATATTTACTGCTACTGGCGTAGGACCAAGGTTAAGCCAAAATAACGCAGCTACAATGGCGATGATCATCACGCTGGGGACAAAAATGGACGATACCTGATCCGCTAAACGGCTGATCGGTGGTTTCGAGTTCTGAGCGTTGCCGACCATGGTAATAATTTGCGCTAGTAAAGTATCCCCACCGACTTTGGTGGCTCGGTATTGAAAGCTTGAATTGCCATTGATGGTCCCCGCGCTGACTTGGCTACCGATGCTTTTCTCAACCGGAATGGGTTCGCCGGTCAGCATAGATTCATCGATCGAAGCGGATCCTTCTGTTACAACACCATCTACTGGTAATTTTTCGCCCGCTTTAATGCGGATCAATTCATCAATCTGGATGCTGCTGACATCAACGGTTTCGGACTTTCCATTGCGAATCACTGTGGCTTTGCTGGGGCGCAGATCCAGCAGCCTTTTTAGCGCTTCACTGGTTTTGCCGCGTGCTCGTACTTCTAAAGCTTGGCCTAGGTTAATCAAACCAAGAATCATAGTACTGGCTTCAAAATATAAATGACGCGCATTGCTCGGTAAGGACTCTGGAAACAAAACCACAGCCATGGAGTATAACCAAGCTGAGCCAGTACCGATGGCGATTAAGGTGTCCATATTGCTATGACGATGTTTGAAGGCTTTCCAAGCACTGATGTAGTAATGACGACCTGCGTACACCATCACAATAAGTGAAAGGATGCCTACACTTCCCCATGCCAGTTGCTCGTTCAACGTCGAGACATGCATAGAGCCACCTAATAATCCCCATAACATCATGGGAACCCCTAGTGCTAAGCCCGAGGCAGCATAGCGACGCTTGTTACGGTATTCTTCTAGATCTTTTTGAGCGCGCTCAGCCTGAGCCTTACTGGCATCCTCAATCAATGTGGCCCCATAGCCTGCATCGGTTACCGCTTTAATCAGTTGTTCGACACTGGCCTCACCTAGGACTTGTGCCGTACGACTGGCAAAGTTAACTTCTGCTTGCGTAACACCTAAAACATTGTCCAATGCCTTTTGAATAGTGTTAACGCACCCTGCACAAGTAATACCGCTCAGTGATAGCTGGATTGCCTCCTGCTTGTTATCCGCTAGAGTCGCGACTTGAGCCTCTTGTGGTCCACTTTCTACTGAGGCAATGGCTTCTGTCGAGGGGGTACTTGTTTCTATAGCGATTTCCGCTGTCGTATTCGGATGTACGCCCACAAACTGATAACCTGCTCCTGTCACTACCTTAGCAATGTCTTGCTGAGTTAAAGCAGATTTCACATGCAGACGATCTTCATTAGGAAACCCCTCTATTTGAGCGTGCTCATCTATTGCTTGGATGGCTGTTCTAACTTTACGCACACAACCTTGGCATGACATGCCGAGAACTTGATACTCGAAATCTAAGGCTTCAGGCATAATCTCAGCGACATAGTGATAACCAGCCTCTTCTACTGCCGCTGCAATTTGTTCGTTACTTAGGGTAGACGTGATCTCTAATCTGTTTTCTTTAGGAAAGCCTGTTACCTCAGCCTTTTCATCTAAGTTCTGTAGCTTTTGACGAGCTTTATTTACGCAGCCTTGGCAAGACATGCCAGTCACTTCATGAATGGATTTATGTTGAGTGTGATCAGTCATTTTCATTCCCCTCACAGCATGAACTGGTTTTCTGCCAGTCCTCGATTAAGCAGCAAATTGAGTGCCCATTTGGAACGCCGTCTTCCATCTCGTTCCACGCTTCAAGCGCTGCTTCCATTTTCTCTAGATGTGACTGCAGCTGGGCAATTTGACGTTTGGTTTCTGGTACTTTTTGTCGCAGCAGATCGCGCACCATGGGACATGGAGAATCCCCTGAATCGGATTGCTCAAAAATCTCAGCAATTTGTTTTAGGCTAAAACCTAGTTCACGGGCCTGTTGGATAAAAAGAAGCCTTTGCAGTGCTTCCGCATCATATTCTTGGTATCCATTGTGTGGATTACGTGTTGCTCGGATCAGCCCTTCTCGGGTGTAGTGTCGAACTGTTTCCGCGGTGACATCGGCTTTCTTAGCAAGCTCACTAACCTTCATGTCAGCCTCCTTTTATGTGGTGATAGCCTAAGTGTAAAACCTATGTGTAACACAAAGGTCAAATAGATTCAGAGACTTTAGTCAATCACTGGCAAGACAAGCAGTCTCATTGAGAATACAATTCATTCTTATAGCTTCAGCGTTTTATACGAGCGGGCTGTATCCTAGGATTGAAACATTCCTTCCCCGAACGTAATCGGGTCGTACCAGCTGATAGCATCAGCGATAAAAATCATAAATTTTAAAGGCGTGTCATGATTTCAGCTTTCATTACGGCTCTGACGCCGATTATTTTATTGGCAGCGTTAGGTATCTTTCTGACGAAGAAAACGGCCTATTTAGACAGCCCTCAGTTAGGTTCACTGGTATCAAACGTCGGCTTACCTGCGTTGTTACTATCCGCCGTGCTGAACATGGATATGGATCTAGGTGGGATGTTGTCTATCGTAGCGGTGACCATCAGCTGTCTGGCGGTTATGGCGTTGGTGTCGGTTTTATTTTTAAAAGCCTGCAAGTTAGAGCTGCGCTTTTATTTGCCGCCGTTGGTGAACCCTAATACAGGGAACTTAGGGATTCCTGTGGCTTATGCTTTATTTGGTAATGAAGGTTTGGCGGTCGCTGTGGTGGTGAGTTCTGTGGTTCAAGTTAGCCACTTTACCTTGGGGGTGGGTTTTATGTCTGGCAGTTATCATCCCAAACAATTGCTGCAAAATGGTCCCGTGGTGGCGTTATTGTTAGGCGTTCTTGCGCTAGCATTTGATATCACACTACCTGAACCGATTATGAATACCCTTAAAATGCTGAGTGCTATCACCCTACCCATTATGTTGATGTTATTGGGAAGATCCTTAGCCAGTTTAAATTTAACGGATCGCAGTAAAGTATACCGAGCGTGCTCATTCGCCATATTCAGACCCGTTATAGGTGCCGCGGTAGCTTGTGTGATTGTGCCGTGGTTTGGCTTTACTGCAGTACAAGAAGCCACCGTCATTACCTTGATGAGCATGTCTGTTGCGGTGATTAGCTATATGTTAGCAACCAAATTTAATGGCCCTAAAGATGAGATTGCCTTGATGATTATGTTGTCACTGCCAACTTCGTTAACGGTTGCTGGCTGTGTTTGGTGGTTCTACCAATGATTTGAGCGAAAAAAAGCCAGCAATCAAGCTGGCTTTTTTTTGGTTTAAAACTGATCTTCCGACGAATTAATCTCAGCGTATGGGGACACAGTACCATCTTGGTTGAGTAGCAATACTGAGTAAGGCATAAACTCGTTGTTGTATTCCATCCCAGGAGAGCCAACTGGCATTGCCGGCACCACTAACCCTTTGGCATCCGCTGGTGGATTATCTAAGAATCGTTTGATAATTTTTGCTGGAACGTGTCCTTCAAAAATATAGCCTTGATCTGAAATGGCCGTATGACAAGAGCGGGCATTGGCAGGCACCCCCATCTGATCCTTTAACGCGGTTAAATTCTGTGGGTGGTTAACGTGGGGTTTAAAACCATTTTCTTCCATATGTTTGACCCAGCCACCGCAACAGCCGCAGGTTGGGCTTTTATGTACTTCAATAATCTTATCTTTTGCCACGACGCTAACTTCACTGGCTGCCTGAGCTACCACAGGAAAAGTCGCACTGATGAGAAGATTGGCGGTTAGAAATAACGCTGATAATTTCTTCATAGCATTGCCCCAAAAACTTACAATACGTTAGCGCGTCATGCCTAACTGTCTTGCTTTAATTAATGCGCCAATCATACCAATCTGTATTAATTTTGCTCTAGTTGCGCCCTTGCTTATATGCTTTTTTCATAATTAAGGCTAATAGATCAAACTTTGTTACTTTACATAGTTATTTAATCTAGATCAGTGATTTTTCCATAAAAAAAGGAGGCTTAGCCTCCTTTTGAAACATCTAATATTCTCTGAAAATTATGCTTTCAGCTTCCAATTAACCTGACGGCCAGCGTAGAAAGGCACAATCGGCTCATTAGTTGGCAGCATAATCGAATCTGGCACTACCCACTCATCACGAACTAGCGTAATGGTATCTGTGTTGCGTTCTAGGCCGTAGAAGTCTGGACCGTGTAAACTCGCAAAGCCTTCTAATTTATCTAGTGCATCCAGCTCATCAAAGACTTGTGTGTAAAGCTCGATTGCCGACCAAGCACTGTAACAACCGGCGCAGCCACAGCTTGATTCTTTGCGGTGTTGAGCGTGTGGTGCTGAGTCAGTACCTAGGAAAAACTTACTTGAACCGGTTTTCACTGCAGCACGCAAAGCTTCTTGGTGAGTGGCACGTTTCAATACTGGTAGACAGTAGTTATGTGGGCGAATACCGCCATCTAGCATGTCATTACGGTTCAACATCAAATGCTGAGGGGTAATGGTTGCGGCAACGCCATCACGCGCAGACATCACAAAGTCTGCCGCATCTTTGGTGGTGATGTGCTCGAAAACCACTTTTAGATGAGGGATTTTCTCAACGATGTTCACTAGGTGCTGGTCGATAAATTCTTTCTCGCGGTCAAAAATATCGATGTGTTTTTGTGTCACTTCACCATGTACCAATAGCAGCATACCTTCATCAGCTAGTGCTTCAAATACAGGGTAAAGGCTATTAAGCGAACTAACGCCTGCATCAGAGTTGGTGGTGGCACCAGCTGGGTACATTTTGGCTGCGACAACGCCTGCAGCTTTGGCGGCACGGATATCTTCAACCGATGTTTTATCTGTTAGATAAATGGTCATCAATGGTGTGAAGTTTGTACCAGCAGGAATCGCTGCTTCGATACGGCTGCGGTACGCTACCGCTAACTCTGCATTAATAACAGGTGGAACTAAGTTTGGCATTACGATCGCACGCGCGAAACAACGAGCGGTCGCGGGTACGGTTTCCTTTAACATGTCGCCATCACGGAAGTGTAAATGCCAATCATCTGGACGAATAATTGTAATCTGATCCATCTCTAATCCTGCTTTTATAAATAGTGTTTCTGTTAAACCTTTTTCCCCGATTGGAATCGGGTCGTACGCAAATTTTTTTCAATAAAAAGCCGAGCATTGCTCGGCTTTTTGAGGGTATTAGTCTTTATTGCGAGGGCGTGGCTTACGGTCACCACGGTCGTTGCGATCTCCGCGATCACTACGGTCCTTGCTAAAGCTACGTGGTTTACGTTCGCCACGATCACCACCTCGGTCTCCGCGATCGCCACGGTCATTACCTGGACGACGACGGTTACCACCCGCTGGACGCTCACGCTCGAAAACTTTGTCATCTGCATCTTCAAGAATTGTGATATCACAACGTTGACCACAAATGCGTGTCTTCGCTAGCTTGCCAACGGCTTGCTTGTTCATGTCCGCTGGTAGGTCAACGGTTGCGAAATCTTCAAAGATCTCGATGTGACCGATCATGCGGCTGTCCAAGTTCGCTTCGTTCGCAATCGCGCCAACGATGTTACCTGGCTTAACGCCGTCACGGTAACCCACTTTAAGAAGGTAACGTTTCATCTCGATAGATGGATCGTCCTTCAGTGGCATCGCTTCTTTGCTGATGTTACGTGGTTTACGAGCACCGCGGTCACCTCGATCACCGCGTTCTGGACGGTCGCCACGATCACCACGTTCTGGGCGATCACCGCGGTCACGGTCACGTGGCTTGATTTCCATTTCTTTAAGTAGCAATGGAGTCTTACCTTGCGCCATGAACGCCAACGCCGCAGCCACTTTAGTTGGGTCTACTTCGTTGTCTTTCTGGTAGCTTTCGATCAACTCGATGAAGAAATCTAGATCTTCGTTGTCGATAGTATCCGTGATGCGCTGTTTGAAACGAGCCACACGTTGTTCGTTAATATCAGCAGCTGTTGGTAGCTGCATACGATCGATCGTTTGACGTGTCGCACGTTCGATCTGTTGTAGCATACGACGCTCGCGGTGACCTACGAATAGGATCGCTGTACCTGAACGACCTGCACGGCCAGTACGACCGATACGGTGTACGTAAGACTCAGTGTCGTAAGGAATGTCGTAGTTTACTACGTGGCTAACACGGTCAACGTCTAGACCACGAGCCACAACGTCCGTTGCCACTAGAATGTCGATTTGACCATTCTTAATGCGATCAACTGTACGCTCACGTAGGTTCTGGCTGATGTCACCGTTTAGGGCTTCACAAGCGTGACCACGTGCTGTCAATTTCTCAGCAAGTTCAACAGTCGCTGCCTTCGTACGAACGAAGATGATCATACCGTCGTGTTCGTTCATTTCTAGGATACGTGTTAACGCATCTAGCTTATGAAGTCCGCTTACTTGCCAGTATTTTTGCGAAATCGTCGTAGCAGTAGACGTCTTAGTTTGGATCTTAACTTCTTTCGGGTCGTTAAGATGTTGTTGCGCTACTTTACGAATCACAGCAGGCATCGTTGCTGAGAACAATGCGATTTGGCGTGACTTAGGTGTGTGTTCAAGAATCCACTCAACGTCGTCGATGAAACCCATACGTAGCATTTCATCTGCTTCGTCTAGAACTAATGCCTGTAGGCCGTCTAGTTGCAGCGTTTTACGACGAATGTGGTCCATAACACGACCAGGCGTACCTACCACTACCTGCGCGCCACGTTTAAGTTGGCGAAGCTGAGAGTCGTAAGACATACCACCGTAAATCGGTAGTACGTGGAAGTCTGGAATGTAACGAGCGTAGCTCTGGAATGCTTCAGAAACCTGAATTGCCAACTCACGTGTTGGCGCCAACACCAATAATTGTGGTGCTTTATTTGCTACATCAATGCGAGATAGCAATGGCAGAGCGAATGCCGCCGTCTTACCCGTACCTGTCTGCGCTTGACCTAGAAGGTCATGCCCTTCTAACAAAAATGGAATACTTTGCGCCTGAATGGCAGAGGGTTGTTCGTAACCTAGTTCACTTACCGCTTTTAGAATTGGGGCGGCCAGACCCAGAGAATCAAAAGTAGGCTGAATATCAGCGTCAGACATGTAGATGGTAACCTTTAAGTAGGATAAGAGACGTGCGAGAATCCGCACCAAAAAAATCAATCGCGCATTCTACTGCAAAAACAACCCTAAGGCTAGATCAATTACTAAAAAGCACAATTCAACGCAATTGTGCTTTTTTCATTCGTACGACCCAGCTGTGTTTAAGGATGTGCTTTAGAGTCTAGCAGAATTGCCAGCCAACGCATTTTTGGATTGGCTTCTAGAGCAAACTTTACAATGATGGTTAACGGAATCGACAACAACATCCCAACCGGACCGAATACCCATCCCCATAGCATCAAAGAAAGGAACACGACCAAGGGAGACAAACCAACGCCCTTGCCCATAAATTTAGGCTCAATAAAGTTCCCCATCACTAGGTTCACCATTAAGAAGCCTATCCCTGTTAAGAACGCATCAAAGCTTCCTAGCTGAACAAAGGCTAAAAACATGGCAGGAATCGCGGCAATGATCGAACCGATATTTGGAATGAAGTTTAATAAGAAAGCACAAACACCCCAAAGAATCGGGAAGTCGACCCCTAGAATCCATACCCAAATACCAATCAGCAGGCCTGTGCCGATACTGATCAGAGTTTTGATCATCAGATATTGATTCACTGTGGCAATAAAGCGTTCTACTTTCTCCATGGAGTTAGACGCATCGCCCAGGGCATAGCTTAATTTTTTCGGAATCTCAGCCGCTTCGAGCAGGATAAACACCACGATCATGATCACTAGGAAAACGTTGGTCAGCACGTTACCTAGACTGGTTAAGGTATTGGTGAATAGGTTCATCAATGAAGATGGATCCACGTAACCTCGTATCTGTTGGTAGGAAATGTTGAGCCCAAGATTATTCAACTGTTGGAAGATAGCTGACATCTCGGTTCCAAAGCGCTCTCTATAGGTAGGTAGCTGCTGGGAAAAGTTATCCAGCGACGCGGCCACCAATAAGCCAACGGAGCCGAGACAAGCTAGGATAATCAGAACAATAAAGACGATGGAGAGCCAAACCGGCACCTTGTACTGACGAAAAGTACTGAGTAACGGCGAGCAAATGATGGCAATAAATACGGAGAGCATAAAAGGCACAACGATTTGCGACGCTTCTTTTAATCCCGCAATGATCAAAATGAAGGCTGCAATGCCGACTAACCAAGTTGTAGTACTTCGTGACTCACTCATTTACCCTGCTCTCCTTAGTTCTTTGGCCTATTGATTAATAGGGGTATATTCCTTGGGCGTAATCCACCAAGTCCTGTAACATCAAGCGTTTACTATCTGATAAAGACCCGTCGTTGGCCAGCTCCATAATGCGTTTCTCAAATTCTTGCATAGTGAGGCTGCCTCCTCCATCTTTTTGCAACAATCTGACACGTCGATGCTCTTCCCATTCTTCCCGCTGTTGACTGTTCATTTGTTCTGGGTAGTTTCGGGCAAGATAACGGGTAAACATTTCAGGTAAACGACGATCGTCAAAGGTCATTTCCAACTCGCCTAAAATATCACTTGGGGTACTGCGAATTTCTTCCATGCGAGCTTTGTCATCACGAGAGAAAAAACCACCGCTGTAGAGCATCAAATCTGGGTCTTTGTCGATTTTATCAAACGATTGCATAAAGACCTGAGATAGCTTTGCCGCAAGCCCTGGCGCTTGGCGCAATAAGGCTAAGTTTTTACGACAGGTATCACCGTCGAGTCCTAATCGCGAAACCACAGCTTCATCCTTCAAGAAAGTCGCTGGCGCCACGGCGGGACACTTATTCAAATGAATCACTTTTAACGGTAAACGCTCAATGTCACCCAGTTCTTCTTTTGAGGTAAACACACGGCGCTGGATCTCTTCGGCACTTAACTCTAACAGTGGTTGCGCATCCGTCATCAAATCAAATACTACCACGCCATTTTTATTGGTCGGGTGCGGTGCCAGTGGCGCGACAAAAGCGGCGAACTTCTTGTCTTGACCAAACATGCCGGAGATATGTAAAAACGGCTTCATGCGTACGGGATCGACAAATTGTTGCAAAGAGCCCTTGTCACGCATGGAGAAGTAATAATCGAACAGTTTCGGCTGCTTGTCTTTGATCAGCTTAGCGATAGCAATGGTGCCATAGACATCGGATAAGGCATCGTGCGCTTGTTCATGGGCAATACCATTGGCTTTAGTGAGATCTTCCAATTTAAACGAGTTCGTGCCGTCATCTTTCTTCGGCCATTCAATGCCATCAGGACGCATTGCATAAGTCATACGCATGAGATCAATCACATCCCAACGCGAACAGCCGTTTTGCCATTCGCGAGCGTAAGGATCGATAAAGTTACGATAAAAGCCATGACGAACCACTTCATCGTCAAATCGTAAGGTGTTGTAACCTAATGAACAGGTACCTGGTGTAGCAAGCTCTTTTTCAATGGCGGCCATAAACTCAGCTTCGCATAGACCCTCTCGAATGGCCTCTTGCGGGGTAATGCCGGTTAACAAGCAGGCATCTGGATGCGGTAAAACATCGTCTGCCAGCTTGCAATACAGATTAATGGGCTCACCGATTGGGTTGAAGTCTAAATCGGTGCGAATGCCTGCAAATTGCATTGGTCTGTCTTTTGCTGGGTCTACACCCGTGGTTTCAAAGTCGTACCAAAAAAACGAGGTGGTCGCACTGTTGCTCACAAATAAGTCCTGTTCGGTTTTAGTAAAATGGGTATTATACGCACCTAAACAAGCACTTGGCGATGAAGGAATTGATATGTCTACCCCAGCTCAATGCCCATGTGGTTCTAAAACCCATTACGAAATGTGTTGTGGCATGTATCACAATAACCCTGGTACGGCTCCGACAGCCGAAGCACTGATGCGCTCTCGTTACTGCGCCTTTGCGCTACAGAAATTTGATTACATTGCGGCAACCCAGAAGCTTCAAGACGAACCAGAGCAAGTCGCTGATGATATTCAAGACAGCAACGGTCAAACTCAATGGGTAAAACTTGAGATTTTAAATACTCAAGACGGTGGCCCGAAAGACAAAACTGGCATGGTCGAGTTTGCCGCGCACTTTAAAGAAGGCAGTAATACTGGCCGCCTAAGTGAACGCTCTTTATTTGAAAAAATTGATGGTGCTTGGGTGTACGTATCCGGTGAGCATGAGATTCAAGGCCATACGCCTTACGTTGCCCCAGAGGAAGCCAAGGTGGGTCGCAATGATCCTTGTATTTGCGGTTCAGGTAAAAAATATAAGAAATGCTGCGGATAATTCGTTCGATTTGATTTCGTCTCGTACGACCCGATTCCAATCGGGGATTCAGTTTTAATCGCCATCATGAGATGGCTCGTACGAAATCTCTTTAAGTCCTAATGGGCGGCAAACGCCCTATCCCATTTATCTCTTACCGCTCGAATCGATTCATCTTGTTCAATAAATAGTTGTACAAGATTTGGATCAAAATGTACGCCGGCATTGTCTTGTAAATGCTGATAAGCCTCATCCAGCGTCCAGCCTTTTTTGTATGGCCTTTCCATAGTCAGCGCATCAAACACATCGGCAATCGCTACGATACGTGCGTACAAAGGAATCTCTTCCCCTTTTAGGTGATACGGATAACCACTACCGTCCCACTTTTCATGGTGACCAAGAGAGATTTTGGCAGCGAGCTGAAACAGCGGCGATTTACTCTTACCTAAAATATTGGAGCCAATAATCGGATGCTGCATCATGACTTCGTATTCGTCTGGTGTAAGTTCTCTAGGAGCCTTTAGAATTTCATCTGGAATACCAATCTTACCGGTGTCATGCATCAGGGCCGCTAAATGTAAACTTTCTATATCGTCTTCGTTCCAACCTAACGCGCGCGCTAATACAGAGCAGTAATCCGCCATGCGCCACATATGTGAGCCGGTCGATTCATCGTTATAGGTGCCTGCTTCACTGAGCATATCCACCGCTGCATATAAGGCTTCTTTTAATTGTGCGGTTCTTTGTTCGATGATGAGCTGATTTAGCTTGTTTTGCTTTGCAAGCGCCAAATGGCTAGCAACACGGGCCAAGGTTGTTCTTGGGGTAATGGGTTTGGTAATGTAATCCACCGCGCCGGCAGCAAAGCCTTTTTCTTCGTCCTCGGCCGAGGTCATGGCAGAGATAAAGATAATCGGGATAGATGCGGTTTTCGGCTCTTGTTTGATTAACTGACAAAGCTCATAACCATTCATCGTCGGCATCATAATATCGAGTAAGATAATATCTGGTGTCTGATTCTCTAGGATTTTTAATGCCATCGCGCCACTTTTAGCGACTAACACTTCGTAGGTGTCGCGTAAAATAGTACGCAGAATATCAATGTTATCTGGCAGATCATCGACCACTAATACTTTTTTTCGGCCGTCGTTTTGTATAAACGAATCGACGTCTTCATTTAGGTAATTCAAATCAAACATGTCATAAACACCATGGCATATTGCGCATCGCTAGGAGAGCTTGAGAGTTAGAGCTTTTCTTTAAGTTTTTGCAGTTGTTCAACGGCTAGATCGTAGTCGTAGTTGTTAATTTTATCCCTTGCACGGGCAAGCTCTCTGGCGTGTTCAACCGACACTTTACTGATCAGGGGATCCAAGGTTTCGCTTACATCAGCGATGCCCATTTCAAGGTCCGAGATTAGTTTATCAAGCGCTTGAATGAACTCACCAGAATCACTGGTAGGCGACTCTTGGTCGGAAGGCGCTGGTTCTGATATGAGATTTGCTGCCAGATACGCCGTAATTTGTGCCACCAACTCATCTGCGGCTTCGGTTACTCGGACAATTTGTACCGTGTGTTCCTTGTCACCACTGTTACCACCTTCGGCCAGATCTCGTTCTAGTTGTGCGACTTCTGCAGCAAAACGTTCACCGCCGATATTCGCCGCACTTCCCTTGATACTGTGTAACTCGTATGAAGTCATCGGTAAGTTGTCACTACGTTGGCTAGTGTAAGGCGTCAGCAATTTTAAGAAGCGCTCCAGCATGCTCTGATAGCGCTGCTGGTTACCACCAATGCGGTACAACCCCATGTCAGGCGCAAACACTCGTTTAGACTGCACTTCACCACTGATGACTTCGTCAGCGGAATGCCCAACCAGCCATTCTTCTAGCTTGTTTAGTAGCAACAAAGGATCGAGTGGTTTAGTGAGGAAATCGCTCATGCCGGAGCTCATAGCAAATTCACGGTCCGAGTCCAAGGCACCCGCCGTTAAAGCTAAAATAGGTGGATGCTCATCCCCCAGACGGTGGATGATCGCTTCTGTAGCTTGATAACCATCCATGATCGGCATTTGTACGTCCATTAACACCAAGTCAAATACTTCGTTCGTTGCCGCTTGGACGGCTTCTTCACCATTCTTGGCGACGACGACCAATACGCCTAGTTTCTCTAACAAAGCACACGCAATCTCAGCGTTAACAGGGTTGTCTTCGGCCAGTAGAATTTTACGACCGAGCAAGCTATCACACTCATGGTAGCGATTTAGCGAAGCGGGTACGTCCTCTGATACCACATGATGAGACACAATATAGCTATTCAGTTTAGCGCGCGTCAGAAGACACAATTTGCGCCAAGCAAACAAGCTTTCATGGGTAAGATTTCGGCCAAAAATCAAAACTCGACCTGCGAAAGTGCTATGCAGCTGTTGCTCCGCTTCTTGCTGTAATTCGGAGTAGTAATGATCACTGATAATTAAATATTGGTCCTCCTGCGCTACATGATCTGTGCTCACGAGAGTATGAGGAATGTGTAAGTTCGCCAGCTGACGCATCATTAAATTATCATTGAGTAGCACACAAAGCTCTAAATGAGGTTTATGGGCCTTGTCATGTATAGGAGCACTCATTAATGGCAACTCAACGAAAAAAGTAGAACCTTGGCCGACTTCACTTTCAAAGCGAATGCTGCCCTGCATTAATTCGACAAGGCGCTTACAGATGCCTAATCCAAGACCGGTGCCACCATAAAGGCGAGTAGTGCTGGTATCTGCTTGGCTGAACCCTTCAAAGATATCGTTATTTGAGGAAATACCAATGCCGGTATCTTTGAAACGGAAAATCAACTTGTTATCAACTAAGGAGACGCGAAGCTCAACCTCCCCTTGATGAGTAAATTTAACGGCGTTCCCCAGGATGTTTACTAACACTTGCTTAACGCGTGTCGCGTCACCCAGCAATGTGTCTGGAATATTAAAATCGCGCATCACGGTAAAGCGAAGACCTTTGTCTTCCGCTGAGGTGCGACAAATTTGGTATGCGTACTCTAAAATATCATCCAGTTGGTATGGCGCTGACTCAAGTTGTAACTTGCCAGCCTCCACTTTAGAGAAGTCGAGAATGTCATTAATGATTAACAGTAGATTATTGGCTGAGCTCTGGATCTTAGTAATATAGTTGCGCTGCTTCGGCTGTAGGTCCGAATCCAGTACTAAATGGGACATACCCAAAATGGCATTCATCGGTGTGCGGATCTCATGGCTCATAGTGGCCAAGAAATCGGATTTCGCGCGTGTCGCCGCCTGTGCTGCTTCAGCGGTTCTTTGCAATTCGTTAGCCAATTCTTTGGTCTGTCTATAAGAACGGATGCTCATTATTACTTGGCGGAACAGCATGCCAATAATGACCAACATGATAAGGGTTAATGCCCCGACCAAAACACCTAGATAACGGTATAGGGTTTCCATCTGTTTGCGTTCATTAACTTTCTCGGCGGAGCGACGCTCTAAGGCGTTGAACACCACAGATTCAGTGATCTGCAATAATTGCTCAACGTGATCAGAAATTTTTTGTTTATCAATTTGATTAGGATTATCTACAAACAGAAGCCCATCAATTACGTCTAAGTGCTGGCGCATGCTGCGTCGCGTCGCGTCCGCATCAGGTAGCTGATTGAACAGTTCCTTCAACTGCCCCGCCGAAATGATATTTAAACGGCTGTAGAGAATATCAAAGCGTAACTGCGCTTCATCGAGGCGATCTAAGCGCTGCGTGTCGCTGTTAGAGTCAACTAAAAGTCGCACTGAATTGCGGAATTTAAGCGCTTCCCTGTCCAATTGATAGGACGCCCAGAGAGCGTCCTCTTCGGCTGCAGACAACAAGGCTTCCTGCCTATCTAAGAGCTGTACATAAAGCAAAACAACGGTCACCAGAAAGATGGCCGCTGTTCCAACTAAAACGCCAATAAAGCGTCCGTACTTAAACTTAAAAACTGACTGCATTAATTAGTCTCAATTGACGGTAATGGATTTCACCTGCCAAACAGAACGGTTATGGATCACTTCATTATTTAGAGAAGGATCTTCAGCGAATGGATATAGAACAAAAATCGGCCCTTTATCACGCACCGACATGCGTTCGCCATTCATATCCATTGCTAGCATAATATTGTGATCGTACGCATCTTGTGCAGGTAAGTTAGCACTGTAGTCGTTCAGTGCCGTGACGGCTAGTGTGCTTTCTTTTGGTGCACCCACTGCAGCGAGTAAGGCAGACAAACGCGGACCTGTAAAGGTGTTAATACCCTCAGTCCAAGGAGTTTCAGTGGTTAATTCCTCTGCGCCAAGCGCCATTAGCATAGCACGATCAAATTGTGCACCTTGTTCACTGTTGGTTTCAGTGATGTTGCCCATTACCGTTAGGATAACTCGGCCTGTTGGTGCCTCAAGCGCAAACGCTGCTTGGGAAATTAAAGCAGCTCCTAGAGCCAGTGCACAGACTTTAGCGTTGAACAATGATGTCATTAGTTGCTCCTTAATTAAGCAATTTAAATGGTGTTGAAACGACTTTTGGCTAGAAGGTTTCTTTTCACTGATACTACAAGTAGAACTCGGGATTGATAAGAGTGTGCTTACCAATCTTTACGCAATCACAACCCACCTAAACGTAATTGAATCAGTGCCTTGCTTAATTATTAAACGATCTAAAAGATCCCTAAGCAAAACTATTGCAGTTCGCTCTGAGTAAACGTATGGTACGCATAAAATGTAAGAAAATAACGAACCTGTCTTCCTTTTATAGAGAAAGATAGCGTATTTACGGAAAAGTCGATGAATTCCATTACTCTAGGCCCTCTTCAAAGCGCTAACGGCGAAATTCAAATCCCTGGCTCAAAAAGCTTATCTAACCGCATTTTGTTATTAGCCACTCTTGCCCAAGGCACCACCAAAATCACTAACCTGTTAGACAGCGACGACATTCGTCATATGCTTAACGCTCTTAAAACTATGGGTGTTAAGTATGAGCTACAAGACGAAGGTCGCACCTGTATTTTAGAAGGCCTTGGTGGTCCAATTAATGTCGAGAAAGCCGACCTTTTCCTAGGTAACGCAGGCACTGCAATGCGCCCATTGGCGGCAGCTTTGTGTTTAGGTACGGGTGAATATCACCTACACGGCGAGCCGCGCATGCACGAGCGCCCAATTGGCGATCTTGTCGATGCATTGCAAGAGCTGGGTGTAGACGTTCAATATCAAGGTAACAAGAACTACCCACCTCTTTTGATCAAAGCCAACGGTATCCAAGGTGGTGAAGTTTCTATCAAGGGGAATATCTCTAGCCAATTCCTAACTGCGCTACTTATGAGCGCACCGTTAGCAAAAGGTGATCTGACGATTAAGGTAGATGGCGAGCTGGTGTCTAAGCCTTACATCGACATTACCCTGCACGTGATGAAGCAATTCGGTGTCGACGTTGAGAACCAGAATTACCAAGCGTTTGTGATTAAGGGTAATCAAACTTACCAAAGCCCTGGCGAAATTATGGTCGAAGGTGATGCATCATCTGCCTCTTATTTCCTTGCGGCAGCCGCCATCGCTGGCGGTAAAATCAAAGTACACGGTGTGGGCTCAGACAGCGTACAAGGTGACGTGAAATTTGCTGACGTTCTAGCAAAAATGGGTGCCAAAATCACTTACGGCCCAACGTGGATTGAATCTGAGCGTGGCGAGCTAAATGGCATCGATATGGACATGAACCACATTCCAGATGCGGCTATGACCATTGCGACGACGGCTCTATTTGCTAAAGGTCCAACGACCATTCGCAATATCTACAACTGGCGCGTAAAAGAAACGGACCGTTTATACGCCATGGCGACTGAGCTGAAAAAGCTAGGTGCCGATGTAGTAGAAGGTGAAGACTTCATCACAGTAACACCTGTAGAAACATTGCAACACGCTGCGATCGATACTTACAACGACCACCGTATTGCTATGTGCTTCTCATTGGTGGCTTTCTCTGATACACCAGTAACCATCAACGATCCTGGTTGTACATCTAAGACCTTCCCAACTTATTTTGAGTTGTTTGAGCAAATCACCGCATAAATGCTGATAAACTTCACTCGTACGAGCCATCTCCTGATGGCGATTAAGTAACTTTATCCCCGATCAAATTGGGTCGTACGAGCGGGTTGCATCCCGCGATTGAAGCTTACTTCCCCGAACGGAGTCGGGTCGTACGAGCGGGTTCCATCCCGCGATTGAAGGCTTGCTTCCCCGAACGGAGTCGGGTCGTACGAGCGGGTTCCATCCCGCGATTGAAGGCTTGCTTCCCCGAACGGAGTCGGGTCGTACAGAAAGTGACTGGATGCTAATATATTTATGGAATAAGCAATGTCTGCCCCTTTGCCATTAATCGACAACTTAGAGCACTTACCCAATCCGTTTACCCAGTACCACAGTATTCTTGGGCCATTGCAAAGTGACATCCCTCAATTAAGCAAAGTCGATTACCAACGCGATCTGCAGCTAGCGTTATGCTTTATCTATAGCTACAACGGTTCACAAGCGACCTTTAACTCTTATCGCCGTGAAGTGGAGCGTTTATTACTCTGGTCTTGGTTTGTAGTGGATTCCCCTGCGTTGGCCTTGCGCCGGGATCAAATCGAAGAATTTATCCATTTCTGCAATACGCCTCCAGAGGACTGGATCGGAACTAAGAACGTTGCCCGTTTCAAAAACAAAATGGGCGAACGGGTGCCGAATGAAGAATGGCGTCCATTTGTGGCCCATGTCTCAAAACTTGATTTCCGCAATGGGCAGGTACCGCTTTCGCAGCATTACAATCTGTCGCAAGCGGCCATTCGCGCCACCTTCTCTATTTTGTCGTCCTACTATGGCTTTTTAATGCAAGAAGAGGCGGTACAGCAGAACCCTGTGGCGCTGATCCGTCAAAAGAGCAAGTTTGTTAAAAAAGAAGTCACCCGACGCCAAGTGCGCCGCATTTCAAACTTGCAATGGGATTATGTGATCGAAACGGCGGAATTGATGGCAGAAGAAGATCCCGCCACCCATGAACGTACGTTATTTATCATGAACGCCCTACTCGGCATGTATCTGCGTATTTCTGAGTTGGTAGCCGATGAGCGTTCTGCTCCGATTATGGGCGACTTTATCAAAGACACTGATGGTAATTGGTGGTTTAAAGTTTTATCGAAGGGTAATAAAGAACGCTTAGTCAGTGTGTCTGATGAAATGCTCAATGCTTTAAAACGATACCGCCGATTTAGACAACTGCCTGACTTGCCGACCGTGGCTGAACAAACCTCGTTGATCCCGAAAAATCGTGGCCAAGGTGCTATGACCAGTTCACGCCAAGTGCGCAATATCGTGCAGTATTGCTTCGATCAAGCCTATTACCGCATGTGTGACGACGGTTTGAAATCTGATGCCGAAGATTTACGTGTAGCCACTGTCCACTGGCTGCGCCACACGGGTATTTCCGAAGATGTTAAGGTGCGTCCGAAGGAACACGTTCGAGAAGACGCTGGTCACGCCAGCATGGCGACCACAGACCGATACATTGATACCGAATACCGCGAACGCCATGCTAGTGGACGCAAGAAATCTTTAAGGCCGAGTTAATCGCCAATACACCCCGCTCGTACGACCCGGCTTCGTCCGGGGATGCGGACTCTCAATCGCGGGATACAACCCGCT